>CALDUB010000176.1 GCA_937923465.1 uncultured Saprospiraceae bacterium
AATGAGAATTTTACGATGAAATTAGAACTGCGGAATCGTTTTTTCTGGGGCGACCAAGTTGGACAACCCAATGCAGACGATTACAAAATGCAATTGGCAGCGGGAAATGATTATTTTGATTTGGATGCCGCAGCAGTGGGAAAAGCAGGTGTCGCCGTGCACTCGATTATTGACCGTTTTTATGGAGAATATGTTAAAGGAAACTGGGAAGTCCGTCTCGGAAGACAACGCATCAATTGGGGAATAAACACCGTTTGGAATCCTAATGACATCTTCAACGCTTATTCCTTCACAGATTTTGATTACGAAGAACGTCCTGGTAGTGATGCCTTACGCATTCGCTATTACACAGGCTATGCAGGTAGTGTAGAACTTGCAGCAAAGGTATTTGACAAATGGGAGGAATCAACGGTCGGCTTACTCTGGAAATTTAATAAATGGAACTATGATTTTCAAATTTTAGCAGGTGTCGCGCAAGGTGATTATGCACTCGGCGGTGGCTGGGCTGGAAATCTAAAAAATGTTGGCTTCAAAGGAGAATTTACTTATTTCATTCCATTTGAAAGTACAGAGAAAGAAAGTTTTACTGCCACTCTTGGCGCAGATTATTCTTTTGGAAATTCGCTTTACTTAAACGCAGGTTTCCTATTCAACAGCAATGGAACAACGACAGGAAATATCACTCAACTATTCACCTTCGACCTTTCTGCTAAAAACTTATATCCTTACAAGTACGCGACTTTTTTATCGGTCAGCTATCCTGTCTCACCGCTATTAAGTGGAGGCGTAGCGTTAATTTATAGCCCTTCCGAAGCGCAGGCACTTTTTATCAATCCAACATTAACTTATTCCATCAAGGAAAATTGGGATGTAGATTTTATCGGACAATTGGTATTTGACGATGAAGGAGAATTTGGTTATCGAAGTCCTGTTCAGGCTTTATTTTTACGGTTCAAGTTTAGTTTTTAAAGACTTGTGTTGATTGGTTGATTATGTTGATTTGTTCCCCTTGAAAATCAATCAACATAATCAACTCAATAAACTAATAACTTTTACTATTTTGCAGGCGTAATTTCTCATTCAAACAAAACGAAATGAAAAAAATAATACGCCTGCTTGGAATTTTTGCCTTGATGTTGATGCCTGTTTTTTTAATGGCGCAAGGTGCAGAAGCTGCCGCTTCCTCTCCTGTTTTTACAAATGATGCCGTTGTTTTAGGTATTCTTATTTGTCTATTAGGTTTGGTTTTTTGGACAGATACATTGCCTGCTTTTAAAGGTTTTTATAAAGTTGTTCCTACCCTTTTGTTGTGTTACTTTTTACCAGCCATACTCAATTCTCTTGGAATAATCTCTGGAGAACAATCCAGTTTGTATTACATGGCTTCTCGCTATTTATTACCAGCTTCCTTGATTTTGTTATGTATTAGTATTGATTTTCAAGGAATCAAGAACTTAGGTCCAAAGGCACTTATTATGTTTTTCTCTGCGACATTAGGGATTGTGATTGGTGGTCCAATTGCGCTTTTATTCGTGTCTTATGTTGCACCAGACTTAATTGGGAATGTTACACCAGATGAATTGTGGCGTGGATTAGCTACAATAGCTGGAAGTTGGATTGGCGGCGGTGCGAACCAAACAGCAATGAAAGAGATATTTGAAGTGCAGGATAATATTTTTGCTTCGATGATTGTCGTAGATGTTATTGTAGCGAATATTTGGATGGGCTTCTTACTTTACGGTGCAGGTATTTCTGATAAGATTGATAAATTATTGAAAGCGGATAATACTGCGATTACTGATTTGAAGAATAGAGTAGAAAATTACAGTGCAAGTATCGCACGAATTCCGACAACGACTGATGTTTTTATGCTGCTTTCTGTCGCATTTGGTGGTGTAGCCTTGGCACACTTCGGAGCAGATACGATTGCCCCAGCAATGACGGGTTTCAAAGAAAGTTTAGAAGCAATCGGATTAACATCTTTAATGTCGAAGTTCTTTTGGATGATTGTTATTGCGACTACAGTTGGTTTAATTCTATCATTTACAAGTGCGCGTAAACTAGAAGGCGTAGGTGCGAGTCGCATTGGTAGCGTTTTTATTTACGTTTTGGTCGCAACAATTGGTATGAAAATGGACTTGGGCGAAGTCTTTAATAACTTGGGACTTTTCGCAGTTGGATTTGTTTGGATGTTGGTTCATGTTATCATTTTACTCTTTGTCGCGTGGTTGATTAAAGCACCATTTTTCTTTGTTGCAGTTGGCTCTCAAGCAAATGTTGGAGGGGCAGCAAGTGCGCCAATTGTCGCATCTGCATTTAGTCCAGCCTTAGCTCCTGTCGGAGTCTTAATGGCAGTTTTAGGCTACGCCTTAGGAACATACGGCGCATTAATTTGTGCATGGATGATGCAAGCCGTAGTCAGTTAAAATTTAACTATTTAAAAGCGCCAAACTCTGTCCCGATGCTTTGCTCGGTAGGCACGACAACCTTCAGCCTTGTACGCAAGTGCAAAGATTCTAAAAGCAGTAAACACCACACACGCTTAACACCTTTTATCTTTAGAATTTCTCATTAAAAAAATCAAAAAATGAAGTATCTAAATTTATTAATAGTTTCATTATTTCTATTCAGTTGCGGAAATCCCGCAGAAACAGCATCTAATGGAATTACTGAAAATGCAGCGGAACGCGCAGCCGCAGAAGACATAAAAATTCAGCAAGATGGTACTAAGGCAGTCGAAAAAACTGTTTCGGAAGTAACCGAAGTCGCAGAAGAAATGACAGAACAAGGCGAAGGATTACTACGTGGAACATTCATGTACTACGCCGATGCTGCCACATTCATAGAGTGCGGAACAGGTAAGAGATTTAACGTGTCAGGAGACGATTACTTAACCTTAGAAAAAGAATACCTGAAACAACGCACGAAAGACTTTGAAAAAATCTACGTAGAAATCAAAGGCGAGATTAAGATGAAAGTGGGTGCGGAAGGAAAGAAAAAAGTAGGGACTGTCATGGTAGATGAAATGGTCACTATGAATGCCGCAAAATCATGTAATTAATGTCGATTTTGCTAATCCTTGTAGCAATTGTTCCTGGTTTAGTTATCAGTTATTATATCTTTTATATTGATAAATATGAAAGAGAGTCTTTTTTACCACTTGCTATTTGTTTTTTGTTGGGTATTCTTGCTACTTTTCCTGCTTTGTGGGCGCAAGAATACTTGGATAGCCTAGGGTTTGATGAAGTAGGTTCTTTACTGAGAACCTTTGTTTATGCCTTAGTAGGCGTCGCTTTAGTAGAAGAAATTGGTAAATTTATTTGCCTCGTCGCTTACCCTTATCATCGACCATTTTTTAATGAACCCTTGGACGGGATTGTTTATTCGGTTATGATAGGAATGGGATTTGCGACCTTTGAAAATATACTTTATGCGCAAAGTTTTGGGATAGAAACTATTCTCGTGCGCGCCATTACTGCGGTGCCTGCACATGGTGTATTTGGTGTGATAATGGGGTACTTTGTGGGATTGGCAAAGTTTGATGCAGACAGAAAGTATTGGTTACTATTTCAAGGACTTTTATTTTCTGTTACTTTACATGCAATTTATGATTTTTTCTTGTTGCAGCAGATTTACGAAGGCTTAATGGGGTTGGCTCTTTTGTGTTTAGCTTTAGGAATAAGTCTGTCGCGCCGCTTAATAAAATCGCATTTAGAAATTTCTCCATTTCAAAATGAAGACGAAATTGCTGGTGTTACTACTAAGCACGATGAGATTTAAAACGTAATGATGAAATCATTCAAAATTCAAAATTAATTCAATCAAAAGATGAAAACGATAAAAGGACCAGCTATATTTTTAGCTCAATTTATGGGCGACAGCGCCCCATTTAATTCTCTTGAGAGTATCTGTAAATGGGCTTCTAACTTAGGCTATAAAGGCATCCAAATCCCTACTTGGGAAAGCCGTTTAATTGATTTGCAAAAAGCCGCAGAAAGCAAGACTTATTGTGATGAATTGAAAGGCAAAATTGCGGAATATGGTTTGGAAATCACCGAATTATCTACGCATTTGCAAGGTCAATTGGTTGCGGTTAATCCTGCTTATGACGCAGGATTTGACGCATTCGCACCAGACGAAGTAAAAGGAAATCCAAAAGCACGTACCGAATGGGCGCGCCAACAAATGATTTGGGCAGCACAAGCTTCTAAAAATTTAGGATTAAAAGTACATGCGACTTTTTCGGGCGCATTGATATGGCATACGATGTATCCATGGCCACAGCGTCCTCAAGGTTTGGTGAAGTCTGCTTTTAAAGAATTAGCGAAGCGTTGGACGCCTTTATTAAATGAATTTGATAAGAACGACGTTGATGTTTGTTATGAAATTCACCCTGGGGAAGATTTGCATGACGGAATTACTTTTGAGCGTTTTTTAGATGCGACAAATAATCACTCTCGGGTAAATATCCTCTATGACCCGAGTCATTACGTTTTGCAGCAGTTGGATTATTTAGCTTTTATTGACATTTATCAAGATTTTATTAAGATGTTTCATGTCAAAGATGCGGAGTTCAATCCGACGGGTCGTGGTGGCGTTTATGGTGGTTATGAAGATTGGATTGACCGTCCAGGGCGTTTCCGTTCGTTGGGGGATGGGCAGGTAGATTTCAAATCTATTTTCTCAAAATTGTCTCAATACGATTACGACGGTTGGGCTGTCATGGAATGGGAATGCTGCATTAAATCACCTGAACAAGGCGCAAGAGAAGGCGCTCCTTTTATCCAAAAACATATTATCGAAGTGACTGAAAAAGCCTTTGATGATTTTGCAGGTGGAAAGCCTGATGAGGATTTGAATCGTCGGATAATGGGGATTTGAAGTACGAATTACGAGGTACGAAGTACGACTGTGCTGACTTGTACAGAGTGCGAAGTATGAGTTTGTTACTATTTGTATTTTAAGAATGGAAAAGCATCATTTCTAATTAATAGAAATGATGCTTTTTTGCTTCATGAAAAATCTACTATCACAATCTCTAGAACTTCACAATTTTATTCAAACTCACCTGCTTTTCTTTTGAAAAAATCCGAGCCTGATAGATGCCATTTGGTATGCTTTGCAAATTTAAAGTTTCTCTTCCTTTTAGCTTTTTCCTTTGAATTATTCTACCTGAAAAATCAATAATTTCTATTTCAAAATCACCGTCAGCATTAATGAAAACATTTCCATTAGTTGGATTAGGTGAAATTTCTAAAGCATTATTTAATGCAATATTTTCAACAGAAGAAGGCAAATCATCTAATGTCAGTAAAAAGGTTTTATTAGAAACTTCTTGCCCTTGTAGCATTCCGCCTGCGAGAATAAATTCATTATCAGATATTTTTGCAACGCCACGCAAATCCATTAATTCAGGCATCCAACCTGAGAATTGCTCAAAAAGGTCTGTTGTTGGGTTGTAAATTGAAACTCTATCTAGTGCGGCTACCCCGCCAGAACCATTGTAAGCAATGCCATCAAAATTGTAAGTGACATCAGAGCCGCCAAACCAAATCGGGCGTCCTTGAAAATCACTCGCTCCCATTCTATATCCTTTTGCCGCAGGCTCAAGACCCAATGACCAAGTAATATCCGTTGGGTCTTCTGGATTAATATATCCCTTTCTGAAATAGGTCGTTGCAGGAAAATTAGCGGCAATACGTGCTCCACCAGCATAATAGATTGTATCTCCGACAATACTTCCGGAGCCTCCAAAAACTTTATAATTTGCCTGATTAGGTGTGGAATTTCCTTCAATCCATTCATTTGTTGTCGGATTATAAATCTGGACATCATTAACATTTGTTGTATTACTCCAACCCGTCACCATAATGATTAGGCTGTCTTTCCAGACAACTTGAACTTGGTCATCAATAGGAGTCAACATTGCGGCACCATCTGCTTCCCAAGAGTTTGTCTCAGGATTGAAAATATGAATCTTCGCAGAAGAAATTTCATTGCAATTGGGAGACAAGTGATAACCTCCAGTGACGTAGATTTTATTTTTTACGGTGCTTGCTGCTGCTGCAATTTTTCC
>CALDUB010000177.1 GCA_937923465.1 uncultured Saprospiraceae bacterium
TCGTTGCATGCCGTGTGCCGATGCTTTGCTCGGCGGTCTGTATCACAGCCTGCCCCGACACTTCGGGGGAACTATTTTTAAGAGGGAAATAGCGGAAAAACATCCTGTCAAAATGTCCAGATAAATAAGGTTACGTACTTAAGAACGCGAAAAACATAAGACTATGGCTTACGATGAAAATTTTGCAGACAGAATTCGCTACATACTTCAAGAAAAAGAAGCGGACTTCTATGAAAAGAAAATGTTTGGCGGTTTGTGTTTCATGGTTGATGACAAGATGTGTGTCGGTATTATAAAAGAGGAACTCATGGCACGAATTGGAACGAATGCTTACGCAGAAGCTTTGCAAAAGCAAGGTGCAAAAGAGATGAACTTTACGGGACGTGCTATGAAAGGCTATGTTTTTGTAGAAGAATATGGTCTAGAATCTAATGATGATTTAGCTTATTGGCTTCAGTTAGCTTTAGATTTTAACCCTCTGGCGAAAGCTTCTAAAAAACGTAAGAAAAAAACAAATTAAGACGTGACAAAGTGCGGGTTTATTCTATCTTTGAGCAAAATTAACTAAATGAAAACGTCCTTACAATGTCCAAAATGCAACTCTACATCAGTAGTAGAAGTGTTGGGACAAAAATATAGTCAACAGAATGTCCCTCTTAACGCTTGGCAAACGAAAATCGGTATCCAAGACCGTTATATTTGCTGTGAGTGTGGATATACCGAGGAATACACTAGATTAACTCCTGACTTTAATACATGGGCGGAAAATGCCTTAAAAAAGCAATCTGGGAAAGATGGATTTGTTTAAGGCAGCATTCAATTCTTCAAAAGGATACTGCACATCACTTAAGTATAGACCCTGGGGATGTGCTGCAGTATAAAACCTAGGTGACTCTCCTGTTTTTAGATGATTTTCAAAGGTAGAAAAGCTCATTCTCCCTTGACCTACTAATATCATATTTCCAACTAAAAGGCGTATCATACCGCGCAAAAACCGATTAGATGTTATCCTAAAAATAGCGTATTCTCGGTTGTCATCCACTATTAATTCAGCACTTTTCACTTTACATATTGTCGTTGGATAAATATCTGGTGTCTTACAAAAGGCGCGGTAATCCTCGTATTTGGGCAGTAATGCGACCACTTTTTGCATTTCTGAAAAATCCAATTCGGATAAAGGATAATAAGCACTCAATTCGCGCAAAAAAGGATTTTTGCGCCCATGCATCTTATATTCGTAACTCCGATTCGTGGCGTCAAACTGAGTATGCGCGCGCGCTGGCATTTCAATACAATCAAAAACCGCAATGTCATTAGGCAGCATTCGATTCAAACGCTCTACAGGGTCATAATCGAAAACTTTGTCTACTTCAATGTGTGCGAAGTACTTGCTGGCGTGTACCTCCGCATCCGTTCTGCCACAACCTACACAGATTGTCTTTTCGCCTATCATTTTAGAGATTGTTTCTTCTAAAATTTGCTGAACGCTAATGGCTGTTGGCTGTCTTTGCCAACCGCGATAATTAGTGCCATTGTAGGCGATGTGGAGAAAGTAGCGCATATTTTATTTTGGTTCTCTGTCAAGTCTTATAAAATGTGGTTCTCTGACAAATCCCGTGAAATGTGATTGAGAAAAAACGTAAAATGTAACAGGATTTGACAGAGAACGGATATTTTTTGAACCACAAAAGACGACAAAAATTCTCACTCTCCCAAAACTAAAAATGACTGAAGGCGCACACGTGCTCCTTCTACTTGCGCCATGATTGTATAATTCCCCTCAGGCAAATAGGGTAAATTTAACTGCAAAATATCTGCTGGCAACTCTTCAAAAGGATATTGCATAATCATCTGACCAGTCATTCCATGCAAACCAATCAATGCTTTTTTGCCTGCATATTTTTGTAAATCAATCTGTAATTCGCGCTGTGTAGGATTTGGAAATAAACGAAATCCCGAGGGCTCCGAAGCTTCTATTTCGCCATTTCCCTCTTCCTCCTCCTCGCCTTCTTCTGGTTCCTCAACGACCTCTCCATTTTCGTCCAAAACTCTGACTGTCAAATAATTGGCAACCGTTATGAAGCTATTCGAAGCACTTATATTTTCTGTATCTATTCTTTCGCATTTCAAGATATAAGTTCCTGGCAATGTGAAACTTACAGAGGTCACCGAACTCTGTGCAGCAGAAAAATTCACATTTCCTGCACCCGATATTTTTGTCCACTGACAGGGCAAATCAAGCAATTCTTCTTCTTTAAAAATCCGACTATTCAAAACTGTTTCTTCTCCTAGATTGACTTCTTCTTCCCCCGTAGCTTCTCCCCAATACCCTGTTGTTGTAAAAAAAGGAGGACGCTGTGCATTTTGAAAATTACGTCTAAAAAAATCTAATCTTCCATTCCAATAAGTTTCTGGATGTGTATGTCCTAGACGCATGGAATGCGCTAAAATAACTCCTCCGCGTAAATTATTAATGGCGGTAAAACTTGTCTCGGCAGGTGTTACTTCATCTAAATAGCTGATATTAGCAAAGGTCGGTCCTGTATAGCGTTTTGCAAAAAATGAAGCATCATAGTAAGCAGATGCTGCGAGTGTCTGCGCATAATCTGTCGGACTTTGCAATTCTGCTGAACGTAGTAAGTAATCAGGGAAACCCGACTCGCGTTCATATTCATAGCCCGCATGATGACAGAGTGCCGGATTACTAATCGCTAATAATTTTACGCGTTCTTCTAATCCTGCCACCATTAAAGATAAACCACCGCCTTGACTAACGCCAGCCAAACCCAGATTTTCTCCGTCAAAGTCCTCTCTTTCAAATAAATAATCAATCATCCGCAAAGTCCCCAAAATCGCATAGCGATAGTAGTATTCTTCGCGATTTGCACTATTATTAGGCTCGTATGCATTAGTATCAGTCTCATCTGGCTCTGCATTATGAATCGACAAAGCAATTGTAATTGCATTGCAGCGACTAGCCAAAAAACTAGTCGGTGAAACCTGCCCTGCGCCGTCTCCAAAAGCGGGTAAAGAGATAAATGCAGGAAAATCACCTCCTACATTCGGAACTGAAATGTAGCCATAGGTACGGCGTCCGTCTAGATTGGCAATATTGATACGATAATTTGTAATTTCTTCTTCGGTAGATAAAAGTGTGATTTGTGGGTCTAAAGGAATATTTCGCGCTAATTGAATTTGACTTTCCCAAAATGCATCAAAATCTGTAGGTTCTTCATTTTGGACTTTTATTTCGTTTCGCCCAAATACTAAAACTGTACTTTGTGTTATTTCATTTAAACTGACTTCGCAGAAAATCACTCCACTATTTTCTGTTGTAAAAGAAATTTGGGCAGGTGTATTCGCAGAGACATCGACCGTTCCTGTTTGAATGGTAGAGAAATTTTTATCGTAGTAGAATTTAAAATCAGCGGTGCCTGATTGGCTAGAGAGTATATCTACTGTAGCCGTTTCACTCAAAGCAAAATCTGCTGTTTCTCGATTGAGACTCAGTGAGAACTGTGCGGATAAAGTCGTAAAGAGTAAACAGAAGAATAGCGTAAAAAGAGCAGTATTGCTTTTTTTCCAGTGTGTAGTTTTAAAATGCATAGTCTCGTCTTTTATTGTTTCAGAAAAAGGACGTCACTCAAAAGTGTGATAAATGTAATCTTGATTAGAAGAAGGGATATATAAATAGAAGTTGACTTTCTTAGATATTGTTCAACAAAGGTAGGATTTTCTGGAGGATAGATTACCGTGATTACAAAAATCACGGTAATCTGGTATTTTGTAATTTACTAAAATTACATCATTTCATTCAATAGTTCTTCCAAATTTGGCTTAGGTACCAAACCAGAATAACGCGCATAAGGCTGCCCGTCTTTATATAAAATTAAAGTCGGAATACTCTTAATTTTAAACGCAGCACTTAGTTGTTGTTGCAATTCTGTATTAACTTTTCCGATGACAGCACGTCCGTCATACTCTTCGGCTAACTCGTCAATAATCGGTCCTATCATCTTGCAAGGTCCACACCATGCTGCCCAAAAATCTAGCAAAACAGGTTGTTTAGACTCGAGTACGAGTTCCTTAAAGTTTTCTGCTGTAATCTCTACAGGCTTTATTTTATCTTTCTTTTTGAATAATCCAAACATAGCGGTCAGTTACTTTTTGTACAGGGAAAAATTGTTTGTACGTATTTTTTTTGAATGGGTTGTGAGATTAAGAGTTATGAGGTTGTGGGTTGTGAGGTTGGCGCATAAGTTAGAATAGCAACCTCGCAACCCGTAACCTGCTCCCCCTCAACCTCAAAACTTTAAAACAATCCGCTTATCTCTCCCGCATCATCAATATCAATACGTTCAGAAGATGGCGTCGCAGGTAGTCCTGGCATCCGCATCATGTTACCCGTGATTGGGACGAGAAAACCTGCACCTGCTGCGATTTCAATCTCGCGGACAGTAATAGTAAAACCCGTAGGTCTGCCGATTAGTTTTGGATTATCAGACAGAGATTTCTGCGTTTTAGCGATACAGACTGGCAGCTTTTCCAATCCTAATTTGGCAATACGACGTAAATCACGTCTAGCAATACTCGAATATTCTACATTTTTAGCGCCATAAATCTTTATCGCAACAGCTTCAATTTTCGCTTCTACTGAGTCATTCCAATCATACATTGGCGTGAATTTCTCAGTCGCACTTTCGACGACTTCAACTACTTTTTTCGCTAAACTTTCTGCACCTTTTCCGCCTTCACCCCATACGTTTGTTGGGATTGCGGCTACGCCTAACGCTTCACAACCATCTATAACCGTTTGAATTTCCGCTGCTGAGTCAGTCGTGAATTTATTGACAGCAATGACGGGCTGGATACCGAATTTTTGAATATTTTCAATGTGCTTACCAAGATTTGCCATCCCTTTTTTAACAGCTGCTGCATTTTCATCATTCAGCTCTTTTAAGTCAACACCGCCATGATATTTTAATGCCCGAATTGTCGCGACGAGGACCACCGCTTTCGGAGATAAACCTGCACTAACGCACTTAATATCTAAAAATTTCTCTGCGCCTAAGTCTGCACCAAACCCTGCTTCAGTCACCACATAATCAGACAAACTCAAGCCCATTCTTGTCGCAATAACAGAATTTGTACCCTGTGCAATATTCGCAAATGGTCCACCATGAATGATAGCTGGATTGCCTTCTATTGTTTGTACCAAGTTAGGCATGATAGCATCTTTCAACAGGGCTGTCATTGCTCCTGGCGCATTCAAATCTCTGGCATAGATAGGTTTTCTATCCATTGTGAAGCCGATAAAAATATTACCTAATCGGCGTTTCAAATCCGCGCGGTCATTTGATAAGCAAAGGATTGCCATTATTTCAGATGCTGCGGTGATATCAAAACCCGTCTCGCGTGGTATTCCGTTTCCGGTCCCTCCGAGTCCGATTACAATCTTACGTAATGAACGGTCATTCATGTCCATGACACGCTTCCACAAGACTGTCCTTGGGTCAATATTCAAGGAGCGTGTCTTGCTTTGGATGTTATTATCAATCAATGCAGCTAAGAGATTGTGTGCCTTTTCTACTGCCGAGAAATCTCCCGTAAAGTGTAGATTAATATCTTCCATCGGTAACACTTGTGACCAACCGCCGCCTGCAGCGCCTCCTTTGATACCAAATACTGGTCCTAGAGACGGCTCGCGCAAAACAACCGTTGTTTGCTTACCGATACGATTTAAACCTTGTGTCAGACCAATAGACATGGTTGTTTTCCCCTCTCCTGCTGGTGTGGGAGACAAGGCAGAAACTAAGATTAGATTACCTTTCTTGACTTTTTCTTCGTCAATCAAGGATAAAGGTAATTTTGCTTTGTACTTACCGTACATTTCGAGTTCGTCCTCCCCAATATTTAATTTGGAAGCAATGTACTTGATGTGTTTTAGCTCAATGGACTGAGCGATTTGAATGTCAGATGCCATGTGGTGGTATTGTGGTGATAGATTTTGATAGAATTCAATACAAACTTAATAGAGTTTTTGGAAGTCCACTATTTTTTTTCAATTCTTTTATTGATTACTGTCTGTTCCTACTCTAATTTCATTATTGGACTTTGGACAGAAGATATTAGACCTTAGACTCAAACATATGTAAAACAATACCAATCGTATCTCTTTAAAAATCATTTTTTTTAAATAAGTGACTTTTAATACATTTCGATTTTTTTGTCTAAAATCTAACGTCCAACATCTTTCGTCCAAAGTCCAGTTTCATTACTTAAATAGAAAGAACATAGACCAACATAAAAACAGCCTTTCCTGCAAGCAAGAAAGGCTATTTTTTATTTTATATTGTAAAGAGAACAAACGACTTCGCTGTCTATTCGCTCAAACACAGTTTGAGCGCACATTACAATCATCTATCCGTTAACTCTTACCCTTTTGTTTCTTCTTCGGTGCTAGCATAACTGACATCCGACGACCTTCCATTTTGGGTAGAGCCTCAGCAGAACCTAATTCCTCCAATTCTTTCATGAAACGAAGTAAAAGCAATTCTCCACGGTCTTTAAAGACAATCGTACGTCCACGGAAGTGAACATAAGCACGTACTTTACTACCCTCTTCTAAGAAGCCTTTAGCGTGACGTGTTTTGAATTCAAAATCGTGGTCATCCGTATTCGGTCCGAAACGAATTTCCTTGATAACAGTTTTTGACTGCTTAGCTTTTAACTCTTTCTCCCGTTTTTTCTTGTTGTAAAGGAATTTTTTAAAATTCTCAATACGTGCAACGGGTGGCTTGGCTTTAGGTGAGATTTCAATTAAATCTAACTCTAATTCCTCTGCCCAACGACGCGCTTGACGGGTGTCTTGAATTTCTCCTGGAGGCACTTCGCTGCCGTGAACTCGACTGATTTCGTCAAAGTTATCACCGACTAAACGAACTTCTGGTACTCTGATTTGATGATTTACGCGAAAAGCCGCTCCTGGGTCTTCTCGGCGCATGTTGCGGTTGTTTCTTCTTCTTATTGCCAAATTTGATTATTTAATTAAAAATTAGTTGTTGGTTTTCAGTTGCCAATTGACGGTCACTGAGCGCCTTCAACTACTGAATTTACGAATTATCCTGCAATATATTGATAAGGTTTTATTTCCTTCGCATTTTTTGCAAGATTACTTCACAAAAATTTAACTTTTCGTGAATTCTCCCATAATACAACGTTGTTTTTAAGGTAAAGTTGATTTTATGAGTTTTTTTATGAGTCAAGCTCTATCAATATGTAGACGTATGGATGACAAATTTTGTTACTTAGAAGCTGTTTAAGTGCGTGACACTATTTATCTGGGCACTTTGAGAGGATGTTTTTCCGTTATTTTCCTCTTAAAAATAGTTGCGTGATACAGACCATGCAACTATTTTTAAAAGAAAACTAACAAAAAAATCTCTCTCACAAATTTACCCACATAAATAATGTCACGCACTTACATGGATAAATAGGATTACGTACTTATACCTCCACAATAACAATTTCTTTGAAATAGTTCCGCTTGCTCAT
>CALDUB010000178.1 GCA_937923465.1 uncultured Saprospiraceae bacterium
ACAAATGTTAATGGAGCTCCGATTCTCAACCGAAAGTGGTATGTCAATGAGAATATGATAACGAAAGGAGGATTTGCTTTTGTAAATGTGGTCTATTATTTTACTGAAATTGATTACAATAATTTGAATACTGCCTTAAGTGACAATGGTCTGGCGGCATTGGGAAGTTTTACTGAAGTGGAAATGTTTACCGTCAAAGATTTTTCCAATGTTTGGGGTGCTTATCCAGCGATTAGTACGATTACACCTTGGTATAAAGCTAATTACATTATCAATAGTACGACACCTGGCACAACAAAATGGTTAGGTACTAGCTATACTGGTTCTACTCCTGGCTATTCAGCAGAGTTTCAGGTATTTGGCTTTAAAGGAGGTGGTGGCATAGGCGCGCGACTCCGATAAGCCCCAGCGTCTCAAATTTGGGCTACCTGCACTCTAAATAATGTGAACAAGGACAGTGATTTTGGAAATCGCACTTGTTCAACTTAATTTATCATTTAAAGCAATAAAATAAGAACCCAGTCAGAATTATTCATAAATAAATTTGTCCGGGTTCTTATTACGTTCTATAAAAAAAAACTAAAACAATGAAATCATTTTTTTATACTTTATTTATCACAGCAATAGTTTGTGTCTCTTTTTTGCCTGCTTTTACTCAATGTCCTACCAATGCAATGGACACCAGTGGAGGGAATGGTGTTGATTATATTTTTACAGTAACAGATTGTACGGACTTAACTGGTGGCACAATGTTTACGACTGACGGCGGAGCAACCTTCGTCTCTAATGGTTGTACTATTCCGACGGTAAACATTACTTTAGCTGACGGTGTACCAGACCAACTCGGTTTTACAATCAATTTTGGTGGTAGCATTGGGAGCTGTACTTATGATGGTGCTGGCGTACTACTTCCAGTTGAACTTATTCGTTTTAATGCCAAGCTTTTACAAGATAAAAGTGTTCAGCTTTATTGGGAAACGGCAATAGAATTTAATAATGAAGGATTTGAAATTTTGCATAGCAGCAACGGACAAGATTTTGAATCTATTGGCTGGGTCGAAGGACACGGTAATACTTATGACTTGCAGCAATACGATTTCGTGCACGATAAACCATTTGCAGGAGATAATTATTATCAATTGCGCCAGAGAGATTATGATGGCACCACGGCACTTAGCCGAGTTGTTAGTATTATCGCTGAGCAAAATATGGTTATAGATATTTATCCAAATCCGATTCAAAAAGACGGTTTATTAAATGTGCATCTTACTTTAGAAGACCCAACAAATGTGACATTTAAAATTATAGACCTGAATGGCAGAGTTGTATATCAGCAATTTGTAGAGCAATTTGAAAGTGGCAGACAGGTCATTGATACCAGTGAACTACCAGAAGGTCTGTATGTACTGACTTGCTCGACGAAACATACTCAGCAGACCTTTAGAATTGCGAAGTAATTTTAAGTAGTGCGAAGTTGACACAAAATAAGAAAAGCGTTTATCCTCAATTTAGGGTAAACGCCTTTTTTATACAATGTTTTAAAAAAAATATATTTCTTTCTTTTTCTCTTCTTTTTAAATTAAAATGAAACAAAAAACTACGCAAATCATTTCTTTTTGTTTTTTATTTATTCCTTCATTTTTACCCTTTAAATCATAATTTATTGATAATCAGTCATTTGTGTAAAATGACGATGTATTCAAAAAGGTTATAAAAAATATTTTTGTTATTTTTTTAATGATAAACTTGGATAAATAAAACTTTTGGTTTAAATTTGTACTATAATTAAAACAATTCCTCAATTGGGACGAGACGGAGTGCATATTTTATACCACAACATACATGGTTTTGCCCGCCCCGCCTTTTATTAAAATCGGAACGACATGGCATCTGCTAAAGATAAAGAAAAGAAATTATTAGCTCTACAGAGCACTATCGACCGCATGGATAAAACCTATGGTAAAGGTACAATCATGCGTCTCGGTGATAAAAAAGTTGTATCAGTCCCTAACATCCCGTCGGGGTCACTTGGTTTGGATATCGCTTTGGGTATCAATGGTTTTCCTAAAGGACGTATTGTAGAGATATACGGACCCGAGTCTTCAGGTAAAACAACTTTGGCTATTCATGCTATCGCAGAATGTCAAAAAAATGGTGGCATTGCAGCATTCGTTGATGCAGAGCACGCTTTTGACCGTACTTATGCAGAGTCATTGGGTGTGGATACAGATAACTTATTGATTTCTCAACCAGATAATGGTGAGCAAGCATTAGAAATCGCAGAAAACTTAATCCGTTCAGGTGCAATTGATATTATTGTAATTGACTCGGTAGCAGCATTAGTACCACGTGCAGAGATAGAAGGTGAAATGGGGGACTCTAAAATGGGTCTACAAGCACGTTTGATGTCTCAAGCCTGTCGTAAGATGACAGGTGTTATTGGTCAGACAGGTTGTTGCTGTATTTTCATCAATCAGTTGCGTGAGAAAATCGGTGTTATGTTCGGTAACCCTGAAACGACAACAGGTGGTAACGCCTTAAAATTCTACGCATCAGTGCGTTTGGATATCCGTCGTAATGGTTCTGCTATTAAGGACAAAGAAGGAAACGTAGTCGGTAATCACGTAAAAGTGAAAGTCGTTAAAAATAAATTAGCTCCACCATTCCGTTTGGCGATGTTTGACATCATGTACGGTGAAGGTGTTTCTAAGAATGGAGAAATCGTTGATTTGGGTGTCGAGAAAGACATCATTCAGAAAAGTGGTTCTTGGTACGCATACGGCGGAGCAAAGATTGCTCAAGGTCGTGAAGGAGCAAAATCTTTCTTAGCGGATAATCCTGAAGTTGCTTTAGAGATTGAAACCAAAATCAAATCACTATATGGTATTGGTGAAGGTGCAGAAGAGGTAGTGGAAGCACAGGCAGCTGCAGAATAAGTTAATAGGGTTTAACTTTCTATAAAGAAAGAGAGTCAATTCGTTCGCGAATTGGCTCTTTTCTTT
>CALDUB010000179.1 GCA_937923465.1 uncultured Saprospiraceae bacterium
GTGATGCCGTTTTGTCCTGCTCCGTTAAAAGCAACTCGGTAGTCAAATTTACCCAACTCCCCTTTCGCATACACTCCTAAGTGACGCGCAAATTGGTCGGTAATCGCTAATGAGTGCCATTGAGTAAAAGGACGAGACTGGTCAAGAGTCATCATATTCAAAGTACTGGCATTACCCAAGCGAGTCATACCTTTCCAATAATGCAGACCGGAACCGATGTATAGTTGGTCAGACACTTTCAGTTCTCCCCATGCTCCATGTAAAAAAAATTGTGGAGAATTACTGTTATTTCCGAGTGAGGAAAGGTTAGCGGGTGATAGACTGTTTAGTCCGAAATGTGTAAGTATGAGAAATTTAGGAGAAATCTGAGCAAAAGCTAAAATACGTGACCTCCGAATGCTCGGTGTTACTTGTAGCTTGGCAGAGCCAGCGTCAAGGTTATTAGTTGTCAGCCATAATTGGTGCCACATGAGAAAGCGTAAATATTTACTACCGTCTTCATTTAGCTTCAACTTTAATGGCTTATAAGAATGGTCAACTTCGGGCTTTTCAGCTTCCTGCGCTTGCGATACATTGCACAGAAACAGAAGTAAAAAGAATAAGACTGCTTGTTGTAAATTTTTCGTTTGCATAAAGATGGTTTTATTAAGAAAAAGGTAGAATATAATTCGCCCTCCTTCTCGCTCTTTTAATAGTAATTAAAACATCTTCGTCCGTTTTGATACGCTAAAGTATATAGATATGTAGATATGTGCAAATGTTTTTCATCTTTTTTGAAATTTTATATTAAAAACATAGAAAATACGTGCTTTTTAATTGAAAATAGGAATAGAAAGGATAGACTATTTGGTATTAGACGTAAAGATATAAGCCATATTGAAGAAGGCTTATAGCTATATTGAAATAAAATGTGGTAGAGAAAAAATTTGAATTTAGGACACTCGAATCAGGACTTCTACTATTTCTTGAAAATCAGGATGCAATAAGTCGTAGTAATTATTCTTACCGATACGGTTTACTTTGACTACATTTTTGCTTTTAAGAATACGAAGATGGTGAGAAGCGATAGCTTGTTCTATATCCAGTCGCTCATGAATTTCAGTTACGGATAATTCCCCGTTTTTAGAGAGAAGGTCGATAATAGTCATACGAATAGGATGTGCAACAGCTCGGAGCGTTTCAGTAGCATTATCAAGGAATTCTATTTTAAAATGTGTATTCATAAGGCTTGCAAAGATAGAAGAGATTAGCTCATAGCAGTAATTTTTTTCCTTATTTTTGATTTTAGCTATTTCATTTAAGAGAATCAATCGCTCTTATCCTTGAATGTAATCTATATCACTAAACGGAAATAAATCCCCCTATACTTTTGTGTCGTTATTAAAATTTCTAAAGATTGTAACGATTAACGAATGAATATCAAAAAGTACATACCTGCATTAGAGTGGTTACCGAATTATAAAAAAGCCTGGTTAAGCGGAGATTTATCAGCAGGTTTGACGGTTGGTGTGATGTTAATACCTCAAGGCATGGCTTACGCTATGATTGCCGGTTTGCCGCCTGTTTACGGATTATACGCGGCTACAGTTCCTTTGCTTATCTATGGGATGTTGGGTACTTCTCGTCAGTTGGCAGTCGGTCCCGTCGCTATGGCATCGTTGCTGACCGCTGCAGGTATCGGTACTATAGCTGAGTCGGGAACGGATACTTATCTTGTATTGGCATTCACTTTAGCTTTTATGGTGGGCATCATTCGGCTTTTGCTCGGAGTTTTGAAACTTGGTTTTTTGGTTAATTTTCTTTCTCGACCGGTGATTAGCGGATTTACTTCGGCGGCAGCTTTGATTATTGGATTGAGTCAACTCAAACACTTGCTGGGAGTCAATCTTTCGCGTAGTTTATATATACATGAGATTTTGTTAGACGCTTTCAGGCAGTTTGATGCGATAAATTGGGTGACCGTTGCTATTGGTGTTTCTGGAATTGTATTGATAAAAATTGTTAAAAAATTAAGCAAAGTAATTCCGAGTCAATTAGTCGCAGTCGTTTTAAGTATTTTAGCAGTTTGGTCGCTTGGTTTATCTGATTACGGTGTCGGAATAGTGGGGCAAGTACCGGAGGGACTTCCGACTTTTTCTATGCCTTCCTTTGATTTGACGCAATGGCAGAGTTTGTTACCTATAGCTCTGACTATTTCTTTAATAGGTTTCATGGAAAGTATTGCTGTCGCAAAAGCGGTGCAAGCAAAGCACAAAGACTATAAAGTCTCTCCAAATCAAGAATTAATTGCCTTAGGAGCGGCAAATATCGGCGGTGCATTTTTTCAAGCCTTTCCTGTTAATGGTGGTTTTTCGCGTACGGCGGTCAATGACCAAGCAGGAGCAAAAACGCCTTTATCGTCTATCGTTAGTGCAGCTTTGATTATTTTAACGCTCTTGTTTTTGACACCACTTTTCTACTATTTGCCCCAAGCTATTCTTGCTTCGGTCATTATGGTAGCAGTGTTTGGTTTGATTGATTTTAAAGAACCATTACAACTTTGGAAAAGTAATAAATCTGACTTTTGGATGCTACTTATTACCTTTTTCGCAACTCTGGCTTATGGTATCGGTCAAGGCATTGCAGTGGGTGTGGGTTTATCTTTGTTGACTGTTATTTATAGAACGACCAAGCCGCATTTGGCAATTTTAGGACAAGTGCCGGACACAAATTACTATCGAAATATCGACCGTTTTGGAACACTAAAAGAACCAGAAGGTCTTTTACTGCTCCGTTTTGATGCGCAGTTATACTTTGCAAATACAAATTTCATCCAAGAAAAAATAGAAGACCACATTACGCGTCGTGGTAATAATCTGGAGGGTTTAATTCTAGATTGTAGCGGCACTAATCACGTTGATAGTAGCGGTATTTATGCTCTTGCAGACATTATTGATGATTGTCGTGAAAAGGGTATTTGCGTTTACTTTACGGGGGTAAAAGGTCCAGTTAGAGATGCTTTTGCAAAAGGACAGCTGACTGAAAAAATCGGAAAAGAGAATTTCTTTATGGGAATTGAAGAAGCTGTTAACAGTCATCGGAGAAATAATGATTGTGAAACGACGACCTCTCTTTCTGATTATGCATTACAAATAAATATTTAAACGCTAACTGTGATGTTCATCACAAACTCCAAAATATAATTCCCGCAACTTTGTATCATCAATCGGAATAGATAGAAAAGTAACTTATTTAAACCGATGCAAAAATTCAAAATTATGAAAGTAGAACAAATATATACAGGATGTTTAGCACAAGGTGCTTATTACATCGAGAGTAAAGGAGAAGCAGTTATTATTGACCCTCTACGTGAAACTCAGCCTTATATTGAAAAATTAGAGAGCGAAGGTGTGAAATTGAAATATATTTTTGAAACACACTTTCATGCTGATTTTGTATCAGGTCACGTAGATTTAGCTAAAAAGACAGGCGCAACTATCGTATACGGTCCGATGGCAGAGACGGACTATGATGTATATAGCGCAAAGGACGGCGAAGAATTGCAGGTCGGTGATGTAACTTTTAAAGTATTACACACGCCCGGTCACACTATGGAAAGTTCGACTTTTTTATTAAAAGACGAGACGGGAAAAGACTATGCAATTTTTTCGGGTGATACTTTATTTTTAGGAGATGTGGGTCGTCCTGACTTAGCAATTAAGCAAGGAGAAGTGACAAAGGAAGACTTAGCAGCACACCTTTACGTTAGCTTACGCAAGAAAATTATGCCTTTAGCGGATGATGTGATTGTTTATCCGGCGCACGGCGCGGGTTCTGCTTGCGGAAAGAATTTGAGCAAGGATACGTGGGGATATTTGGGAGACCAAAAGAAGACGAACTATGCTTTGCGTGCGGATATGACACAAGAAGAATTTGTCAAAGAAGTGACTTCCGGCTTGACTCCAGCACCACAGTATTTTGCGGCAAATGCGATGATGAATAAGTCAGGTTACGAGAGTTTTGATGACGTATTGGAAAAAGGCGCAGTTGCTCTTTCTCCTCAACGCTTTATTGAGGTTGCGGAACAACATGATGCTCTAATTTTAGATGTAAGAACGCAAAAAGAGTTTTTGAAAGGACACGTACCCGGTTCCATTTTTATTGGACTTAATGGTGGATTTGCACCTTGGGTCGGTGCTTTGATTTTGGATATTCAGCAAGCTATTTTATTAATTACGCCAGAAGGAAAAGAGGAGGAAGCGGTAACCCGTTTATCCCGTGTCGGTTATGATAATACACTCGGATATTTAGCAGGAGGAGTACAAGCATGGAAAGCCGCTGGCAACGAAGTCGCGCATATTCAGTCAATTACTGCTGAAAAGTATGCAGAAAAAGTAAAAGCAGGTAAAGTTGATGTCACTTTAGATGTTCGTAAACCTTCGGAATATTTGGCGCAAAACTTAACAAATGCACTTAATTTTCCATTGGATTATATCAATAAAAACATGCACAAACTGAATCGTACGGATAAGTTTTTTATCCACTGTGGTAGCGGTTATCGCTCGGTCATTGCAGCGTCTATCTTAAAAGCACGTGGTTTTGATAAGTTGGTAGATATCGCCGGCGGTTGGAATGCCATTGAAAAAACAGATGTCAACAAAACTGAATTTGTTTGTCCTACTACCATTTCTCAAAAAACCGTAGATGCTGCGGTAGCGTCTGTAATCTAACTAAACAACCTAAATTTAAAAAATAAAGTAGAAGGGATTTTTTCTTGTTCAGAGCAAGAATTAATCCCTTCTTTTTGCAGATAATTAAACACAAAAAATGTATTCAATAATTGAATTTATCAGCCAGCCGTGGCATTGGTCGGTATCGGGAGCGATGATAGTATTTGTCATGTTTCTTTTACTCTGGTTTGGCGGAGAGTTTGGCGTCAGCTCTAATTTAC
>CALDUB010000180.1 GCA_937923465.1 uncultured Saprospiraceae bacterium
ATGCAAAGCTATTTGAGAAAAAATATATCAGAAAATCTCCTGCTATGGCAGAAGGATTAACCAATAAAATACTGACTGTCAAAGAACTATTGTGTTTTAGAGTGCCTAAATAAATCATACTTTAATCGAACACTACTGAAATTTTAAAGAATAGATATTTGATATGAGATTTCAATTCTTATCAATTGTAGAACTTGAAAATCTTATTTTCTGCTTTATTCTTTAAAATCGAATGAAAGGCTTTTCAGCATTCGCCTTTTAAATTTCTCAAGGGTTATTGAGTGTTTGTACCAGTCTATCGCCAATCGCTATTAAATCTTACCTTCTGAAAAATAAAAAAATAAGAACAAGTGTTTTGTTAGGTTTTAGTTTGTTGATTATCAGGAGTTTGTAGTGGAATTTTTAATTTTAATTTTCATTTAAATTTTAATTAAAACTCGTATCTTGTCGCCATGAAGCCACACGAAGACCAACGTTACATACAGGCACTTTTAAATAATGACACGAGACTCATTCAAGAAATCTATCGGAACAATGCCGAGCAGGTTAGTCGTTGGATTCGCAAGAATAGTGGTTCGGCAGACGATGCGAAGGACATTTTTCAAGAGGCCTTAATTGCGATGTATACAAAGGCGTCGCAAGGAGATTTTCAATTGACGGCACCCTTTGGAGCTTTGTTATTGCGGATATGTAAAAACAAGTGGATAGACCGTTTGCGGAAAAAA
This sequence comes from uncultured Saprospiraceae bacterium, assembly GCA_937923465.1. GTDB lineage: Bacteria > Bacteroidota > Bacteroidia > Chitinophagales > Saprospiraceae > JAHDCG01. Next base: position 726 of record CALDUB010000180.1, read on the forward strand.
AGTCGGTCGCCAGAGGTAAGAATGGAGGACGAAGCGCGACATAAAGGAGAAAACACCCATAATCTCGCCGAAGAAACAGAAACTGCTTCCATTAAAGAACAAATCTTAGAGCAAACTTTTCAACAATTAAGCGACTTGTGTCGCAAGGTATTGAAATTGTTATCTGAAGGTATTGCATCTTCAGAAGTTGCGATACGTGTAGAAATGTCGAATGCCAACTCGGTCTATCGACGTAAGAAAGCCTGTACCGACCGTTGGAGAGATTTGTATAATTTGGAAGCGAAGAAAGCCGATTTATAATCACTTATTGAGATGTTAGACGTTGGATTTTAGACGTTAGACTTTGTCTTGATTTTTTAAGCACACGACATCATGGAGGAAAAGGATTACATAGAACTGAATAAATATTTAGCGGGAGAACTGTCGGAACTTGAGCATGATGCTTTTGCGGAAAGGATAAAGAATGAGCCAGACTTGCAAAAAGAACTGGTGTGGCAACAAGAAACTGATGCCTTTTTAAAAAGAAAAAAAGGAGTTAATAATTTAAAAGTGACATTTTCAAAAATAGAAAACGATTTCTTTAAAGAGGAAAAAAAGGAAGCGAAAGTAGTAAGCATTAATCGTAAAAATTGGCTGGGCTTCGTAGGTATAGCAGCGGCAGCGGCTTTGCTATTTTTCTTGTTTAACCCTTTTGCTTCACCAGATTTATATCAACAATACTCAAATCCAACTGCTATTTCTCTTTTAGATAGAAGTGATGTAATTAATAATGCGAAGGAAGCTGAGACTGCGTTCAATCAAGGCGATTATGAAAAGGCTTATGCTTTCTTGAGTGCTTATCTTGTTGGAAATGGGGATAACTTGCCAGCATTATTAGCAAAGGGAATTGCTGCAACTGAAATAGGGAATTATAAAGAAGCAGAACAAATTTTGAAAAGTATTGATGAAGGGAAAACAATGCTGACAGGAGAGGGGACTTGGTATTTGGCATTAATGTATCTGAAAAAAGGAGAAATAGAAAAAGCAAAAATACAATTACAAAAAATACCGTCAGCTAATAATCGCTATGAAAAAGCTAAGTCTTTACTGCAAGATTTGAATTAGCATGTGTGCATTCAAAATCCTACATTCAAAATTCAAAATCAATTAGTGAAAATATCTGGCTTCACCTTCATCCGCAACGCCATCACTTACGACTATCCAATAGTCGAAGCCATTCAATCTATCCTACCCATCTGCGATGAAGTCATTGTAGCCGTCGGAAAGTCAGAAGACGCCACCTTAGATTTAATCAAATCTATTAATCCGACAAAAATCAAAATTATAGAAACGGTTTGGGACGATAGTTTACGTGCGGGCGGAAAAGTCTTAGCTGATGAAACCGACAAGGCTTTCAAAGCTATCGCAGAGGATACTGATTGGGCATTTTACATTCAAGGAGATGAAGTTGTGCACGAAGAGGATTTGGAAAAAATAAAGGAAGAAATGCTGCGCTGGAAAGATGCCCCGAAAGTAGACGGCTTACTCTTTAATTATCGTCATTTTTACGGTTCATACGATTATGTCGGCACCAATTCTCGCTGGTATCCACACGAGATTCGCATCATTAAAAATCGCTCAGATATTTTTTCTTATCAAGATGCACAAGGTTTTAGAAAAGGTAAAAACGAAAAGCTAAACGTTAAGCCAATTGACGCATTTATTCATCATTATGGCTGGGTAAAAGAACCCGAAATTCAACAAAAAAAGCGCGAGAATTTCAATAAATACTGGCATTCTGACGACTGGATGGATAAAAATGTTCACGATAAGAATGACTTTTCTTACGAAGAAGGTATGCATTCTTTAACACGATTTAAAGGAACGCATCCGCAAGTTATGCATGAGCGCATCGCTGCTAAGAATTGGAAATTAGACCGCGATATTTCAGTAGATAGGACGACTCTAAAAGAGAAGTTAAAAGGAGGAATCAAAAAGTATACGGGACTAGATTTTAGCTATCGAAATTATAGAATTTTGCGGTAACTGTATCCCGAAACTCCCGTTTCGGAAGTTTAATGAGTAGACCGAAACGGGAGTTTCGGGATACAGTCCATCTACAAAGCATTCAAATCCGCCACTACTCGCTCTGCCAACTCAAACGCTGTACTCTGAGAAACAGAAACTCGCTTAACAGGCGCATCCCAAGCTTCAGCCAAAGCGGCTTGAACATGGTAATTACCTGCCGCATCACGTTCACAATAAACGCCCAAAGGCATCTGACAGCCACCTTGGAAAAGATTTAAAACCTTACGTTCGATATTTGTCACGGCTGCGGTATCTGCATTGTGCAGTTTCTTCATTAGGCGACGTACATTTTTATCATCTGTACAAGTTTGCCACGCGAGGACACCTTGTGCAGGTGCAGGCACCATTTCTTTCGGATGCAACTTGACAACTTCGAACTCTGTCATGTCAATCTCTAATCGAGAAACACCAGCCGCTGCCAATAAGATAGCATCGAAACCACCGTCACGTAATTTTTGCAAACGCGTAGGAACATTTCCTCGAATATCTTCTAAGGTTACATCTGGACGAAAATCCAACATCTGAGCCTTGCGACGAGCAGAAGAGGTCCCAACAAGCGCATTTTCTTTCAGCTTCAATACCTTGTCCGCAACACATTCCTTACGAATAATCAACCAATCTGCGGGGTCTTCCCTATAAGAGACAGCCGTGATAGACAAGCCCTCAGGTGATGTTGTTGGCATATCTTTCATAGAGTGTACTGCCAAGTCCACGTCACCGCGCAACAAAGCATCTTCGATTTCTTTAGTAAAGAAACCCTTACCTTCCATTTTTGCAAAACCAATATTTTGGATTTGGTCGCCTCGCGTCTTGATGATTACGAGTTCTACTTCTACCTCCAACTCTTCTAAAAGACGTTTGGTGTAATGTGCTTGCCAGAGTGCAAGTTTGCTGCCGCGAGTACCGATTCTTATTTTCAATTGCCTGAATTCTATCGATTATAGATTTAATTTCTAGAATCGCAAAGGTAGGTTATTCTCTATCAATTCCCTAGGGCTTTAGATTGTCAAATAGAAGGGAAGGGTATAGATTTGACTTAAATCAGATAAATTAGAAAAAATAGTGTCTGTAGGGTAGATTTTTTAGCAAAGAGTTTTGTTGGGAATAATTTTTGTACATCAAATAACACCCCCTCTTCGTTTCTTACATGTTTTAATACTTTCCTGTAAAAGCAGCATGTCAAAACTATCAAATAGTTGAATAATCTTAAAAGCAAACATATAGGTAATCAGTCGGCTAACCCTCTTGAAATGGAGCATACAGCCCTGTTCGATTTATTAGTAAATCAGAATGATAATGGAATATTCTACCTGGAAAATGATATTCTAATCTATGCAAATGATGCATTTACTAAGCTCCTCAGTACTACAAATGCATTTATACAAGGTGAGTCCATTTTGAATTTTCTTTCTAAAGAAAATAGACTTCGGCTAGAAGAGTGGTTGAATAATTCGATGGCGGACGCGGAAAATGAACTCAGATGTGATTTATTATTAGAGTTGGGAGAAGAGGATGTTGCTTATTTTTCAATTCAACTGAAAGTTAAATCTCGTACACCTGAAAAACTTGTAATCATTGGCTCTTCTCATGATGTAACTAAGAGTGTTTTAAAATGTAAAGAGGCACAGGATAGTAAAGCAATGTTTGATGCTTTGTACAGCAATATTGTAGATGGAATAATGATTTATGATTACAATAAAGAGAAGATAACAGGCTGTAACGATGTCGCGCTCGAAATCTTTGAACATGATACTAGAGCCGACCTTTTAAAGCGTAATCGTTTTCAATTTGTTCCAGAAACATCAGAGATTTTTCCTGAAGGAAATCTCCACGAGCAGACCGGAGACCACGGAATACGAGTGCGAAATGGAGAAGCATTTAAGACTGCGGGTATTTTTGTAAAAGCGAATGGAGACCATATAATTGTTCATGCTACGGTCGTACCTACTTTTCGCGCATATGGGGAGGCATTTATTATTTTTCAAGATATCACGAAAGGTATGATGGCTAAAAAGGCCCAACGTATATCTGAAAAAAGATATCGAGAAATTTTTAGTAATTCTCATGAAGGTATTATTTACATGGATGCCAATACTTTTTTACCAATCATGTGTAATGAGCAAAATTTAAAATTTTTCGGAGTAAAGTCTTTTGAAGAATTTTCAAATTTAAATCCAAACGATTACTTTGTCGATGATACTATAGGTGGATTAGTGCCTATCGAATTTTATGCTTCTAAAATGAAGGAAGCAGTTAAAATGGGGAGGTCAGAGTCTGGTTATCGAATAAAAAAACAAAGTGGTGAAATTATTCGTATTGCGGTGGTTATGATTTGTGACCGCAGCGAAGAGAAAGACCCTAAGGTTATTGCTTTTGTACGTGACGTGACGAATTTGCACGAAGCTAGAGTTGCTATAAATGAAAAAAATGAAGAGTTAGAAAAATATATTACGGCTAATCTACAGCTGGAAAACTTCGCTTATTTTGCTTCCCATGATTTACAGACTCCCTTACGGTCGATTGTTAGCTTTACGCAATTGCTAAATCGAAGTTTGAAAGGGAAAATATCTAAAACAGAGCAAGAGTATATGGATTTTATCATTGGGTCCAGTAAAAATATGCGGAATTTAGTTAATGATTTGCTTTCTTATTCACGCGTAAACACCACGGGCACTAATTTGGGAGTGGTCAATTTAGAATCCTTACTAAACCAACTTTGTTTAGAATTAACTACGATAGTAAAGGAGAAAAATGCTCTGATTGACTTGCAGAACATATCCTGCGATGTAGTCGCAGACCCTACTAAACTTAGACAAGTATTTCAGAATTTGATAACCAATGCTATTAAATTTTCAAGTAAAGGGAAGGCACCTCAAATAAAAATAAGTTGTCAGGAAAACGAAAAAGACTGGTTGTTTTCTGTTGCGGATAACGGTATCGGAGTTCATCCTGATTTTCAAGAACGAATTTTCTTACTCTTCAAACGTCTACATAGTAATAGTGAGTACGAAGGTACAGGTATTGGACTGGCAATGGTAAAGAAGATAGTGGAACAACATGAAGGTAAAATTTGGCTAGAGTCTGCTAAAGGAAAAGGTTCTACTTTTTATTTTACGATAAAGAAAAACTGTTTAGTTGCTTAAGTCGTTGTGGGTTACGCTGTACTTTGTTTCTAATACTAATCTTCTCGACGACTTAGTCGAATGTTAAATTGCGGTATCTTATCTTTCTCTGAAACCTCTACAATAATTGGCAGACCTGTACGTCTTTTGTGATTTTTACGAATTTTAGCACGTTCTACATAGCGTGTGAAAAGATTGCCAAGAGGAACTTCAATAGTCAAATCCATCCTATCTTTTTCACTAAAAGAATAGAGCCCGTCAATTTGTAAGGTCGCAGCGGTAGAGTTTAAAACAAAGGGCTTAAAAGACATATCTAATCCTTTTAACAATATCTGTGTCTGCATTTTTGCAAAATAGACATGGTCTAATTTACGCTTTTTAAAGAGAAAACCGTTTAAGTTTGTCAAACCATTGAAGTCAATAAACGCTCCGTTTCTAATGTTTAAGTCTAACTCGCCAGACATCGTTTTACCAAATATTTCATAGTTGTCATTCATGGATGCACTAAAGTTAATTTTAGCATCAATGGTGCCTTTTATTTGAGCATCTGTTAAGGTTGTTTGCCCAAAATTATCAAACCCTTTGAAAGCGATAGGTGCGCTGATATTTGAAAAGTCTAAGTCTGTGGTTATTTTTATTTTTTCTGTATCAATGTCAGATATAGTGGCATTAATCCCAAAATAGCCGTCAGCAGTATGCATCCGAAAAGTGTCTAAAGTCACCTCATTATCCGTAATATTAGCACGTCCAACGACATTTGTTGCCAAGAAATCATCATAAATCACTTCAGCTATTTTAGTATTCAGAGAGAGATTTCCTTCGGATAACAGTCGGTCAATAACATTTTCAATTTCTTCTTGTTGGGCATCCGTCAACTCAACATCAGTCTGTTCTTTTAGTGTCTTTGGAGTATCGAAATTATGAAAATTGACATGTGGTGAGTTCATGGTTAAATCCAAAGTGAAATCTTGGTTTTCTTCAAAAAAGAAAGGAAGGAAGTCTTTTGAATTTCCTGTTAAATTGATGACGTTTTTATTGAAAAGCATCTTTGGGAAATTGACCAGTAGATTATCTTGAGTAAAGTCAATATCCCCATTCATTTGTTCAAAATTCAATCCACGCGGAGCGTAATAAAGTTCAACATCTGAAAATTTAAGTTGTCCTCTCATGTCAGCGGTCAATAGGTAATATTCTAGATTTAGAGAGTCTCGCAGCTCATTTTTATAGAATAGTTTTAAACCCACATCTCCTTTTTTTGCTTGAAAATTATCGTTTAAAATTAATTTACTCAAGTCTTCAATTTTCATCTCACTCTGTAGATGTGTCTCCAAGGTGGGATTGGCTAAATCCGTTATTTTTAGTTGCGCATATAGTGGTGTTGTCCCGAAAATATTTGCTTGAAAATTTTCTAATTTCACAAAGGATATTTCCGTAGTATCAGAGTCCGCTGAAAGCGCAAATGAGACATCTGTAAAAGGATATAAAGGCGTTTCTATTCTGTCGACAAGAATGTCAGCGCGTCCTTTAATGCGTTGTAAATCGGCTTGGAAAGACTGGAAAAAAGAACGTACTGCAACAACTTCTTTTCCTTTTTTAGAAGTCTTGCTTGGTCGCAAATCTAATGTTCCCAAATGGATTTTAAAATTAGCATCTGCGGGTTGATTTTTTGGTGTGAGTAAGGCAAAATAATGTTGCACTTCTCCACTCATATCTATTGAGATGTCGGAAACGAAACCCGTCATTTTTTTGAGCTCGAAGAGGTCTTTGTTAAAGATGAATTCAGAATTTATATTCTTTAATTTTTGTTTGTTTTTTAATAATTCTAAATCTGCATTCACTATTTTTACGACACCTGAAAAGTCGATATTTTCTAAATTGTTTAAAGAAATTTCAGTGATGTCATTTAAGAGAAATTCGGTATTAGCTGTTAAGTCAATTTTTCCAAATTTTAAAAGAATATTCTTTTCCTTTTGAAAATTTTCGAGCGCTGAGAGGCTTGATTTTACTGAAAAATCTACCGAGGCAAATGGATTGTCGATATTTTTAATAGTGGCGTTTGCTAGTACTTGTAAACTATCAAAAAGAGTGAATTTAGCTTTTTGTAAGTTTAAAAAATTACGAGAAACATACTCTGGTTCGTCTGGCAATTCTAAGGAGAAAGAAACATCTTTTGCTCGGTTTTTGCCATGTGTGAATTCGTCTATATTAAAATTTATCTGTCCCGTCAAAATGGAAAGAGAGGAATTAACAGAACGTGCTAATGAGGTGCCGATTTCTATTTTTTCTGTGGATTTTGGTGAGCTTGGAGGTATTAGTTTTAGGGCATCTATTTTATTGGCTTTTATATTCAAATTCGCTTGTGTTTTTCCTTGTTTATTAAATAGAAAAGGCAACACATTTCCTAATTCTCCGTCGAGTGAAAATTTTTGCTTTAGATAAGAAAATTGAATGTTTTTTAGCTTCGTAGACTGCGCAGACAAATCTATTTTTCCTCTTGTACTCTTAAATTGTAAACTTTTAAAATCAAATGCGACATCTCGAAGATTTATTGCTGCCGCAACGCCTTTTTTCTGTAAGAATTTACCTGACAGTATCGTTTTAAAGTTACCTGAATAATCTAGACTTACGTCTGCTTTTCCTTTACGTAATACATAATTCGTTTTTGCCAAATAAGGCTGCAAAGCAGGCAAATCTAAGACAACTAAGCCGTCCATATCCAGTTTCATTTTCTTGAAATCATGAACGATACCTTGCAAGTCCACCTCATGTTCATCAAACAACATCCCCTGTACGCGGTGTACTGTCAAACAACCTTCCCCGCGTTTAATCTTGTCACCTTGTGTCTGACAATGATTAGAATAGCTTGCATCTAGTTTCATTTTTGAAACTTGAGTCCCCTTAAACCAAAAATCAGCATCTATAGTTTTAAAATCTACATCTATAGCTAATTTGTGTCTAGGTTTTATCTTTCCATGTAATCTAAAATTAACATCTAAAGGCGTATCTATAGAAAAGCGATTGAGAATTTTCTGTAATTTATCATCTAGTAAAATACTTGCATTTTTTAGCACAATAGATTTACTACTGATGTTTAAATCAACCGTTGGGATTTCTGTGCGAGATAAATTTCCAGAGAGATTAAAAGTATCTTCTGCAACGAGTAAAGTTGAATTTCTGAGATGAATAGAGTCTTTTAGGATTTCTAGATTTAAAGCTAAATTTCCGTCTGTATCTTTTAAGAAAAAACCATTTTCGGGCTTGAAATTTAGCCCCGCGAAATGACATTGTGCATTTGTTTGTAAATGGAATTTCTTTCCTTCACGGCGAGATGTGAGCAATGCTCTTTTTATAGTGACGCCGTATTGTTTTTCTTTTACATCATCTGCGTATTCCAACAGCACATTTTGTAAAAGAAGGGAGTCCATTTTAAATCTACGAACTAACTTTTTGTCATCGTCATCACTATTAAACTCTCTCAAGAAATCAATCTTTCTATTCCCAAATTCGCCTTTATGAAAACGAATTTTTGCCCCTGAGATTTGTGCATCTTTGATGTGAATAAAATTGCGAATTAAATCTAAAGGTTGGATTTTGAAAGTTAGTTCCTCTACATTTAATAAATCACTCTTGCAACCCATACAATCCGACCCTTCAATAAAAAGACCGTTTAATTTAAAAGTAAGAAAAGGGAAATTTTCGGAGCGGCTAGTTTGGTAGCTGTCAAAACCTAAATTGACATCCCAATTGTCCTTTGCATAGCGCGTAATGAGTTCGGGCATACCGTCGCTGCCCTGTGAAGTAGAAACATAATAAACAGCGCCTACAGCCAACAGAAATAGTATCATTATCAAGCCGATGGCTTTCCAAATGTATTTTTTGAATGTATTTTGTATAATCTTTGTTTGCTGCATAAATATTGAGCAAAGAGACGCCCTGATAGGGTTAAACTGTTGGTGGGCGGAGATGTTTGATTTTGAGGATTTTTTACCGCCTTATTAATTGAATAATGCGATTAAGATGCCAATAATTCCGAGTAAGAGGCAGAGAGGAGAGAAGAACTTCGTATCTACTTTTGCAAATTCAGTATTCTTAATTTTCTTAAAAAAGCCAACATATTTAAAGTCGCCCAATGCACGTAGCAAGAAAATTGTTGGAATAATCCATTGTACATATTTCTCAATCCATTGCGGAATTTCAAAATCTACAAAGCCTGTTTGGAGCAAATAAAAAACTCCAAAAGCTATCAATCCCAGTCCAACAATCGCACTGTCAAATCGTCGAGGCGTAAACAACCTTTCGCCTTTTTCATTGGTTGGTAAAGATTGGTCCAATCCCCATGTATTGCCGATAACCCAATTAAAATGTATCAAGGCAAGGACGATAAAAATCAAAAATAGGATAAAAGATAGAAGTGTTGTCATTTGATTTCGTTTTGCTTTAGTACTTAGGGAATTTGTAAAAAATAACCTACCAGTTGGATAGGATAATTGTCCGCCTAAAAAACATAGAAAATAGTTCCGTAACTATGGTTATGCAACGATTTTTTAAATTCTTTACGCGAAAAATTCTCACTGTCGAACTGGTAGATTATTCTCTACAAATTCCCTTACTGCAAAAAGACCTCCTCCGCATTCTTATACGCCTTAAACTCAATCGGATTGCCACTAAAATCTTGCGTGAAAAGCGTCATTTGCTCGCCTTTCTGACCAGCATAGCGCGTTTGTGGCTTAATGATGAAATGTGCGTCCGCGTTTTCTAATTTTGTTTGTACATCTTTGAATTGTTCCATAGATAAAATACAACCAAAATGAGGTATCGGAACGAGCACATCATCCACCGTACCACAGAAGTCTTGTTCTGGTATATTAACACTTATATGCGCCGAGAGTTGATGTCCAAAGAAATCAAAATCAATCCAAGTCTCGGTAAATCTGCCAGGTGTACAGCCGAGAATATTGATGTAGAAATCGCGGGTCGAAGCGATGTCTTTTACTTTGAAGGCGTAGTGGAATGGATTCATAATAAAATGCAAATTCAAGTATCAAATTTAAGAACATGCTGAAATTTGAATTTGATGCTTGAATTTGCTTTCAGATTTTAAAAATTTCAGAACCGTTTTTCTATTTGTGAGCCTATAAGATTTTGAATAAAATATGCTTAAGTCTAACGTCTAACTGTATTGACAAATAAACTTGTACTCTAAATTTGAGGCTCTCAAAATCGTAAGATTTTTCTCTCTGCCCTCTCTCGAATACGTATTCTATGCAAGTCATGTTTAAAAACTCTGCGTCTTTGCGCCTCTGCGTTCAATTTTTTTTAGCACGAGTTTGATTGTCAATACATCTAACGTCCAACATCTAAAATCTAATCATTACAGCTCATTAACCGTTTTTTTATAAGTATCCGCTTGTCGCAAAATCTTTTCTTTCTCCTCAATATCCATTTTGTCCCACACCCGATACATCATCGACATACGGAAATTTTTACCCAATTTTTCGCGGTGTCTTTCAAAAAAGTCCCAATATAAACTATTAAAAGGACAAGCCTTTTCGCCGTATTTTAATTTTCTATCATAATGACATTGATTGCAATAATCACCTTGTTTGTGAATGTAATTTGCAGAGGAAATATAAGGTTTTGTACCAACGATTCCGCCGTCTGCAAATTGGCTCATACCACGTGTATTCGTCACCTCTACCCATTGTATCGCATCAATGTAAATACCCAGATACCATTCATCCAACTCGTCTGGATGAACACCTAATAGCAAAGCAAAATTCCCCGTCACCATCAGGCGCTGAATATGATGCGCATAGGCGCGGTCTAAGCTTTGTTCGACCGCATGATTGAGACAAGTCATCTTCGTTTTACCTGTCCAAAACCACTCTGGTAAAGCCGCTTGGTGATTGAAATAATTCATTTTTTCGTAGCCTGGCATCTTCGCCCAATATACGCCACGCATGTATTCTCGCCAGCCGATTATCTGTCGTGCAAAGCCCTCAATTTGTGAAATATCAATTGTGTCCTGCCTATTTTGAAATTCCTCAATACATCGCTGCACAACTTCCAAAGGACTAATCATTTTCGTATTCATCCCAAATGACAGACGGCAATGGAATAAAGCATAATCTCGCGTTGTCAAAGCATCTTGATAGTCTCCAAAAAGATGCAATCGATAACGACAAAATTCTTCTAAAAGCTCTAAGCACTCTGCGCGGGAAGTAGGCCAAATGAAGTCTTCTGCATCAATATTTCCAATGGTTGTGATGCCTTTTTCTTTGAGCATCTCGACAATGTCCGTCACATCTTTGTGCCAATGTAATTGCGGCGGAATTGTAATCTTTTTCGGTAATTTCTTGCGATTAGACTTATCATAATTCCATTTGCCAGTCAAAGGCGTTTTGCCGTCAGGCTCCATTAATATCTCGTACTTCTTACGAATGGAACGGTAAAAATTCTCCATTAAGTAAGTCTTCTTTCCCTCGAAGAAGTTTTTTAGATACGCGCGCTCAGTCATGAAATGTTCGCTGTCAAAGACCTGTGTTTCAATTCCACATTCTTGTGCAAAAGCTTTTAATTCGACATCCAAACGCCATTCGTCAGGCAATTGATATTCGAATTTTCGGATGTTATATTTTGAAATTAATGCGGCTAAATTATCGGGAAAGGATTGGAGATTTTCGACAGTGTCAAGATTGAAATAAAGAACCGAATGTCCTTCTGCTTCAAGACTTTTTGAAAAATTGCGCATTGCAGAGAAAAAGCCGACGACCTTTTGAATATGGTGTTTGGCATAGTTTGTTTCTGTCAAGCACTCTGCCATGAAGTAGAGGGTATCTTCGTTTTTTTCGTCAAACCAAGAGTGATTTTCATTGAGTTGGTCGCCGAGAATGAGACGTAATTTTGTGTAGGACTTTTTCATGGAGGGGTAACAGGGGAG
>CALDUB010000181.1 GCA_937923465.1 uncultured Saprospiraceae bacterium
GTCAATTTTTTAAAAGCCAAATTAAAAGTAGACTTTGATTTAAAACCACCTTCGAAAGCAATACCAAGCAAACTAAGATGAGAAAAAGCTTCATCAGGTAACATCTTTTTAACCGCTTCCACGCGATAGCCATTCACGAAATCAAAGAAATTCTTCTCCTCGTATTGATTGATAATCTGAGAAAGATAGCCGCTGCTGAGTTGGAGTGAATCTGCTAGCATTTGAAGGTTTAAGTCTGGATTGAGATAAGGCTTCTCAGTCTCCATTAATTGTAACAAACTCTGATAATAAGGCGCGGTCTTATCCGAAAGTGTCTTGACTTCTTCCTTAACCTCGCGGTGAAACATCTTGACATTAAAAAAGTCTTTTCGGAAATAAGCAGAGTAACCCACCCAATAAATAAGAATAGAAGTTGCTATCCACATCGGGTAAAAAATTTCTATTGAAGGCTTGTCTGTTACTTGTTCATAAATAGTCGGAACAGCAAAAAGCAACCAAACTCCAAACAACCCAAATATGAGTTTCTTTAACCAGGAAAGACTAATTTCATTGATTTCAGAGTAGTTTTTACGCAGGTCGTGTTCATATTTATTGATTTTTAAAATGGCAGAAATGAGGACTCCTAGCCCAAAGATTACTCCAAATAAATCTATGACATTATAAGCATTCACCATCAGAGAGAGATTCTCATAGATGCTTGATTTATTCGTAAAAAATACAAACAGCATGAAGATTTGCATTCCAAACTGAAACCCAAAGGGCACATACCACAAAGCTTTCTTTGTAGTGAATTTTTGTTCTGGATTAACGGTGAAATCAACAAAAAGATAAAAGGATGCGGTGATAAAAAGCGAGCAATATAAGGGCACAAATTCCCAAAATGTCAAACCGTTACGCAGTCCTAATCCTTCTAATGAATTGAATATACTATTGAAGGCGAAACCAAGAATAAAAAAGGCAAGAAAGCGCGTTGCTAATTTGTTTTCTGCCTTTTGATTGAGTAGAAAAATAGAGAAAAATATTCCTTGAATCGCGCCAAGCAAAATGATAAGGTCGAATATGTTGAGGTTGGTAATATTCATTTTGGAAATGGACTGTGAAAAAGTCTAACGTCCCCGACCGAGGCACGGGACAGGCTAATATCTAAAGTCTAACATCTCACTCAGCGTATGCTTTTTCTAAAACAGGCTTCATCTCATCCACCCAAATCTTATACCCCGCATTATTTAAATGCAAACCGTCTTTGATAAACAAATCATCTCTTGGTTGACCGTCAGCAGTTAGGAATTGGTCCGCTAAATCGAAAAAGAAGAGCTTGTCATCAGACTCGCAATAATCTTTGATGAGTGCATTTGTCTCTTTAACTTCTGCCAATTTATTGAAACGTGCCCGTGTCGGCGTAATGGAAATATTGTAAATCAGAACGTCTGGTAAATCTTGTCTGACCTTCTGTACAAAGGTTTGAAAACCATTCAAAATATTCGCGGGACTTTTATCTAGTTCGTTCCCCGCCAAATCATTTGTACCCGAAAAGAGAACAATCATTTTGGGTTTGTAATTGGTTACAATACGATTAGAATATACCGCAGCATCTCTAATTTTCGAACCTCCAAAACCCCGCTTTATGACAGGCAATGGCGCCATGTCTTGTTCCAGATTTCCCCATAAACGAATACTCGAACTACCGATGAAAACTATCCCGTTTTTTGCAGGCGGATTGACTTTGTCGGCTGCTTCGAAGTTTTGGATATCCTTTTGCCATTTAGAAAAGTGGTCCGCAGGATATCCATTAGGTAGAGTAGTAGGAGGTGTTTTACTCTCTTGTACCTGCTGTTGTGGTACCTCTGTTTGACAAGAAAACAGGAGTAATAAAGGGAAAAGAAGAAGTTTGTACATAATCGCTTTTTTACTTGCTTGAAACACAGATAAACACAAATTAAAACGAGTCTTTACTGTGTATGAATTGGTCTTTTTTGAGGATGATTGTTATGATTTCTATGATTGTTATGTTCCGCCCTTACTTCATGGCTACATCACTATAATCATTCAAAATGCAACATTCTCCATTCAAAATTACTCCCAATGTACAACTCATTTTTAAAAATGAAAAAACATTTTGTTTTTTATTAAAAAGAATTGCCCTCAAATTGTTATAAAATCAGAATAATTCAAGACCTTCGCGGGAGGGAGAATACTGTAAAACCGTATAGATTATTCAAATCAAAATCATACACTTTTGAATTTGAATTTTTAGAAAATCCTGTGAGTAAAGACAGCCTGACAATTGGTAACCAACAACCGTCAACTTGAAATTATGAGTAAAGTAAAAGAATTCAACGACTATCGTGTTAAAATGAACGATAAGATATTAGGGCAGCAAAATAAAACCCTCAATCGCTTTTTTAATATTGACACGAATGCCTACAAAGAAGGTGCATTGAGTGTCAAAACGAAAGAACTATTGGGTTTGGTGTCGTCAATGGTGTTGCGTTGTGATGATTGCATTGCTTATCATTTGGAGACTTGCTATAAATTAGGAGTGACGAAAGACGAACTTTTTGAAGTTTTCTCTATCGCGAATTTGGTTGGAGGTTCGATTTGTATTCCGCATACGCGTCGCGCGGTGGAATTTTGGGAAGCATTGGAGGAGGAACATGCGTAAGTTAATTATGAACGATTCAACTATAAACTATGAACCTTGTCTCAGTATCGATTTGATGAGATGAGGTTCATAGTTAAACCGTTTATAGTTCATAGTTAAATTTATAGTTTTAAAAATGACCAAACAACCTCCAACTGATAACTTCCAACTAAAGAAAAAAAATGACTACACAA
>CALDUB010000182.1 GCA_937923465.1 uncultured Saprospiraceae bacterium
TTCTTTTGTGACATAATTAATTTTTTAAGTGTTTAAGAAGCTGTTTGAATTTAACTAATTCCATATGTTAGGACAATTTTCCGTTTGCTTTCACTTTAAAAAACCTTATGTAGCTGAGGCTATTTGCGGTTTTCAAAGCCAAAGCAAACATAAAATATTCTCTCACATAGAAAAATACTTAAACTCAAACAGCTTCTTAGTAACGTTAAAAAATAACTATTTAAAAAAATAAATTATGAAAAATACTCTTAGCATCCTTGGAATGTTAGTTGCTGTTACATTCATGTTTGCTTCTTGCAATTCTGAATCGAATAAAAACGTAAACAAGGCAAAAGGTGAAGTGTCTGCTATGAACACCCGTGCAGTTGAAAATGTGGCTACAGTCACAGCAATTGGAGTAGGAGACAAAGCACCCGCTTTTTCTTTGAAAAATGTGGATGGTAAAATGGTTTCTTTGGCAGATTATAAAGGAAAAGGCGCAATCGTCGTTTTCACTTGTAATCACTGTCCATTCTCTGTTTTGTATGAAGACCGTATTATTGACTTGCAGAAAAAATATGCAGCGAACTATCCTGTAATTGCAATTAATCCAAATTCGCCAACTGCTGAGCCAGAAGACGGTTACGAAGAAATGATAGTACGTGCAAAAGAAAAAGGATTTAACTTCCCTTATCTTTTTGACGACGGACAAAAAATTTACCCGCAATATGGCGCAAATCGTACGCCGCATGTTTTCCTTTTGGACAAAATGCATAATGTACGTTACATCGGCGCGATTGACGACAGTGCACGCGATGCCAGTGCTGTAAAAGTAAATTATCTCGACGATGCTATTAAGGCTATCAATGCAGGAAAAGACCCTGAGCCGAGTTTCACGAAAGCGATTGGCTGTACGATTAAATCGTAAGTTAGAAGTACGACTGTGTTGACTAGTACTTGTGGTAAAATGAAAAAAGGTATTTGCACTTAAGTGCAAATACCTTTTTTCATTTTACCACAAACCTCTCTCCATCGCTTGTCATTCAAAATTTATTCATTCAAAATTCAAAATTAAAAAGGAATATCCTCATCAGTAGGCGGTGGAGTAAAGCTATTGTCATTCATCTTAGACGGCATCGTCATGATGTTACCACTGTCTACAGGATTACTAAAAGTATCCATTGGTAAATCATCAAAATTTGGGTCATCCAAGTTCGTGAACTTCGCATATTGACTGATGAAACGCATCTTCAAAGTTTCCGCTGAACCGTGACGGTTTTTAGCGATAATCAACTCTCCGATACCTTTCAAAGAATTACCTTCTTCATCTTCTAAGATTTGGTAATACTCCGGACGATAAATAAATCCTACCATATCCGCATCTTGCTCAATCGACCCCGACTCCCGAAGGTCAGATAGTTGAGGACGCTTCGTACCTCCACGCGTTTCCACGGCACGACTTAACTGCGATAGTGCGATTACAGGTACTTGTAATTCTTTTGCCAAACCTTTCAAGGCACGCGAGATAGCAGAAACCTCCTGCTCCCGATTACCTTTTTGATTGTCACCGCCACCACTCATCAATTGCAAATAATCAATGATGACCATTTGAATATCGTGCTGCATTTTCAAACGACGCGCTTTTGCACGCAACTCAAAAATATTGATACCAGGTGTATCATCAATAAAGATTGGTGCTTCACTCAATTTCTCAATGGCAGTATGCATTTGTTGCCATTCGTAATCTTCAAGTTTACCGTTTCTCATTTTCATACCCTCGATTTCTGCTTCCAAAGAAACCAGACGTTGCACCAATTGCAAGTTTGACATCTCCAGAGAGAAAAAGGCAACTCCTTTACCAAAGTCCATAGCCGCATTACGCGCCATAGCCAATACAAAGGAAGTTTTACCCATACCAGGACGGGCAGCGAGGATAAATAAATCGGAAGGTTGTAGACCAGAAGTTAGACGGTCAAAATTGTCAAAACCAGTTGGTACACCCGTTAAGCCATCCTCTTTATCTTTCAACTCCTCCATTTGCTTGAGCATCTGGCTAGCCAAAGAACCCATGCCCTCTGGACCACGAGAAAGGTTATTTTGTGTAATGTCAAACAAGCCTTTTTCGGCAGAGTCTAACAAATCGAAGACATCTGTTGTCTCCTCGTAAGCATCGCGCAAGACCTCAGTCGAGACACGAATCAGCTCCCGTTGTATATGTTTTTGCGCAATAATCCGCGCGTGATATTCAATATTTGCAGAAGA
Organism: uncultured Saprospiraceae bacterium; assembly: GCA_937923465.1. Classification (GTDB taxonomy): domain Bacteria; phylum Bacteroidota; class Bacteroidia; order Chitinophagales; family Saprospiraceae; genus JAHDCG01. The sequence goes on from CALDUB010000182.1 coordinate 2,242, forward strand.
ACCTACACGATTAGTCAAATCCACCAAGTAGTAACCACCCCCGATAGCTTCTAATTCACCTGCTTTTCTTAGCTCTTCGGTCATCGTCAGTAAATCAACAGGATGCGACTTTTCAAACAGGCGCAACATCGCTTTATATATCATCTGATGACGGTCGGCATAAAAACTGCCCGATTGAAGAATATCCACGACAACAGGAAGGGCGTCCTTGTTGAGCATGATTGCTCCCAAGACAGCTTCTTCTAATTGAAGGGCTTGCGGCTGTACCTTACCGAATATTGGATTCGATAATTCAGCGGCAGCAGGACGACGTACTCCACCTGTACGTTCCCTTATTTGACTTGTTAGGTTTGTTTTATCAGACATACTTTCTCGGTTAAAACGTATTATAAAAAGAAAGTCGCTTTACTCATGTAATGTTCGGTAGGCTAATCGTCTCTAAGATATTAGATTGTAGATAGTTAGACTGCTTAATTGTAAGTATTTAGTCTAAAAACTACTCTTATTCAACATCTTTTGAAAGGTTGTAAAAAGCGCGTTTTCTGTCCATAGTACGCATGAATACTTTTTCTTAGAAGCTCAGTATTCGCGTGTAAAATTCTCTCAATAGCCTGTCAAAATTTATAAGTGGTTGATTTACAATAAGTTTATTCTCAACTAACCCCTTTTAGTAACTGACAGGACACAAAAATACGTTTTATTAATTACATTTAAAGTAAACAGTACTAAACAAAATGTGAATAACTCATCTTTTTTTGTTGATAAGTCTCATTAAATTAACATTATTTCAAATATGATTTAGGTTAATCTATCTTAATACGGTGAAAATGAGGTAGATGTTACTTTGTTTCAAGGAAGAGGATTTAATTTTTGGGTGTTGGTAAAAATCGATTCTTTTTTTGAGGCACAAAAAAAACCATATCATGAGGTTTGTCAAAGAATCAAGAAAAAATAGAGAATCGCTCTCTTTGAATTGACATAAAATTTAATACCTTGCGCACCTTTTCAAACAAAGGCACATAAATGCCTATAAAACTACAAACTCTTATGACTAAATTCATTAAATTTTCATTGGTCTTTGCTCTTTTCTCATTAATACTTTCATCTTGCACTGTTGAAGTAATTGATGAAGAACCAGAAGAAAGTGGTATCAGTAATCAAGTTGCTCAAGGATTTACAGATGCTGATGTGGCATTCATTACAGAAAGTGCATTCGCAAGAGCAGCTACTAATTTCGATGATGAAGGTTACTTTTTTCACCTATTTGGCGAAGTATCAACTTGCGATGACGCAACATCAAACTTCAGTGGGGATATCCGTTTTTTCGTAGCTACAACTACACCTTTAGAAGTTAAAGCTTACTCTGGAGCAGGTCCATACATTGGCAATTCTTCATTTTTCGGCTGTGATGTAGAAATTTTAGAAGTAACGGAAACAACAATTGTTGGAAAAGTGAAAGGCGGTAATTTCGAAGGAGACAAGAACATTGAAGGTAAATTTACTGCAGAAATCTGTATGTAAAACCTAAAGGTTAAAATATCAAAGCCGCACTGATTAGTTTCAGTGCGGCTTTGTTTGTTAGCATTGGTTCTTTTTTTGAGGGAGATAGTTCTAAAGGTTTGGAAATCTTAGGCTTCTAGGAGGTGACTATTGGGCAACATTTGAAGAAAAAATAGTATCTAAATAGGGATAAAATATTTGACATGCAATTCTACAAATAAAAGCGCAGGGTAACGATCATCTTCAAGATGCTCGTTACCTTTATCTCTG
>CALDUB010000183.1 GCA_937923465.1 uncultured Saprospiraceae bacterium
CCAAAACAATACGTCCTAAATTATCAACTAACCGAAGTGCTTTTTTCCGTAAGTCCTCTGACTTCCAGTCAATTGTAAAAATGCCATTACTCGGATTCGGATAAATAGCCGCATCTGACGAAATACTAACATCAGACAAAGCACTAAAAAAACCACAGCTGCTAGCCAGGTAAAAACCGTCACTAATACCTGCCACTGCCACACATCCGTCCGCCGTTATTTCAATAGAACTATAAGATATATTATCATCAGGGACGATGATTTCTTCAACTGTTCCATCCAAATTGAGTGTAGCAATAAACCCTGTTGGAAGGAAAAATGGAATCTCTTGGGGAAATGAAGTCGTTTCAGCGACCTTATCATAGCTACCTACTGCAAGAATTCGATTATCAGGAGTGATGACAATATCATTAACAATGCCTTCAACCTCTGGTAAATCAACAGTTGTTGACCAAAGCAACTCGCCCTCTTGATTGAGTTTACCAATCACTGGGACGACTTCTGTACCTTCCAATTTAGTACCTCCGATGTAAAAATTATTTTCATGTTCCAGTACGCGATGTATATGCCGGATATTTGCGGATTCGTAATCGACTTCCCATTCTGTTTGACCGTCCTCATTAATTTTACAAGCAAATCCCCAAACCTCCTCGTCTGTAGGTTCAAAAGAAATTCTACCAACTAACACTCTCTCATTTTGTAGATTAAGAAAATCTAATGCTACCGTCGAGTTTGACGTCTCAACATTAGGCGTCTCGGATGTATCTTGCCCAGCCGCATTGTAATCATAAAAAGCAGGTCCTAAATAGTAAGGGACATCACTTATCCAAATGCCTAAGACTCTAAAACCACCATCAGGTAAAGGGTACACGCGTGGCATTCTTCCTGTTCCACCGCCAGCCCATAGTTCTCTTTCCCAGAGGATTTCGCCATCAGAATCTACTTTCCAAAGTTTAGCCATTTGCAGCGGTCCACCAAAAGATAAAATGCCATAAGTTCCGTCTGTTCCTTCACAAAGTCCATCCGCAATCAGAGCGCCAACCTCGCCTTCAAAATAAGTGGTATCCAATTCTACTTCTCCTTGACTGTCAGTTTTCACCAATCTCAGATTATGACGAATCGCCCCTGTTGGAAAGTCTGTTTCTCCTATCATTGCAAATCCTCCGTCTGCCGTTGTTATCATATCCGTGCAGTGAGACAAGCCATATGTATTGGAGTCCGACAAACTATCGGGATAAGATTTTTCCCATGCAAATTGTGAAAAAGCAGATTGGATGTAGAAAAAAAGGAAAAAGAGTAAGGAAAGGTAATTTTTGATTATCATGTTTAATTATTTTGGGGTTATTTATAGTTCAATGGTTCTTAATAATTTTGGTTGGTGAATCGCAAAGCGGTACTCAAAGGGTGACTCAAAGTCAAATGTCGTCAACTTACGTGTCCGTATGGAGTGGCAGCATATTGTTTTGTAGTTGCCAAGAATGTATGATAGAAAAGCGGATTTGGCAGATGATGCGGATTAGGGCGGATTTTTTTGTTAATACTTGTTCAAAATCCGCTTTAATCCGCCAAATCCGCATCATCCGCGTTTCAATCATGTATTCTTTGAATATTATCGTTAGAAAGTTCTAACAAATCGCTTCCTAAGTTGACGACATTCGACTCAAAGTCACCTTTTGAATAACTGATGTCAAATTTTATCAACCGATTTCATAAAAAACCAATTCAATAAATATCTAAGAGAATTTCATCAGCTGTAAATCTCGCAGCCCTTCCACCTCAGCATATGCCCACGGCATCATAGAAATATTCTCTCCGACAGCGTCGATTTCTTTGTCTCGCAGTTTTTTGTTGCTTAAAACATAAAACAGATACGAGAAGTAATTGTGCAAATGATAGCGTTGCAAAGAAGTAATGCTGCTGCTATTCGCTTTTTTGTAAACAGTCATGATATTAGCTTCGTATTTCCACTTAAATCGCTGTTCTGCCACAGTGTAATCTTTGTCCGCTAAATCAATAAAAGACTGAACAGCAAACATCAAATATGCCGTGTACAGTAAAGGATGCTCATTCTGATTTGCGCATTTAACAGCAAAATCCTTCATCTCTTCATAAGAACCTAGCCATTTGGGAGCAAGTAAATTAACCATAAACATGTGTCCTGCTAAGTGCCCTTTATCCAAGCTAACCAGTGTATCAAAAGACTCCTGCGCTTTTTCTTTTTCACTAAACCCCATAAATACACGTATCAAGCGTGCGTACGCTTCTGGCTCTGAAGGATTAAGATTAGTTGCCTTTGCCAAGTGCTCATATGCCTGTTCTAAATAATAATAAAACCCTCGAGCTTGTTCTTCTGTCACGTGTTTGGCAAGTAGTCCCGTTCTTGCTTCCCATGCCTTAAAAGTCAAAGCTGAACCTGAAAAAAGATTAGCTAAATAATTATTTGGTTCTTTCGATTGCCACTCTATTGCATCATCAACATAAGTCGCATTTAGAGTAACACCCTCTAGTAAAAGAGACTTGTCGTTGTTCTCTAAATTTTGATAACAGGCAGCTACTTCATCGTACTTACTCTGCTGTAGCCATTGTCCTACTTGAGGTACTTCTGACATCCCAAAAGCAACCGTTTTTGTATTAGGAACATTCTTTTTTACTTTTTGCTTTTTGAAAAAATTAAACATGAATTTATCTTTAAGTTGGAGAGAGAGTTATAAGACCTAAAATAACATATAAAATATAAGAATATAAAATTTTCACACTACTATCTGCATGGTATTCTAATCTCCACCTCAGTTCCTACTTCCAAATCACGTATCTCTACAGCATAGTTCTTTCCATAAATCTCATTTATCAAGTCAATTCTACGCTCTACATTTGCCAATCCTGTACTTTTATAGTTACGTTGATTTTGCGTCTTTAACTCCTTTGATTTTGTGCGCCCAATACCATTATCTTTTACGATAACAATCAGATTATCAGCAACTTGAGAAACATTTACAGCTAATTTTCCTTTCTCTTTTTTGTAACGCAGACCATGCCAGACGGCATTCTCAATGAAGGGTTGTATCAACATCGGCGGTACATCAATATCTTGTCCGTCCAGTTGGATATCTTTTGTGAATTCAAAATCAAACTTATCGCGAAAACGAAAGTGTTCTAACTTCAAATACAACTCGTTTAACTCCACTTCTTCGGAAAGAGAAATAAAATCTTGTTGTGAATAATCCAATACCTTCCGCATCAAACGCGAGAACTCTGAGAGGAATTTATTTGCTGCTTTTTCATCGTTTTTAGCAATGAAATTATTGACACTATTGAGTGCATTAAAAATGAAATGCGGGTTCATCTGCGTCCGCAATGATTTGAGTAAAAGCATTTGATTAGCGCGGCGACGTGACTTGACATTTTGCCACAAAAAGTAAAAGAAAATTCCCGCACCAACCAATAATAAGGACAACAAACCAATGATAATCTTCTGTGTACTCAATTGTGACTCTAATAGCATTTTCTCCTTCTCTTCCAATACAAAATCCTTCTCCAAAAGGTCAATGCTCTGCTGATTTTTGACGATTTCAATTTGCTGTATTAAATCCGCTTCTTTCTCTTTTAGGGCAATATCGTTTACCGCGATATATTGGTCATAATCTCTGGCTGCTTCTGCAAAATTTCCAAGTTTATTTTTTATCTCAGATGACTTTTTAAAGACCTCTGCTTTCTTGGCAGCTTCGGTGTCTTTGTCAATTTTCAACTCTGATTTTCTCACATATTCTGCCGCTTTTACTAATTCATTTTTGCGCACATAGATGTCTGCCAATTTTAGATTCTCACTGATATAATTTGAACTAGGAATTTCTAATTCTGCTAATGCATTGGCATTTAATTGACGAATTTCTATCTGTTCTGCCTCATTTTCGGGCTGCATTTGTATCAGTCGTTCTTTTGTCTGCTCGATGTATTCATAGTCCTCTATTTTTGCCTTTTTCTTACTGGCAACTTGCGGAATACTATTTATCGAATTATCATAAAATACGCGTGCATTTGAGTAATCATTTTGCTGAATATAGGCATCTGCCTTTTGCGCTTCTACGCGTGAAATTGTCAGACTATCAGGCATGCTTTCTTCTTCTTCCACCTCCTCTAAAATACTAAAACCTTCCTCATAATTTTCTTCTTTAAAACTCACCCTTGCCAGACCTTCCGAACAAAGATTATTCAAATCATTCTCGCTTGCAAAGTCTTTACAAAACCTAAAGCTCACCCTTGCATCATCTGACTGATTATCAGCAAGTTGCAGCACACCCATACGGTAATAATTCTCTGCACGTATTTGCTTTATTTCCGTCAATTCAAACAAACGACTCGCTCGAATATAGCGCTGCAAAGCCAGGTCATTTTGACCGATATCCTCGTAGATATTACCTAAGAGATAATAGGCTTCGGCATCGACTGCGTAATTGCTCGTTTCTTTGGAAGAACGTATGGCTTTTTCTAAAAACTTGATAGCTTTTTCTGGATTTTTTTCACGGAGACGACGGGCTTCTTCGAGGTAGGTTTCTTCTTGAGTATTTTTGGAATAGCGGGATTTTTCTTGCGCCGTTAAGTTGGGCAAGGAGAGGCATAAAAGACTGAGTATGATTAGGCTTTTTATTTTCATTTTTGATTTACAGTGTTTGAGTAAAGGATTTACCGCAGAGACACAAAGGCGCAGAGTTATGACTTAGAAAAACTCTGCGTTTCTGCGCCTTCGCGGTAAATTCTCCACCAAAGATACAATACTTTCTCAAACTCATTTCGCCCCAAAACACGCAAAAAGACACACTTACCAAGTCAAACGACTCATTCACGGAGTCAAACGTCACCCTAACCAAATGGCGTTTTTATTCCTTCTTTTTTCCCCACAACTTTGTATCATCGTTTAACAAAAAGACGCAGAGTAATTCTGTTTCAAACCTATCGAAATCATGAAAAACATCAAAATTGCCATTGGCGCCTCAGTCCTTCTTTTAGCTCTAGTTTTCAACTTTACTCTAGTTAGTAAAGCTTCAACTTTCACTTCCAGCCTTTTAGGAGGGAGTAATGAAGTGGAAGAATTTAATGGGCGTGGAGTCCAGTCAGAACCTCTAACTACTGGCGACAATGCAATAAAAGTCGCTCTCCTTTTAGACACCAGTAACTCTATGGACGGTCTTATTGACCAAGCAAAATCTCAACTTTGGAAAATCGTTGGAGAACTCGCTCGCATGAAAAAAGGCGATGAAACTCCTGCGCTACAAATTGCACTTTACGAATACGGAAATGACAATTTGAGCGTCAGCAACGGCTACATTAGACAAATCAATGGTTTTACTTCTGATATGGATTTAATCTCAGAAAAACTCTTCGCTATGTCAACGAATGGCGGTAGTGAGTACTGTGGTCAGGTTATTCAAACTTCATTGAAACAATTGGAATGGGGCAAAAAGAACAATGATTTAAAAATAATCTACATTGCTGGAAATGAAAGCTTTGCGCAGGGCAATGTGCCTTTTGTTGGTGCGATTGGAGATGCTGTGGAGAAAGGTATTGTGGTTAATACAGTTTTTTGTGGTCCATATCAAGAAGGTGTTAATTTGCAGTGGAAATCGGGAGCTTTAAAAGGTAAAGGAGAGTATATGAGCATCGACCAAGATAAAGCGACTGTCTACATCAAAACGCCTTATGACAAGCAAATTGGAGACTTAAATATGCAGTTAAACAACACTTACATTCACTACGGTCAGCAAGGGCAACGTTTCAAAGAAAATCAAATAACACAAGATAATAATGCGGGTCAATATAGTCAGGCAAATGTAGCAGACCGCGCCGTTTTTAAAAGCTCAACAAGCTATTCTAATGCAGAATGGGATGTGGTAGATGCTTATAAAAAAGATAAAAGTATTTTGAAGAAAAAGAAGGAAGAATTGCCAGAAGAATATCAAGAATTGGAAGAAGAAGAGCTAGAAACTAAAATTATCGAAATCACACAAGAGCGCGAAACTATACAATTGAAAATCAAAGAATTAGATAAAGAACGCCGTACATTTATTGAAAATGAAAAAGCGAAAAACATAGGAGATAATGCAGGCGGAACTTTGGAAGAGTCTATGTTAAATTCTTTGCGAAAGACTGCTGAGGAGAAGGGGTTTAGTAATTAGTTATTGATTATTGATTATTGATTATTGATTATTCTGTTGAATATAGACTAAAATAGTAAAGCCCGTATCCTTTTGGAATACGGGCTTTGCCTTTTTATTCTGATATTTTTAAATGTCAAAGTATTCAAAATTCATCATTCAAAATTATAACTCTATTTAGGTACAGAATTAGGATTTAATAAATCATAAAACTGATCCAACTGAGGCATAATGATGATGCGTGTACGACGATTAGTAGAACGACCTTCAGCAGTTGCATTATCTGCTAATGTGTTGAACTCACCACGACCTGCCGCGATTAAGCGATTAGGGTTGATGCCGTGATTTGTTTGTAATGTACGTACTACAGATGTCGCACGCAATACACTCAAATCCCAGTTATCCGAGATACAATCACTTTTCATCGGCACATTATCCGTATAGCCTTCTACCATCACGTCAAAACCTGGACGTTCTTTGATAATAGTTGCGATTTTACCCAATACTTCATTGGCACGTGAAGTAATATTTGAGCTAC
>CALDUB010000184.1 GCA_937923465.1 uncultured Saprospiraceae bacterium
ATTCTATTCTACCCCAAATGTTGGATTGAATCAAGTACGCATTGCCTATGTTCTCAACAAAGAAAGTTTGGTCAAGGCTGTTGCCATTTTAAAAGCTGCATTAGAAACCTATCGAGATTAATGCAAGTACTGGAACATAAATCGCTTAAGGCATTCAACACGTTCGGTATTGATGTCAATGCGCGATATTTTGTTTCGGTTCAGTCCATTTCTGAACTAAAAGAAGGATATATTACCGCATTATTAGTGTCATTAGATGAACAGGAACTAATCAACACTAATATTAATATAATTTTAATAATGGTTTTCATTATTCTGTCTTTTAAACTATGACGAGTTTGTGTATCATTTAGTTACACGAATTAGGAACTAAATTTAGTAAAAGAAAACGAAGCAGTGTGGAATTTGTATGGTTTTTGGCTTTAATTATTTACTCTGTTTATAATGTCTTTCAAAGCTATTTTTGCTTCTTTCATAACAGGTAGAAGTGGCCAAATGTGAGGCATATTTTTCCCTTTTATTACCTCAATGTCAACTTTAGCATCAATCAATTTTTGAACGGCTAATTGTTGGTCAGGATAAGCAATATCATTTTCTCCTAAAAAGAAAATTGTCTTAGGGAATTTTTCAAAACTGCCATTGAGAGGTGAAATCATTGGATGGCTTAAATCATTATCTCCCGCACACATTTTTTTTGCACTCAATATGCCCACTTTAGATAGCATTGGGTCGATTTTGTCTACTTCTGCTATTTTAGGATTAGACATAGTTGCATCCATGACTGGGCAAACAAGGATAATTTTATGCGGTAATGCAATTGATTTTTGAACGAGTCTTTGAACTAAAGCAGCCGTTAAGGTGGCACCTACAGAGTCGCCAATAATCGTGATTTGTTTGGCAGGGTAGGCTTCTAAAGCGGCATTATATACTTGGTCTATATTATCTGATATTTCTGGAATTTTACTCTCTGGAGCTTTAGGATAATCACACATCCAAACGGTATGATTTGTATGTTTTATGACCTTCTTAATCGTATCCCAATGAGGGGCTCCTGGACCAGAAATAAATGCACCGCCATGAATGAATAGCAATAATTTATTAGAAGCTTCCTTCTGTTTTATTTCAGTAACCAGAGTTTTTGAGATTTTAAAATCACGTCCTTTATGCTTTCTGAAAAAACTGCCTTTGGGATGATGAATGTCTTCTTTTCTGATTTTTTTATAGTCTACGGGGTCTTGACTAAAATCCTTTTTCAAGCCTTTTAGCTTGAGAACGAGTAAAATGATATAGTAGGATAAGCTTTGTTTCATTGGTTGTTTTGATTAGGAAGGAGGAGGATGGTGTAATCACTTTTGGCAAATATAGTGAAAAAATGGTGTCAGGATGGTTTTACTATTTTGTCAGCTAATTCCTAACAAAAACACACCCATGCCGACCTCAACGAAGGGACATGGGTGTATTGTGATTTATTTTAAGACCTATTCAAAAATTCTTCATTCAAAATTAACCTTAATGCACTACGATACGATGCACCAAACTAACTTCCTCATTCACTAAATGAAGCAAGTACAATCCACCTGCAAACGCACTCAAATCAAGTCTAGCAGACGTTTCATCCACCTTAAAAGTGCTCAATTTCTCTCCCGTAACTCTAAATAATTCTAATCGAGTCGTATTATCTTTCAATGCTTCGGCAATCTCAATATTCAACATTCCCTCCGTAGGATTAGGCGAAACCTTAAAGCCCGCTTGAGTCGCATCAATCTCACTAGTACTGGTAGACTCTAAAGTGAAAGTCAAATTATCTAAGTTAAAAGCACTTGTACTATTGATACTCAGACGCATTTGTTGCTCTCCTGCTGTTAATTCTATTTCGTTATTCGCCGCTAATTGTTGGAAACCAACCCAAGAACCAGTATTAGGTGTATTAAAATCAGTCGAGGCAGCATTGTCAAAAGTAATATCAAACGCTCCATTTGCCATTTCAGAAGCAACCTCTGTTGTGACACTATAGACACCTGATTGGGTAACATTCACGGTATATTCTATCCATTCTCCCAATTCCACATATCCCAAAATATGACCATTTCCGAAACCTCCAATATCTACTCCTTCACCCGCACGAAAAGTTCCTGCAACGTTAGCTGCGTCATTGTCATGATAAGCAAGTCCTTCGCCTCCGTTGTCATATTCTTCGACTTCTAATACCCCCGGAATATTGATAGGCGTTGGATTATATGGCGTTTGCACATCAGAATTAATTCGAACTCTTGTCGGATAACCGTGCAGCAGTGTACCGTCTGCTCGGGTCGTGTACATGCGATAAGTGTAAGTATTATTGACTTCAACATCGGTGTCAGTGAAAGTCGTTGCATCAGCAGGAAGATTGGCGATTTGTTGGAACGTATTCGATGACGCAGTCAATCTTTCTAAGATAATCTCACCAGTGGCCGTTGCCCGATTATTCCAATTTACTATCACTGCTGGAGCATCAGTTATTGGGTCAGGAGAAGAGGTAGAGAAAATCTGATTAGGAGAGTCCTCGTAATAATGCATTAGAATGTCCTTTACCTCTGGCCAAGTATTATCTGCTCTATTTAAAATACCAAAATTACCGCCGTCATCCCACACAGAAAAAGCAAAACCTTTTACTATACATTGCTCCACATTGTGTGCATAGATGCGCATTCTAGAATTAAAATCACAAGAATGCACCGCTCCAAATTCGCTGTGGTGGACAGGAATTCCATTGGCGACAGACCAATTTTTCACTAATTGATATTTATTAGTCACCTGCTGATAATCGTTTGTAGTTCCCCATGTTCCTTGACCTTCACCTGAAAATTGCCAGGGGTCATAAGCGTGATAATAACCAATCACATAATCATCGGCAGGAATAGCCGCATCGATTAATTGCTCAGCATTTGCCCACACATTACCGCCATAAATCACGATACGCGTAGGATTGTTTTCTCGAATAATTCCCAAGATGCGTTCATTCAAATCATCGACTTGCGCGACGGTCATACCTAGAGGCTCATTGATGATTTCAAATAAAAGGTGGTCTGATTTATCTTGGAAACGCTCTGCTATTTGTACCCAAATAGCATCATATCTTGCTCTTATTGTTGCATCTGCATAGTTGTTTTTGAGCCAATCTTCATGGTGACCATTGAGGGTGATATAAAATCCTCGAGCCAGTCCCCAATCCACGACTTCCTCTACACGGTTCATCCAAGTTTCATCTACCTCAAAAGGGGCATTATTTCCTGTATGCAGGTCCCATCTTACTGGAATTCTGATATTAGAAAACCCAGCATCTACATATGCATCAAAATAAGACTCTTGTGCAGGTCCATTGTTCCAGCCGCCTTCGAGTGGTGGCTCCAGAGTATTGCCTAAGTTAATTCCTCGCCCCATTCCTTCTATGGCTTGTTGAGGAGTTAATTGTGCTGATAGTGATTGCGTAAATAAAAGGAGGGTGAGAATAAAAAATAGATTGAATTTTTTCATTAGTTGTCTTTGTTTCGAGAGAGAATACTGTCTGTCTATTTATAAGAGGGGACTTCTGTTTTTTTTACTATTGTTTTGCTTGAAATATTTTAGATGGTAGGCTTTTTTGTTCTTCATCAAACCAGTTGGTAAAGCTTACATCAATTACTAAAGAGTCACCTTTTGGGTACCGCTCGGGGATTTAATAACTAAAATTATAAAGAACCTGTTAACTTCTCGATTGAGTAAGAGTTTGTCTAAAAATTTATCAAACTGAAAATCAGCAGTTTACGGTTTTCGCTAAAAGTTTTCATACGCCTTTATAATTATAAAAAAGTACGAAAAGTTGATGAAAAGTTATTAAGTCATTGGTTTGTAATAAGATGAACTTTATATAATATCTTAATATGAGATGCTAATTTGCTTTTTCGAGCATCAAACAATAGGCTATTTTCATTGCCTCAATTTGATAATTATTCACCCCTTCGAACTCAATTTCTTGATTTTTTAATTTAGACCTCAGCGTAGGTCCACCGATGACGGAAACTGGAAAATCAGTATTTTGAATCAAAGCTTCCATTTTAAAAGAAACCGAACCGCCTGCAAATTTACCTTTAGTCGCGCGTCCTTTGATACCAATTCTATCGAATTTATTCGCTTCAAAAAAGCTATGAATTCCCTTTGAAAATGACTTGATATCTTCTTGATTAGTAGAGTCTTCTATCTTTATTTTTTTGAAC
>CALDUB010000185.1 GCA_937923465.1 uncultured Saprospiraceae bacterium
GTACTCATACATTGCATTGCAAAGACATAGAAGATGAGCAAAGAAAGGGAAGTCACCCAATTGTAGACGGGCTTACCCGTTTTGGGATTTATAGCTGCGCGGAGTTGGTCACGAACTGCGAATTCATCGCTATCACTACCGATACTATAAATTGTTGCCATAGTACCCACGAAAACCTCGCGGGCGGCAAAAGAAGTAATTAAAGCAATACCTATTTTCCAATCAAAACCCAAAGGTTCAATAGCCGGTTCGATAAACTTACCTAAATGACCAGCGTAACTTGCTTCTATTTTCTTAGATGCGATTAGATTATCTGCCGCACTTTCATCTAAATTTTGAGTCTCAATGATTTCTGTTGCCTCCGTCATGGCATTATCCATTGCAGTCGTTGGACCGTAACTTGCTAAAAACCAAAGGGCTATTGAAATGACAAAAATAATTTTACCCGCCTCAATGACAAAAGTTTTGGTCTTTTCATATACATTCAAAAAGACGTTTTTCATGATTGGACGCCGATAAACAGGCAATTCTAAGAGCAGAAAACTTGTTTCTTCACTCTTCAAAATCTTCTTAAACACCCAGGCAGAACCCAATGCGGCTACTAATCCTAACAGATACAAGCCCATAAATGCCAGTCCTTGCGCATTAAAAATACCCAAAACGGTAACCGAAGGCACCACAAAGGCAATCAAAACAGTATAAACAGGTATCCGCGCCGAACAAGAAATCAAAGGCGTTACCATTATCGTAATCAAACGTTCTTTCCAATTACTAATCGTTCGAGCGCTCATTATCGCAGGAATAGCACAGGCTGTTCCAGAGACCAACCCGACGACAGAACGCCCATTTAGTCCAAATCGCCGCATTAAATTATCAAAAAGATACACGGCGCGCGCCATATAGCCACTTTCCTCTAGCAGTGAAATGAGGAAAAACAATATCGCAATCTGAGGAATAAATATGAGTACTCCCGAAATACCAGCAATCACTCCATCCGTCAATAAGCCCCGATACCAAGTATCAGCCATATTTCCGTTAACCATTTCTATCAGAGCCCCAAAGCCAGCGTCAATCCAATCCATTGGCACCGTCGCCCAAGCAAAAATAGCTTGAAAAACGAGCATCATCAGTCCAAAGAAAATGAATAAACCCCAAACACGATGCGTGACGATATCATCTATCTTATCGGTCAATGAATCTGGTGCATCACCAGTCCTAGTTATTGATTTTTTGACCAGAGGTTCGATGCTCTCAAAGCGTTGCATTGTCTCTCGAACCTGATATTTTAGACTTTCTAAAGGTGCTTTTGCTTGTATAAATGTACGGTCTTCTTCTGTTAAAAAAGGTAATCGCTTTTGATGGTGTGCAATAAGAACACGTTGATAATCAGTTGTTTTAGGAAATCTTCCAGCCAAAGAAGCCGCAATTTTCTTCTCTTCATCCGAAAATCTAAGGAATGGTTTATCTAATTTATAGTTTTCGCTTGCCTGTGTGATTTCAACTAAACCTGCTTTTAAATCTTCAAGGCCTTCTCCTGTTCTTCCCGATACAGTAACCGTTTTTACACCAAGACCTTTAGCTATTTTTTCTGCATCTAAGCTAATATTTTCTGCGCGTGCAGCGTCCGCCATGTTCAAAGCCAAGAGCACAGGCAAACCCAAATCATGAACTTGAGATAATAGCAAAAGATGCTTTTCTAATTGCGTAATATCTGCAATATAGAGAATGGCATCTGGATAATTTTCGTCTTGTGGATTGGTAAAAGTGTTGGTAACAATACGCTCGTCTTGCGAAGTAGGATAGAGCGAATAAGTCCCTGGAAAGTCAATAATAGTAACGGGTAAATCAGGATTTAAATAAGCTGTCCCCAGTTTTTTATCAACGGTGACACCAGGAAAATTTCCAATTTTTTGGCGTAAGCCAGTCAATAAATTAAAAATAGAAGATTTGCCGGCATTGGGATTGCCGAGAAGAGCGATTTTATAGTTTTTCTGCACGTGTGTTCTTTCTTGTCTCTCGTTGCCGAGTAAAATATGAGCTACTATCTCAATTCAATCATTGCTGCCTCATCCGAACGAATCGCCATGCGAGAAGCATCTATTTTTAGATAAAAAGTCTTATCGAAGTTCGTTTTACGCAATAAAGTGACCTTACAGCCAGGCTTTACGCCCATACAAAGAAGTTTACCACCAATATTTTGACAGTTAAAACATGATACTGTTTTTTGCTCACCTACTTTTAAATCTCTGATACACATAATTGATGCGTTTAGACTATATTTTTCGGAAATACTTCCGTTGTTCCGCAAATATAGGACTTAATTGGAATTTGTCCAAATAAGAATAAGGGAAAGATGACCTTTATTTTGTCTTTTGTCTCAATATTACTTTTAAATGGTTTTTATGAAGTAATAGAAAACTTTTTGATTTCTAAAATCACAGCTAACCTTTTCTTAATCTATCCGTTTTCTTCCTGATATCAAATATGAAAAAGTTAAACTATGCAGATGAATACCGATAAAATTTTCACCTTCCTTACCAATTTACAAGAAAATAATTCCAAAGCATGGATGGATGC
>CALDUB010000186.1 GCA_937923465.1 uncultured Saprospiraceae bacterium
AGACTCTACGCCAGGAATTGGGTCAAATCCGTCCCGCATCCCAAAACGCGTTTCTTTATTATGTCCCCACCAGCCAGCAAAACGTGGCAAATCTTTATTGTGTGCATGGCGTTCATGAACAAAACAGCCACCAAGACTACCTGGACCACTATTCAAATATTTGTAACTACACCATACCGCGAAATCAGGTCCATTTTCATGCAAATTCAACTCTACATTTCCTGCTCCATGTGCACAATCAAATCCAACGTAACATCCCTTTGCATGACCTAATTCTGTGATGCGTTTCATGTCAAAAAACTGTCCTGTGTAGTAATTGGTATTCCCAATCATAATCAGTGCAATCTCATCTCCATGCTTTTCAATCATCGCCTCAATATCCTCTTGCCGAATGCATTCCTCCCCTTCTCGCGCCCGCAATTCTAATAAACCTTCCTTCTTGTCATAGCCATGAAAATCCAATTGAGACTGAACGGCATACCTGTCTGACGGAAAAGCATCATGCTCTATCAAAATCTTATATCGCTCCTTTGTTGGACGATAAAAAGAAACCATCATCAAGTGTAAATTAACAGAAAGTGTGTTCATCACGACTACCTCTATTGGCTTTGCACCAACGACCTCTGCCATGGCTTCGGTTAAAAATTCATGGTAAGGCATCCAAGGGTTTTCCGCATGAAAGTGCCCTTCTACGCCGTAGTTTGCCCAGTCTTTGAGTTCTTGCATAAGGGCGGCTTTGGTGGTCTTAGGTTGTAGTCCTAAGGAGTTGCCGCAGAGGTAAATGTATGGTTTACCGTTTGCTTGTTTTGGGTGGTGAAATTTTCGTCTATATTTACGCAAAGGGTCGGCTTTGTCTGCTTTTTTTGCGTAGCTTAGTGTTGGTTGGTATTTCATTTCTGTTCTTCTAATTATTTTTTATTTTCGAGCCTTTTCCTCAAATTATCCGCATAATCCCCGCCCAACCATCTCAATACATTTTCACTCCACATCTCATCTTGCTGTTCTTTAGTAATTATCTTTCTTTCTACCGCCAAATCAAGTATTTTCCCAGGATAAGAAGATTGCGTTACACTCTCCATTTCGCCTAAAGGATAAGGGTCATCTAATCCAACCAAAATCTGGTCGGTACCTTGTCGACGTGTCATAAGTTCGAAAGAGTCCGTATCATGCACTAGAGTATCAAAGAAAATATTTGGGTGCCCCACGGCATTTCGCGGGTGACTTTTACCTTCAAAAAGGTCAGGTCTTCCGTCAAAACCTTGGATACGACGACCAAGACTCATTTGTGCCAATTGTCCACCATGTGCAAAACAAACACGGATGTCTTTATACTTATTATGATAGCCATTTAAGGTATAAAAGTGGTAAGAATCTGCACATTGTGCCAGCATCCAAACCAAATGAAAACGCCAAGAAGTATTTTCTAATTTAATGAATTTTTCACCGTCATATGGGTGAACTTCTATCGCTAATTTGTACTTATTTGCCAGTTCTAAAATTGGCTCAATTTCTTTATCAAAAATAGAACGCCACGTCCCAACAGAGTCCATATAATGGGTAGGCAAACACAAAACACGCAAACCTAATATCTCTACACATCGCTCTATTTCCCACAATGCACCGCGTATAAAAGCGGAGTGTACCACAAATCCACAAGTAAATTTATCTGGATGGTCATGTTGTACTTTTGCGTTAAAGTCATTCTGAAAGCGCAATACTTTCTTCATTTCTTCTAATCGCAAACCATTCCCATATAACTGAGATAAATTAAGGACGACGGCATGGTCGATATTGTTTTTATCCATCCATTCCAGTTTTTCATCTAGAAAAAAACTAGAGTCCGTCACAGGACGTTTCCAATTTTTTTGAAGCATAAACTTTCGGTCGTCATCTATCCAAAAAATCTCCTTTTCCTTCATAAAACTCGGTATCTGCTCTGGATATGGAAGCAAATGAGAATGTCCGTTGATGCGCATTTTCTTATGGTTGACGGTGGACGGTTGACGATAGACGGCAGCCATTACCTTGATTTTTGAATTTTATTTCTCTTCTAAAAACACTTGATTAGAACGCGGATTAAGAGGACTTTCTCACCTCTCACCTCTCACCTCTCACCTCTCACCTCTCACCTCTCACCTAATTACTACCACCGATGCAAATGCGTGTAATAATAACCCAATTCCTTCGTCAATTCCTCAGGTAAATCTGGCAATTCTGAACGCGGAATAAGCAAGGTCGAAATATTATGTAAATCCTTGAATATCGGATGTTTAACCGCAGTTTCGAGTAAATAACTGTGTCCTGATGAGCCGCCTGTACCTATTTTATTACCCAGCATTCTTTGAACCATTTGTGCGTGTCGGTATCGCCAATTGGTTAGTTCTGCATCGATTTCGATAAAGCAGGTTAGTAAACGGAATGGCAAGTGCAAAATGGGTTCGTCCCGATATAGATTGATGAATAATGCAGCTAATGTTGCTTCGTAACTTAAGCGAATTTTACCTTCGTGTTGTAGTTTAACGTGTTCGCTTTTTTGAAATACAGATTGAAAATAGGTGTCTGTATTCCCAAGCATTTTCAGACGCATTTCGGTTTCGGCAGCATCTAAGTATTCAGAATTTTTGATAGCTTCTCGCTCGCGGTCTAGCATTCTATTAACAGCCTCTTTGTAAGCTTCTAAAAATTTAAAACTACGTGTTTTGAGGAAAGGCATGCGCTCTAACCAACTTTGGATAGAGTCAAAAAGTGTATCTTCATCTGAGATTTCGCGCAATGATTTTTGCTTGCTTTCATCAAATACAGAGAAGTATGGACAACCATTATAAGTCATTCTCCCATCCTCTTTCAAGCCCAAAATATTTTCTATCATTCTAAATTGATAGCTTTGGAAACCTGATGCAGGGAACAAGTGATTACGGAAATCAAGAAAATCTAATGGCGTCATGGTTTCCATGATACCAATTTGTTGCACTAAGAGTTTGAGAATTTCTCTTGTGCGTTCTAATCTACCAATCGCTGTTCCGATATTCCGTTCGTCTACGTCGTTGGTTTTAAACATCTTTAAGACAGACTGTAACTCGTGGATGAGTTGCTTAAACCAGAGTTCGTAAGCTTGATGTGTGATGATAAACAACATCTCTTCGTGTGCTGGCTCTTTGTCCAATGCTGCACTCCGTAAATTTTGCGCATCCAAAATCTTATCTAATCCTAAATAGTTTTGGTAGTGTATCGTACTATATTTTTTCTCTTCTTCCATGTTTTCTGCTTTTGCAATCATGGCACTCACGTACCATGCTGAAGGCTGTCGTGCCGGTGGCACTAATTTAAACTATATTTAAACTCACTGTTCCTAATCCAGTTGCACTTGCCTCTATTTTTTGTCCAACTTCAATAAATACTGCGGGTGTTGCGGCGCCAGCTAAGATAACATCTCCTTTTTCTAGAATTTCTCCGTTTTCTTTGGCTAATCTTGCGGCAGCGACGAATGATTCTAAGGGATTACCTAAAATCGCATTGCTATTACCTTCGTGAACGGGTTTTCCATCTACATTCAATGACATTGCGAGGTCTTGAATTTTTGTGTCCGCAGGCATCCATTCTCCATGAACAAATGCAGCAGAAGAACAGTTGTCAGCGACCACGTCTTCGAGAGAAAATTTGAAGTTTTGGTAACGAGAATCAATGATTTCAATAGCAACAGAAACCGCTTCGATATAATCTAAAGCGTTTTCAAGCGTAACTTCTTCGTCTATTTTTTTGGAAACTGAAAAGGCAATTTCTGGTTCAGCGCGTGGATGTATATAAGCACTTTTTTGGAGGTCTTCGCCGTCTGAATAATACATTTCATCGGTCAATCTGCCCCATATCATATCATGGACGCCCATTTGTTCCATTTTGGCTTTACTAGTAAAACCTAATTTTAATCCTACACGTCTTTCTCCCCGAATGTAGCGGCGCATGATAGAAATGCTTTGAATGGCATAAGCTTCATCGAGGTTAAAAGACTGATTTTCTGATAATTGTGATACAGAATTTACTGTTAGTGCTGCGGTATCTAATGTTTCTGCTAGTTGGTTGTAGTTCATTAAAATGTATTATTTTTAGTCGTGTGCATTGAAATCCAAAGATAGTTTTTTTATTGAAAATATGATGAAGTGGAGAAGCTTTACAATAGAGGATTTTTCACCAATGAGACGGAGAGGCGCAGAGTACAATCTCTCTAATACTCTCCGCTTCCCCGTCTTTGCGGTAAAAAGTTATTATCTCTGCAACGTATTTCTAAAACCCCAATATCTCCCCCATTTTCACCGCCACTTTCTCTGCCGAAGGCAACATCGCCGCCTCCAAAACAGAATTTAAAGGAATAGCTGGCATGCTTTCAGAACCCAAAGTCATCACAGGCGCATCTAAAGATTTAAAGCATTTTTCAGAAATCAAACCGCTTAAATTACGCGCAAAAGAATTTCCGACACACTCTTCTGTCAATACCAAACATCTCCCATGCTTATTAACAGAGGCAAAAATAGCAGCTTCATCCAATGGATATAAAGTCCGTAAATCAATAATTTCAATTTGTCCTTTGTGTGATTTCGAGGCATTCAATGCCCAATGCACGCCCATTCCATAAGTGATAACGGTCATACTTTCACCATTCTCAACTTTCTCATTATCAGCAGATTGCACAATATTTACGATGCCAAACGGAAGAATATAATCAGCAGCGGGTTCGACAGTTTTTGCGGCACTCGTTCCTGGCACTTTTGACCAATATAATCCTTTGTGCTCAAAAATGACGACAGGATTTGGGTCTAATTGTGCAGCTTTCATTAAGCCTTTCATATCTGCGCCAGTGCTTGGATAGGCGATTTTAATCCCTTTGATATTCGAGACAATTGTTTCGACAGAAGACGAATGATAAGGTCCTCCACTGCCATATGCACCGATTGGAACGCGGAGTACCATGCTGACGGGATATTTTCCATTGGTGAGGTAACAAGACCGACTGACTTCCGTGAAAAGTTGATTGATACCTGGAAAAATGTAATCTGCAAATTGAACTTCGACGATTGGTTTTAATCCAACGGCTGACATTCCCACGGTGCTACCGATGATGAATGCTTCTTGGATTGGAGTATTGAAAACACGGTCTGTTCCAAATTTCGCGGCTAAGGTCGCTGCTTCTCGAAAAACACCTCCCAGTCTGATACCGACATCTTGCCCATACAACAAGGCTGCTTTGTCTGCTGCTAATATTTCTTCGACGGCGTGTAGTGCGCTGTCTACCATAACCGTTTTTTCTGCGCCTGTGGGGCAGCGGTCACCTACTTCTTCTGTAATATCTGTTGGTGCAAATGCGTGAGTGAAAAGGTCTTCTTCTGTTGGGTCAGGCATTGTAAAAGCCCGGTCCAAATCACTGGCAACTGTTTCCTTTGCTTTTGCTTCGATTTTCTCTAATTCCTTCTCGGTAAAGCCTGCATCTAACATTTGTCCGCGTAAAACTGGGAACGGGTCCCGCAATTTTGCTTCTTCTAAATCATCTCGATACCATTCCATTCTCACGCCTGAGGTATGGTGATTTAATAAAGGAACTTTGGCGTGAACTAATATTGGACGGCGTTCTGTTCTGATAGTTTTTATGACCCTTTTTAAAGTTGTGTAACACTCTATAAAGTCAGTTCCGTCAATCGTTATAG
Organism: uncultured Saprospiraceae bacterium; assembly: GCA_937923465.1. Taxonomy (GTDB): domain Bacteria; phylum Bacteroidota; class Bacteroidia; order Chitinophagales; family Saprospiraceae; genus JAHDCG01. The sequence continues at coordinate 5,694 of CALDUB010000186.1, forward strand.
CTTCTAATCCTTTAAATCCTGCGGCGTATTCATAGGCATCTTGTGCCCGAATTTCGTCCGCATGGGCGGAAATATCCCATTCGTTGTCTTGTACTAGATATAGGATTGGCAATTGACGCAAAGCTGCCATATGAAAGGCTTCTGACACCTCTCCTTCGGTCACACAGGCATCTCCGAGAGAACATAAAACTATGGGTGCATTCTTACCAAAATCATCGGCAATTCCTTGTTGCTCTTTGTATTGCAAACCCATTGCTGCGCCTGTCGCAGGAATGGCTTGCATGCCTGTTGCACTAGATTGATGTGGTATTTTTGGCTTGTCATCATCTTTTAAACTCGGGTGCGCATAGTAAGTACGTCCCGCCGAAAAAGGGTCGTCTTTTTTAGCTAAAAGTTGTAGCATGAGGTCGTAAGGCTCCAAACCAATACCCAATAACATGGCGTCATCGCGATAATAAGGGAAGGCATAATCTTGTGGTAAAAGTTGTAAGCCAGCCGCGATTTGAATGGCTTCGTGACCGCGTGCTGTGGCATGAACGTATTTAGAAACTTCCTTAAAACGGTCTTCATACAAATTGACCATGGCAATTTCTGTACACATGAGGCGGAAGGCTTCGCGCAAGGTGGTTTTGCTAACTTTTGTGGTGGTGGTCGTTGTCATATTTTGTCGGTAAATGCTTTTCTACTTGATAGTATTTTTCTAGTATTTCGGTATTTCTAAAGGGGATAATATTTCTACAAAAATACAATAAACAAAGTTATCATCCACTATTAAATATATTTTCAGAGGAAAAGAATATTTTTCTTTATATTTATAGTTAAATCCAACAATTGGTAATAATAACAATCATTTAAAAG
>CALDUB010000187.1 GCA_937923465.1 uncultured Saprospiraceae bacterium
GTGACCTTCTTATTAATTATTTTAGACAAGCTATTAAGTCGCACAGCTTCCTCTTTTCTTATCAATAAAAGTTGATTAGTGAAACCATACTTTTCTGCTTCGACGTAATCGTTTTTAGCATCATCAAAATTACCACGTAAAAATTCAATATTCCCTAAATCAAATAGTAATTGAGCTACAATGGCTTCTTTTGGTTTTACGAAAGAAATACGCTCATTTAATTGGTAATACAAGGCAATTGAGAGGTCTTTAAGCTCTTTTTCGTTCATTTTTGAACTAGGAATTGAGTCTATTCCAAAGTCTGTGTTGAGTAAAAATTCTGTTGTTATAAATTCTTCTCCCTTTATTTTTGCCTCTAGGATATTGACGTGAATCCATTCTGAATTATAGTGAGATTCTGAGTTGATTTCTACAGATTTCTTTATCCACTTTAATGCATTTTCATTCTGCCCTATTAATTCATATGCTGTACCGATATTTGATGCTGTTGAATATCTATTAGGTTCAGTCTTCTCAATCTTCAAATATAGCTTAATTGCTTTCTCATATTTCCCTTGTAAAATCAATAGAAGTCCTTTATCTGAAAGGTAATCAAGGTCTTGAGTACTTTGATATAAACTATCAAGTTCATTTATTTCTTTTGTCCAGTTAATACCTAGAAAATCATGTCCACTTGGAGTACTATCTCCTTTATCAACATATAGAAAAGTTCCATTCTTTAAAGTCAATTGTTCCCCATTTAAACACGCGAATGACTTATTAACCAAAAAGGTAATCAAGAATAGAACAGCTAATATTTTTTTCATCGCTATTTTTTAAGAGGAGTTAATTAATATTACTGCACCGTATCCTTCCACCGCCACAAATGCCGACAAGCCACCGACCGATAAGGACGCCAAGCCTCCGCAATTTCCGTCATTTGCTTCTTCAATTCACGTTTTGTCCCTTCTAATTCATACATACCTTGAATAGATTGAAAAATAACTAAATCATCTAAAGGCAGCACGTCTTGTCGTTCCATACTAAACATCAAAAGCATCTGAACAGTCCACTTCCCTACCCCTTTAATTTGGCTGAGATAGTCTACCAGTTCATCGTCCGATTTGTCTGAAAGGTCTTTATTAATGAGGTTTTCTTCGATGAAAAAGTTCGCTATGTTTTGGACATAGCCTGACTTTTGACCAGATAAACCTGCACTGCGGAGTGTTCGAGTATCCATTTCTATCAGTAATTCGGGATGCGGATATCCGTCATCGAACAGATTGAGGAAGCGATTGTGAATGGTCGTTGCCGCCTTTCCTGATAATTGCTGAAAGACTATAGCGCGTAAGATATTGAAGTATAAATCATCGGAAGGCGTGGTCGGTTCGACTGTTACGCGTTCTAATAATGGCTTGAGGATTGGGTCTTTTTTGAGATGTGCAATTGCTTTCTTCATGGTGTTTTTGTATTCATTTTATAAGCCCCTAGTGATTCTATTTCTCAATGCATAAATGTCGGATACTTTACCTCAGCAAATAGACGTAAGGTAATTTTTAGTCGATAAATTCACTAATGATGAGTGTCTGACATTTGTAACAAGTTCTTGAAAATCAGCATGTTGCGTATTACAGGTATCAGATACTTCTCATAGAGAATGTTAATTTTAATAAAAAAATTAGGGTTTCGTAGCCATAAAAGTGTCCGACACCGGCAAAAAATCAAAACCAGTCAGTCTGCCTGAGAGGGAACATATTTCGAGTTAAATTTAAATTCATTACTAATTATCAGGGCTACCGATATCCTGCTACTCCACCGCCACCTTATCCGCAAAAACAGTTCGACCATCTGAACTAATTTTCACCAAATAAACACCACGATTCAACCTATTAATATCAATCCGTTGCGCCAAATTCTGAGCATGCACCAATTTACCGTCCAATGCATAAATTTGCACTTTCCCTTCTCTTATCTTATCAAAATTCTCTACAAAAATCTGCCCACTCGTAGGGTTTGGATACAAACGAATCTTGGGTAAATAAGTATTTTTGGCAGAAGTGAAATCTGTATTTGCGAACAACCATTGATACGCACCTGCAAACTCTCTGCGCCAATACCATTCACTATGTTGACCGTCAGAATCGATGTCTTTAACCAACTCATTCTCTGAAAAACCGTTCGCCAACATCAAACCATACATTCCCTCTGTATCTTCCACCATAGACTCTCCTTCTTGTTCTCCAACGAGATAATAAATGCGCATATCTGACTCGTCTCCCACATCTCCAACTTGCGTATAACTCTCATTCGCAAACCAAAAAGAACAAGAAAAAGCGCCCACTTTCCCAAATACATCTTGATAGCCAATACCAGCGTAATGAGAAATCAAACCGCCCATACTACTCCCCATGATGCCCGTATAATCCCGACCAGAAAAAGTCCGATAGTTAGCATCTACATACGGTTTCAAGTCATTCACAATGAATTCTACGTATTCATCGCCTTCTCCTCCCGCTTGATATTGGGTATTAAACCAAGGTGAATATTCATCCAAACGTGCGGCACCTCCATTTTCTATTCCAATCACAATACAACCATAATCACCATTGGCATGCAAGGCATTTAAGGTTTCGTCAACCTCCCATTCTCCAGAAAAGCTAGTTGATGCGTCAAAAATATTTTGTGCATCATGCATGTATAAAACAGGATAATTTTTAGTCGTCGCATTGTAATCTGGTGGCAAGTAAATCCAAATACGGCGATTGCGATTCAGTTGCGGCATATAAAAATCATCTGATAACAAATAGACATTATCGGCAGCAGTACTATTGTCTCCCGTTCCATCTAAATCTTCCCAACCTGCAATAGTGAAATCCTCACTCATCGCACCACCATTATAAATGTATTGTCTATCTGGCACAAAACCACCATTCTCACTGCCCTCTACAGTCTCCCAACTACCGCGCGTAAACTTAAAAAGTAACTCCCCAGCAGCAGGCGTAAAAGTAATGCTATGTGTTCCATTTCCGTTATTCGTCAAGATGTAAGAAACATCACCTGAGTCCCAACCGTTAAAGTTACCAGCGATATAAATATCATCATCCTGAGGCGTATTAGAAGGTACACTCGTCACTGTAAAAGTCACTTGCGCACACAAGGACAAGGCTCCTAAAAGAAAGGAAAGAAAGAATCCGATTTTTTTCATAATATTGTAAGGAAGTTTGATTTCTACAAAAGTCCGTATTTTTGTTGAGATAACCAATAAAACAATAACTAACGCCTTTGAAACAAAAGAAAAGCATAAAAGAAGTTATCCTGTGGGGACAAGTTGTCGTCAATATTCCAGCTATTGCCATTGCATTTAGTTTGGTTATTCTTGCTTTTAACTTTGAAGACCTTTTCTTAACTGAGCCTTTTGATTTGCATATTATTTGGCGTATGCTTATCGTGTTTGTGGCTTTTATTATTGGTATTATTTTGAGTTGGTTGTATTGGAGTATTGCGGTTCCTAAATGGCGCGTTTGGGCTTATAAAAACGTCAAAAAGAAAGAATGGGAAGACCTAATGTGGGCTGCCGTAGATGCAAAATTGATTTGGACGCCTGGGCATCCTCTCGAAGCAACAGAAATAAGAGGTGAGGAAGCGACGGAAGAAACTGCAGTATTTTATGAGCATATCTCTGCAAAAATGCGACGAGAACAAGCACTGGGCAGTTATTCTGATGATGTGAGTGTTCCTCTGGAAACGCATTTTTTTCCTAATAAAACTGTTTCAACTATAGCAATTATTGTAATTTTCATTCTCGCAGCTATTGTCCTTTTCACTTTTATCAGTAAAGCAAATATTGTAGTAAACATATGCAGTCTAGGTCTTTTGTCTTTTGCTGTTTTCTCTTACTTCAGTTCTCCTTTATCAGACTCTTTCAAAAAAGATAAAACTCAATTGATTTTGAATGAAAAAGGCATGAGTATCAAGAAAAAAGAACTAGAATTTTATCCTTGGGAACGTGTAGATTATATAAAGTGGGACGATGAGCAAAGAGTGATAGTTATTGTGGTTGAAAATGAAAATCAATCCAAAGAAGAGTTTTCAAATATAATAGTCAATTTCAGTTTACTCAATGTAACTCATCGTGAGTTTCTAAAGTATGCGCAGGTTTACATGGGGCGATATGATAGGAATAATTTGGCGCCTTTGAATTAATTTTTTGCCCCCGACGGGCAAGCGAGGATTAACAAGATGACAGAATTTTCTGCTCTGACTTGTTCCGTTTTGACTTGTTCCAATTCTGACTTTCAAAGAATTGATTGGAATGGGAAAAGCTTAAAATATAATCCTAAAACCTCATTCATTCTATCTAAATTTCAATATTTGCGCAGCTCATAAAAGTGTCAAAACTCTAGATACCATATAGATATAAAGGTATTTTTCTTAGTTTTGCGCAGAAGATGACAGGAAATGGTATCAAACACTAAATCGAAAATAGCGTTATATACCTAGAGTAAGAATTATACATTTCACATTCGACATTATACATTTAAAAAGATGACAGCAACTCAAAAATATATCAACGATAACAAGCAACGTTTCTTAGACGAATTGTTTGATTTATTGCGCATTCCGTCTGTGAGTGCAGACCCAGCATATGATAAAGATACTGCAAAAACAGCAGACTTTGTTGCTGCAAGCTTAGCGAAAGCAGGTGCAGACAAGGTAGTTATCAACCAGACGAAAGGACATCCAATCGTCACTGCGGAAAAAATCGTTGACCCAGCATTGCCAACCGTTCTGGTTTATGGTCACTATGATGTGCAGCCAGCTGACCCATTGGAATTGTGGGATTCTCCTGCATTTGAGCCCGTAATCAAGAAAACAGACATTCACCCAGAAGGTGCAATTTTCGCCCGTGGAAGTTGTGATGACAAAGGACAAATGTTCATGCACGTCAAAGCTTTTGAAGCGATGATGTCAACAGGAGAATTGCCTTGTAATGTCAAATTTATGATAGAAGGTGAAGAGGAAGTGGGTTCTGTTAATTTGGGGGATTTCAT
>CALDUB010000188.1 GCA_937923465.1 uncultured Saprospiraceae bacterium
TCCCCCAAAAAAGAATAGCAGCCTCTTTTTCCATTCCGAAGAACTTCTAAGAGGCTGCTATTGTAAAACGCCTATTTCTTTAAACCACTACTAATACGAATGAACGTAAAAAAACGCTGCCAAACATGATGATTTTTTTACACATTTAAATTTTGTGTATTTAATGTTTGTCATCTAAGTATTAAAGTTAGCTAAGAATAAGCATTTACTATTTCTTTTAACTCTGCTAAGTGAGCCAATTTTATCGGTTGACGATGCTTTAAGTTATAAGAAGTAAAGAACCCATGACCTTCCAAAAATCGAATCTGTAAGCGATTCCAATCTTCCTCTGTTTTGATGATATTAAAAGTCTTCAACTCATCAAAAAGAGTATCTCCAATGGTCTTGAAGTCATCTCTACCCAAATAATCCAAATCTGCATCTGCTAAGATTTCCTCTAGCTGTGTTTTTGGGGTCTGAGGAATCTTTGTAGCCATTATCATCCCGCAGATTTTCTCGATGTCTTCTTCTGAATAGTTGTATTCAGGAAGATTCTCACGTGCAATTTGACAGCCCGTCTCCTCGTGATTGACATTACTAACCGTAAAACCAGAGTCATGGAAAAGCGCCGCCGTTTTGACAAGAGTCGTCTCTCTAGGTGAAATATTCAAATGTCCGCATAATTCAGCCGCAACTTCCAACACATCTATCGTGTGATGAAAGCCATGATAAGTTAGTTCAGGTGATAATTCCTTCTCTAACTTCTGTAAGATGAATTTTTTTGCGGCAGAGTATTTCATTTAATATTTTAAAACGTATTTTTTGACCAAAATGTTTGGAACATGCAGATTGTTGTGAGCAAGATAGTGATAATTTGTACTCTCAAAAGAATTTATCTAAAAATCCTAGCTAGTATCTTAATCGTTCAAGCACTTATGAGTAATTAGGCTGACACCTGACTCCTCGCTCCTGACACCTGAAAGTTAAATCACAATCGGCGCAGCCAACAACTCATCAGGAATACCAAATGCATCCACCAAACCCATTGCATTTCCACGTACTTTTAAACACAAAGAATCAACAGCGCTGCGAATAGCCTTTGACTTAAGACTTTCTATGTAGTCATATTCCATAAACCAACCGCTATGTTTTTCTATAGTATGCAAGGCGTAGAGGTTACAAACATCAGTCAATACGGCTTTTGCACTCTCGTCTGATACGGTCTCAATTTTCTTTCTGAAACTCTCTAAAGTCAGACGTTCGATGTAAGCTTCTGCCAAAGCGATTAAGTGCGTCTGACATTGATTGTAAGCTTCAAAAGAACTCATGCCTCCTTTGATTTTGCGACGCATTCTTTGTGCAACAGAGTATAAAATTTGCTCCTCTCTAAACTGCAAAGCGTGTTCATGAAAACGCGCATCTAACAAATGCTCGCGTTCTGTCCGTCGTCCATAAACAGGATTTAACTTATTCAAGTTAACGGCGACACGACTGCCTAACATTCGCAAGACACCCACCATTCCTTCATCATTCAACTCTTGCTTAAATGCAGATAAAACACCTTTTGCGACCAACTGCATCAATACCGTATTATCTCCTTCGAAAGTGGTAAAAATATCGGTATCTGCTTTCAAATCAGCAATTCGATTTTCTGCCAAATAGCCTTTTCCACCACAAGCCTCTCTACACTCCTGCAAACTATGTGTCGTAAACCAAGTCGCATAAGATTTAAATCCTGCGGCTAGAGTTTCTACTTCCCGCATTTCTGTCGGGTCAGCAGCCACAAATTTTTCGGTCAAAAATTTTAACCCAAAATCAACAGCATAAGCTTTCGCTAGTAAAGGCATCAAACGCCTTTGGTGACTTTGATAATCTAAGATAAGCGTCTCGCTACCCGCAATATTACCCGCGAATTGGCGACGTTTTAAAGCATACTTTACTGCGATAGCTAAACCTGATTTCGCAGCACTCAAACCTGCACGTGGAACACAAACGCGACCACCTACCAGCGTACCCAACATCGTAAAGAAACGCTTAGAAGGATTTTGAACGGGACTGGAGTAATTACCATTTTCGTCAATATCTCCAAACTTGTTTAGTAAATTTTCACGCGGAACACGCACATTGTCAAACCAGATTCGTCCATTATCGACTCCATTCAATCCCACTTTATAACCATTATCTTCAACACGAACACCTGGCAACAATCTGTCGTTTTCATCACGTAAAGGCACAACAATTGCATGAACACCATGACTTTCACCACCTACTATTAATTGACAAAATACCGCAGCATATCTACTATGCATCGCATTTCCAATGTATTCTTTTCCTGCGCCTTCATGTGGCGAATGAACGATTAACTCATCGGTATCAGCATCATAAACGCCAGTCGTTTCCAAGCCACGCACATTCGAACCATGTCCCGTTTCTGTCATCGCAAAACAACCTAGTATTTCAGCTGTACCTGTTCCTTTTAGGTAAGTGTCATGGTGTTTTTTAGTTCCCAAACGCTGCACGGCACCTCCCCAAAGACCAAACTGCACTCCAAATTTTATTGCTAGACTCAAATCATGGTAACCCAGCATTTCAAAAACTGCTGAATAAGGTAGCATATCGTCAACACCGCCATATTCTTTTGGATAAGCCAATGCACCCATACCTTGATTGGCGAGCATTTTGGTCCACTCCAACACCTGATTTCTATATTCCTCTTTAATCCGTAATGTCTTGTAACGGAACAGCGGGTCAGATAATAAAACCCGCATTTTACGCTTTGTCTCTGGAGAGTCACTGTCTAATAATTCCTGAACAATTTTTGGGTCAAAGTTGGCAGGTTCTTGCTCTGCTTTGAGTTGTTTTTCTGTTTTTGGAAAAATCGTATGATAAGTAGCAGCACTTACACCTCCTATCGCTTCCTCTAAATCTTGCAAAGCTTTTCGAGTCTCAGGTTCTGCCCAATAGACTTTGTTTTCGTCTTTTGTTGCTGTACGTTTTGCCATTTCCAGACCTAAATCTGCAAAAGATTGCTTTTCGTCAGAATCTAATTGCTCAACGGCATTGCGCAAAACAATCTTCCAGTGATGAAAAAGCTGGCGGTCAGGCAAGGCGCGTGGGTCGCTCCATTTTTGCAAAAGGAGTTTATCTTCTTTAGAAAGAAATTTTAAGTCTTTGATTTTGCTACGCAAAAGACGCACTTCGGAAGGAGATAAAACGTGGTCAGCCCATGCGACATAAAATAGTGGCAAGAGACTTTGCACGCCAGGAGAATAAGTATTGATAGACGGAGGAAGTTGACTCATTTTTATATTTTTTCAAGACATCATGCTTTTCAGCGTTCTTTAGAAGATTAATCTAAAAGTCAGGATGTATTACTTTGTGGAAGTTTCTAATTGTTGGACTTTTTAAAAATCCCTTTAGCACGTTTTCTTTAAAACAAGAAATGAGGGAAATAAGTTGAATTTTCAGGACCAAGATATAAAATTTCCTTTCTAATGTCGTTGAAAAAACCAACAATTCAACTATATTTACTCTATGAATCAAACCTTTTCAGAACTTTTTCGCCCCGAAAGCATCGTCTTGGTCGGTGCTTCTGACAATCCGGGGTCTGCGGGCTTTCGGATTACGAAAAACCTGATGGAGGGCGATTACGAAGGCAAAATTTATCCCGTCAATCCTAAGTATTCGGAAATGTACGGGAAGACTTGTTATCGTAATTTGCAACACATTCCAGATAGCCCAGATTTAGCAGTTTTTGTATTGGCACCCGAACGTATTCCGCAGCAACTAGAGGTTTGTGGAGAATTGGGAATTAAGGCAGTTTTGATTATTTCGGGGGGACATAGGAAAGCTGGAGAAGGCGAAAATGACTTAGAAAAAAGATATGCAGAGATTTGTAGTCGGCATGGAATGCGGATGATGGGACCAGAAAGTTTTGGAATTCAAACACCTGACTTAGACTTGAATTTGAGTATTTTTGAGAAACCCTTACAATCTGGAAGTATTGCTTTCATCTCTCAGAGTCGGGCGGTTTCTAATATGGTGGCAGAATGGTCTTACTATGAGCATATTGGCTTTAGTTATTTTATCTCGGGTGGAACGATGCTGGATATCGGCTATCACGAGTTGATAGATTATCTGAGTGAGGATTTTCATACGGATTGTATTTTGATTTATATGGAAACACTGCGCAATGCGCGTGAATTTTTAAGTGCTGCGCGGGAGTTTACACGTCGCAAACCTATTGTCATTCTAAGGGCAGGAAAGTCTTTGCCAAGCGCAGATATCATCTATGCTAATCGTGGAGTCGTCACAGGAAATCACGCCGTTTTTTCTGCAGCATTTAGACGTGTGGGCATTATTGAAGTTGAAACATTGTTACAGCTTTTTAATAGTGCAGAAGCCTTTGGGAAACAAACAAAACCTAGAGGTAATCGCTTAGCAATAATCACAAATGCAGCTTCTCCTGGGCTGGTTGCGATAGATAGTTTATTAGAGAATGGTGGTAAGTTAGCGAACTTTACAGAGACAACTTTACAGAAGTTAAAAGCGGTTATCCCCGTTCAACGACAGTTAACTAATCCTGTAGATTTATATGTGACGGCTAACGTGAAAGATTATCAAAAGTCTTTGTTGTCTTGTTTACACGATAATAATACAGATGCAGTTTTAGTTATTTATGCGCCTAATAAGCCTGACGAAGAAAATGAATTGGCGAAGATATTGGTCAAAATAGCGCGTTCGGCAGATAAGACTGTTTTAGTTTGTTGGATAAGTCGCCGCGACCGAACGAATAGTAAAATTATCTTAGAGAATGGCGGTTTACCTGTTTATCACTTTCCTGAAAATGCCGTGAATATCTTCATGAGCATGTATAATTACCACAGAAATTTAGACCTGCTTTATGAAGCACCTTCTTCTGTGCCAGAAGAATTTAGTCGCGATATCGAAAGTGCGCGTATGCTCATTAATAATGCGCTGACTGATGGACGAAAAGCATTAAATGAATCTGAGACTCAAAAATTATTGAGTTTTTATGGAATACCTTCTCCCGAAAATCGTGTTGTACAAAAATTAGAAGATGCTATAATTGCAGCGGAGACAATCGGTTTTCCTGTCGTATTAAAAGTGTCTAGCCTTGAGATTGATAATAAGACAGAAGTTGGAGGTGTTAAGCTAAATCTGAATTCTAAAAAAGAAGTACAAGCAGCATTTAAGGACATTGAAAAACAAATTAGAGAACAAGGTTTAGAGGAAAAAGTAGATGGCATCTTGGTCGAAAAAATGATAAAAAAAGAGTACGAATTGTATGTCGGTGCAGACAAACATCCTGTTTTTGGACCCGCGATTCGTTTTGGAATGGGAGGCGTTGCTTACGAAGTTTTTGATGACATAGAATATGGTCTACCGCCTTTAAATATGGCTTTGGCACGTCGTATCATCGAAAATACACGCATCTATAAAATTTTGAAGGGCTTTCGAGGTACAAAGTCAGTAAATATTGAAGACGTTCAACTCTTACTCTATCGTTTTTCGTATATCGTGATGGATTTTCCTCAAATCAACTCTATCGTCATAAATCCTTTTGCGATTGATGAACATGGCGGAATGGTTTTAAACGCCAGAACGACATTAGACCTCAATGCAAGTACAACAGAAAGTAAATATCATCACCTAGCAATACTACCTTATCCAGAGGAATTTGTACAAGAAATAGTCTTACGCAACGGTGAAAAAATGACCTTGCGCCCTATCCGTGCAGAGGACCAAGAGTTAGAACGAGAACTATTAGAAAACCTTTCTGACCAATCGCTTTATTTCCGATTTTTTAGTTCAGGTATCAAAGTGACACACCAAATGTTGTCTCGATTTACGAATATTGACTATGACCGAGAAATGGCTGTTGTGGCAGAATATACAGAATCAGATGGCAAACATCTTGCGGGCGTAGTACGTTTGGCGCTAAGTTCTGACCGAAAGGAAGGTGAGTATGCTATCGCAATTCGGGATGACTGGCATGGTCGAGGTATTGGCGGAAAAATGACGGATTATATTTTAGAAATTGCACGAATTCGAAATATTAGCCGCGTTCATGCGACAGTTTTGAGTGATAATAATCCGATGATGCGACTCTTTGAATCGCGCGGATTTCGGACTTGGGTTATTGATGAGGAGACGATTGGGGTTGAGAAGTTTATGTAATTCGGGTTTGCAACCCGAATCGGCTTATAAAGCCGAGTTACGACGTATTACTCAATCACCTTACTACTCGCCGAACTAACAAAAACAGTATTTCCAATCGTATCATACCCCTCAAAAAGACTAATCCCCGAATGCTTCAAAGCTTCCCCATGAAAACCAATAATCGTTAAATCTGCGTCCTGCGATTTATCGGCAATAACCGTTCTCTTATCCGTATCATGTTTACGGGCAATTACCTGAATATTATTTTTTGAGATAGGCAAACGACCGTCGTCGATTAACTTGAAAAGTCTGATGCGTTCGTCATCACAAGTATCATCAGGATAGAGTGCGAAAATCTTAATTTGCCCACCTTCCCAGTCTTTGTGCCCCGAAATAATGTAGGCTAAAAGTATCATCAGATTGGCATTGTCGTAGTTGTCAGAGGTAATCCAAACATGAATTTCTTTTTTCAAACCAAAGCCACGTTCCGAACTTCCTAATATCAAAGAATCAAATTCGACCGACTTAATCAAACCAAAGTTATCAACAATATCTTGTAAATTATCTCCTTTGTTTTTTGAATACTCTAAAAGCAAAAGGTTATTGTCTGTACCCGAAATACCTGGTAGCTGGATTGTTTGTGCAATCGCAGAAGTGTAAGACGGACTAATTAAGGTGTCAATGTAAATATTTGACTCCGCAGCTTCCGCCATTTTAATCAGACGGTCTTTGGAGATGCGAGCTTCTTCATTCGTTGATTTAGAGAGATAGCCACTTATTTTGTGAATGTAAGTTCCAAAACCATAACGTTGCGAAATCCACCTCAATAAGTCAAATGCAGCTAAACGTTCAAAGGAATTTTCAGAAATACAAACGGCACTTGGACGCCAGTTTCCAGACTTCTCTTTCTCTGCTTTTTGTAGAAAAACTTGCAATCGACGACTCACCTGAAAGATGACACCTTGGAAAATTACTGCAATATTTCTTTTGTCAGGATTGTAATAATTGATGACGACGTAAAAAATAACCATTAAGGATAATGCGCCAACAGCGTAACCAGGATTCATGAAAAACATCAATCCAAAACAAGCTATTGCACCCGAAAGTGAAATCCACCATTTAGAACGGAATGTCGGTCTATAAGACGGGTCAGCTGCAAAGTGTTGAAGGAAAGATATGAGATTCAAAGAACCGTAAGTCACCATGAAAAACATCGAGATAATCTCTGCTACAGCGTTTAAGCCGCCCATTAAGACGAAGATTAAAGCAATGCCGACGGTGATTAATGTAGCATTATAAGGTTCATCTGCTTTTCCTTTTCCGCGAGAAAGAAAGTAGTTTGCTCTGGCAGAAGGTAAAATGCGGTCACGTGCAATGGCTTGCAATGTACGTGGCGCGACCATTATAGAACCCAAGGCAGAAGAAATTGTCGCTGCTGCTAATCCCAAAGGAATTAACCACCAACCTTGTATGGCTATTTGTCCCATGACCAAGCTATCTGTATTCGCCAAATCCGCGGGACTTGCTGAAATGGATAGTTTCCAAGCGATTAAAAGATAAACAACCATACCTGTCAATGTCCCCGCGAGGGTTCCTAAAGGTATAGAACGACTTGGTTTTTCTAAATCACCTGATAGTCCAACCCCCGCAGTCATTCCCGTAAATGCAGGGAAAATAATGGCAAAGACGGTAAAGAAACTAACTGCTGCTGGCAGATTAGTATCGGAAGGTGCTGGTGATGAACTCTGAGGGTTTAAAATAGGCTCGTTAAACTCTAAAATACTACTGTCTGAAACAGGAATAATCGGTATTTCTGCGACAGATTCTGTGGTTGTTGTATCATTAGAAACCGTAGCAAAGTAGTCGAATTCATGTGTCTGAGAGTATTCCGTTGTCCCTAGGAAGAAAGCAAGAATCGAGAGAAATAAGATAAACACAACGACATATAAAGCTTTTACACCCAAGTCGGCACCTTTCTTTAATACAATAAAAGTCAATAAAATTAATGCAGGAATACTAACTGTCTGCTTTCTTTCAATAAACCATTGTAAAGTCGGATGCAAGGAATAATTGGAAGAAAGCCAATCAAAAAAGGAACTAAAAGCCTCGGAAAAGGCAATAATGTAAAACGCGACCGAAATCGCCTGTGAGATATACAAAGCCAAACCAATTGAAGAACCAATCACCAGACCAAAGGAGCGCGAAATAATGAAATATTCACCTCCTCCCTCTACTTTTTGATTAGTCGCAATCTCTGCAATAGACATCGCAGTCGGTACGGTGACGATATGTCCAATCAAAATAATTGCAACGGTCCCCATAAAACCGACGGAGCCAACGGCAAAGCCGAAACGCAAAAATAGAACAGCTCCCAATATCGTCGATATTGCAGTAAAGAAAACTGGTGCAGTTCCGAATTTTTTGGTTGCTTGTGACATTTATTATTTAGATTTTGACATGATGTACATGCCCTTGAGGTGCGAGTGCATCAGTTCGATATCAAGTCGAAATTTTGAAATGATTTCAAAACCGCATTTTTCATAAAATTTAACCGCTTGCTCTTGTGTATCCATTGCTTCTAACCAAATGATTTCACACTTCGTACGACTCGCCTCTTCATCAACCCATTGGATTATTTTTCTTCCAATACCCTTTCCATGAATATCAGAGTCAAGATAAATTTTATTCAGTTTCAACGCTTTTTTCTCTGGAAAATCTTCTAATACTTTATCGTATTGTAAAAATAAAATACCAATTTTTACATCTTCTAGTAGGACAAAAAAATAGCTTCCACTTGTATCTGAAATGTCTTTTTCGAAATTTTCTATTCCGTAGATTTTGTTCAAATACCATTCGCCCGCATCTGGCCAGAGGTGCGCATAAACTGGAGGATAGATTTTTTTCATCAAGGCGAAAAGAGCCGATTGGTCAGATAATTTTAACTCTTGTAAACTTATTTGAGTATCTACTCTTATATTTTTTGGCATATATCGTCAGCATTTCATATTTTCAAGCCACATAGGTACGGACTTTCTGAAAAGTAAAAAAGGAGTTTCGACAAAGATTGCTATCTTTCGACGAGAATTTTGAAATCAAGCATTGTTCTATGTTAAAACGTCTTTTTGCAGAGGTAGATATTGCCTCATTAGTTTTTTTTCGCGTCCTTTTTGGTATCCTTGCCTTTGCGGATATAATGGGACTATGGACTTATTATCATCTTTGGGAAGACGATTTTAATCCTCATAAATTTCAATTTAAGTATTATGGCTTTGAATGGGTTCAGCCTTTGCCTGAGCCGTTTATGTCGATATTTTTCCTGCTCTTATTATCTGCCGCCGTTCTAATCACGATTGGTTATAAATATCGCGCAAGTGTGATTGCTCTTTTTTTTGGTTTTACTTATGTCTTTCTCTTAGAAAAGGCGCACTATCTCAATCATGGCTATTTATTCTGTTGGTTGAGTTTTGTCATGATTTTCTTACCTGCTAATCGAGATTTTTCAAAAGATGTTGCACTTAATACATCTTTACATCGACGAACTATTCCTTATTACAACATTTTTATCCTACAATTTCTGATGGGCGTGGTCTACTTTTTCGGCGGTTTGGCAAAAATAAATGCTGATTGGTTGATGCACGCCATGCCTTTGAAAATGTGGATTGGTTACAAGTCTGAAATGCCAATTTTAGGTTGGTTGTGGAAGCAAGAGATTACGGCATTTGTGATGAGTTGGTCGGGGATGTTATTGGATTTACTAATTGTATTCTTTCTATTTTTTCGTCGGACGCGGCTGATTGCTTTATTCTTTATACTCTCTTTTCACATTATTAATACTATTCTTTTTCAAATCGGAATCTTTCCGTGGCTCTCAATTGGCTTGACACTTTTGTTTTTTCCACCAACACGACCGCGCATGTGGATGGATTGGTTGGCGAATAAAGTGAAAGTGGTTAAGAAAATTCAAATGTGGTGGAAAGAGAAAGTGCAAACGCCTGAAAATATTGAGCAACAAAGCTGGAAAGAAATCTTCTCTGCTGAAAGCATTTCTTTTTCTCCTATCTCTAATCTGAAAAAGAAGGGTGTTTTATTAGCTATTGGACTTTTGATTGTCATCCATTGTACATTACCTTTACGACAACACCTATATCCTGGACCGACGGCTTGGACTGAAGAAGGACACCGCTACTCATGGCGTATGATGTTGCGTCAGAAAAGTGCCTATGGCTCATTTATTATTAAAAGTTCTGACTGGAAGAATGAAAAACGAATCAGCCCAAATGAATTTTTGAGTAAGAAACAAGCACGTAAAATGCGGACACATCCGGATATGATTTTACAATTTGCGCATTTTTTACGAGACAAGTTTGAAGCTGAAGGCGCAAAAGATGTAGAGGTTTACGCAAAAATTCAATC
>CALDUB010000189.1 GCA_937923465.1 uncultured Saprospiraceae bacterium
TAAGATTATTGCGGGTGACCAATCTCCTGATAGTGGTAATATCGCTCGTCCTTCCGTCAGTACTTTGGGTTTCTTGCACCAAGAAATGAGTTTGCCGAAAGGTAAAACGGTCATGGATGAAACGATGTCTGCTTTTGCGGAATTGAAGAAAATGGAGAAGCAGTTGGCAGAAATGAACGACGAAATCTCAACACGGACAGATTACGAAAGTGACGGTTACGAAAAGTTATTGATTCGTTTTACGGAAATGAACGACCGTTACTACATTTTAGGTGGTGACAATGCAGAAGCAGAAGCAGAGCGCGTACTGAAAGGTTTGGGTTTTAAGCAAACGGATTTTACGCGTTTGACTGATGAGTTTTCGGGTGGATGGCAGATGCGGATTGAATTGACAAAAATGCTTTTGCAAAAACCAGATTACCTACTACTTGATGAGCCTACCAATCACTTAGATATCGAAAGTATCATTTGGTTGGAGAGTTTCTTGGGAGATTATCCAGGGGCGGTTATTACGATTAGTCACGATAAGCAATTCTTGGACAATGTAACTAAGCGTACTGTTGAAGTGGAATTGGGTAAGCTACAAGATTACAAAGCGCCTTATAGCGAGTATATCGAGTTGCGTAAAGACCGCCGTGAGAAACAAATGGCGAGCTACGAGAATCAACAAAAAATGATTGCTCAACGCGAGAAAACCATTAATCGATTTATGGCGAAAGCTACTAAAACGAAAATGGCGCAATCCATGAAGAAGCAATTGGACAAAATGGAACGTGTAGAAATCGCGGCAGAAGATACAAGCGCCATGAATTTGCGTTTCCCAGCGGCACCTCGCTCTGGAGCTGTGACTTTGGAAGGTAAGAATGTGAAAAAAGCTTATGGCGACTTATTAGTTTTGAATGGGGTTGACTTTAAAATGGATAGAGGCGATAGAGTTGCTTTTGTTGGTCAAAATGGTCAAGGTAAAACGACTTTGGCGAAAATTATCGTCGATAAGTTAAAAGCATCTGACGGAGAGGTTACTTTGGGTCATAATGTTAAAATTGGCTATTATGCACAGAACCAAGCCGAAGAGTTGCCGTCGAAAATGACACTGCTAGAAACAATGGAAATGCACTCGCCACCAGAGATGCGGACGCGTTTGCGTTCTATTTTGGGAGCGTTTTTGTTTTCGGGAGAAGATGCAGAGAAGAAAGTTTCGGTACTCTCAGGTGGAGAACGCGCCCGTTTGGCTTTGGCTTGTTTGTTATTGAGACCTTTTAATTTATTGGTACTTGATGAGCCTACCAATCACTTGGATATGAGTTCTAAGGAAATCTTGAAGCAAGCCATTGCGGATTTTGACGGAACCCTTATCGTCGTAAGTCACGACCGTGATTTCTTAGCAGGTATGACCACTCGGACTTTGGAGTTTAGAGATAAAAAACTACACAACCACCTCGGTGATGTCAATTACTTCCTCGAAAAGCGTCGCATGGATAATATGCGTCAAGTAGAATTGTCTAAATCTAAGCACTTAGAAGACGTCAAACAAGCAAAGGCTGCAACTGAAGCCGCTCCATTGGTTGAGTTGACTTATGAAGAAAGAAAACAACTCTTACGCGCTGTCAGTAACTCTGAACGTAAGATTGGTAAGCTAGAAGAAAACATCGAAAAGATTAATCTTAAAATGGCTGATGTGGCGTTTTACCAAGACCCAAATCATACGAAAGAGATTGAAAAATTGGCAGAGATGAAAAAGGAATTGGAAACGGTGATGGAAGAGTGGGAAGCGGCGCAGGAGCAGTTGGAAGCTGCGGGAGTGAGTTAATGTGATTTGTGAAGTACGATTTACGAAGTACGAAGTACGACTGCTTTGACTTATCCCGTCTCTAAAAAAACGACCGCCTTAACTTATCGATAAGTTAGGGCGGTCGTTTTTTTTGTAGTTTTATGATATATAATATTTACAAAGTACGACTCTTTTGACTTGTACCACCTCTAAAAACACAACCGCCCTAACTTAGAAACAAGTTAGGGCGGTCGTACTTCGTAATTCGTACTTCTAAAATCGTACTTCTAAAAAGTCGTATTATTTCTATCAATCAACACATCTTTCAATTCTTTTAATTGCTCATATTGATGTGGCAATACACGACGAAAAGCTTCTTTTACTGCGAAAAAAGTACCGTTTTCCATGACATCTGGTATCATTTGTTTGACGGTATTCTTTACGTATTTAACATCATTCTTGATGATAGATTTTATCGAAGGAATGTCGTGCCAATCGGCTTCCACTGCATATGCTTGCTCAAATAAACCGCCTTCTGCCTCCTCTACCCTTTCTAACTCAATCAAACGGTCTTCGTCCATTACTGCCGTAATAGTCTTAGCACCATCGGCGCAAGGTAATTCCCAATTACCCTTATTCTGCTCATCTTTATTAACCAAAAAGACTTCTAAGCCTTTCTCCTTAATACGATAGATGATGACATTTTCTTTATCTTGTGAACTCATGATTCTAGATTTTATAGGCGAATTGCTCTTTTCTGTTTTTAAAACAAGAGTTTTCTTACTTTGTTGTAAAATCTCTGGGAAGCGGTGCAAAGAAAACGAAAATTAAGGGGAAAGGAAAGGATTCGAAAGGATTTTAATGTTTTGGAGAAGAATTTGGATTTCGGAGAGAAATTTTATAAACTTCCATTTCTTAAATTTGACGAGATAGATTTTCTACAAAAAAAGCAATTATGAATAAGAAGATGAGCTCCATAGACAAGCTGAAATTATGGTATATACTGAACAAGAATACTATTCTTATAAGTCTATTATTCGTTGTTTTCTTTGCCTCTGTTATAGCTTTCTCTAACTTTGGAGAAGAACAGGAGGTTACTTTTGGTTATGATTTAAATAAATTCACGGAAAGCGCTGAAATCATTAGCGCAGAATATGAAAAAATCTACGGATATGCCCGATTGGACAGTACGATTCCTCCTCTAAAGGGTATCAAAGTCAAATATACTTATGAGGTTAAAAGTCAAATAATTGCTGGGCAACAGACTTTGTACAAGAAGGGGTTCAAAGAGATAATGAAGGGATTAAATGATATGAACGGGAGCTTGGAAGTGAGATATGATGCTAGTAATCCTGAGGAGTCTGTTGTGTTTATTAAGTCTTTAGTTTTAGAATGATGCTTTTATTTGTTTCGTTTTGTTGGATTGAGTTCATGTACTGATGTGTAGCACTCGGCTCTTTTTTATTGCTATCTGATACACCGGTCAAAGACCGCAGCGCCAACGTGTACGCGACTAAAATAGTCGCACAAGCCGCACCTTCGGAAGATACGGCACCAGCGGGGAAGACGCGGCAAGAACGGCCAACGTCAACGTTAGTCTTTTATTACAAAGAAAATAATATGACTGAAAAAGAATTCAATGTGAGCCCATTTTATAAGCACCTCCTTTTCTTTTATTAAAGTTATTTTAAAATAAAATACTCTATTGAAGTTAGATTTAAAATGAATATCCTGAACAAATTTAAATTTATCCTTTGAGAAAGGAGATTCTTTATCATATTCTGCATTTTCAATACTAACGACTTTAGAATTATTATCCTCAAATCTATCAAATATTTTCTGTTTTACTTTTTCTTCTATGTAATGTCCGTACTTGCTGTGTGCACTTTTACTCAACAAATACAATAGCACAATTACAGGAATATAAAGTATATTAGTCATCTAAATTTAAAATTAACTGTCTTGCTACTAAATCTAAAACTACCTCTCTATTTGTTTCATCATCTAACGATGATGTTAAACAGCAACTAACTATCTCCGTTGGAGATTTACATATATGGTAACATTTTTCTTTAAATTTATTTTTGTCTAATCCAATGATATTCTTA
>CALDUB010000190.1 GCA_937923465.1 uncultured Saprospiraceae bacterium
AATTTTCTGTTACGATACAATCTGCATCTGTTGTCACAATCAAATCGCCAGAAGCTTGTTTCATGGCGATTTCTATCGCTTTCTTTTTAAAGGACTGTGTTTCTCCTTCAACAATATAATCAGCCAAAGAAAGCAGTTTAACCCGTTCGTTTTTCAATCCACGTATCAAGTCGGGCGTTCTATCGGTAGAGTGGTCATCAATGACGATTATCTCAAACAAACCTTTATCAATCGTCTGATTTAAAATGGAATTTAGACATTCTAAAATATTATCTTCTTCATCTCGAGCAGGGACAATGACAGTTATCTTAGTAGAAATAATGTGATTGGCTGGTTTTTTAAATTCAGGCAATAAACGCCAGCCCTTGCGGTAGGTCGCAATGATGAGTGCATAGATTATTGTCAATGCGACAGCAATCGGGATATAGATAGAAAATAGTAGTTCGAGCATTGGCGCAAATTTAACATAAAAAAGGCTTTAAGTCATCATTGATAACTTAAAGCCTTTTTTGCGTTTAAACTTGGCACTGAAGTACCAAGCTAAGTAGCGCCGTCACGTTGTGACTTTTAAATGTCGATTAGAGGTTTGCAATTTCCTTTTCCACATTATCCGCTTCCTCCATTTTCTTAGCATATCCCTTGATATCGCCTTTCCGCTGCAGTTGCATTGCTTCTTCTAGTAATTTCGTGTGCTTTTTCTCTAAAGCCTTGGCTGGGTCTTTTTTAAATAGTCCGAACATAACTTGTCTGTTTAAGATTGTGAAAGTATCGTTCTTTGATAAATTCTGTGATTGAGAAAAATAAGAGTTCAAATGTCAAGTTAAGTAAGTGACGTTATTTATATGGGTAAAATTTTAAACAAGATTTTTTCGATAGTTTTCTTTTAAAAATCGTTGCATAGTCTGCACTACGGAACTATTTTTAAGAGGAAAATAGCGGAATAAAGATGCTTTAAAATTACCCATATAAATAGTGTCACTTACTTAAGTTTGAGCTTCTTATTTTTTCTCAATCACATATTACGGAATTTGTCAGAGAACAAAATATATAATACTATAATAGAAATAAGCGGAAATAGTTGCAAAAATCTAAAAGAGGCTGCCCTGATAAAATCAGAACAGCCTCTTTATATAAGCTTCAAGTCACGCACCGTCCACCGTTAAGCGAAGCGGCCGTCAACCGTCCACCGTATTTAAGCCATAGACAACGCAGCGTTTTTCTTACGCTTACGGTCAGTTTCGTTCAAGTAAATCTTACGTAAACGGATAGACTCTGGAGTACACTCCACGTATTCATCACCTTGGATGTATTCCAATGCTTCCTCCAAAGTAAATACAACTGGCGGTACCAATTTTACCTTAGCATCTGCTCCCGAAGAACGCATGTTACTCAATTTCTTAGTCTTAGTCAAGTTGATAGTCAAATCCATTGGACGACTATTCTCACCAACTACCTGACCTTCGTAGATTTCTTGGTTCGGGTGAACAAAGAATTTACCACGCTCTTGCAAGTTATTGATAGAGAAAGGAATTGATTTTCCTGTTTCCATTGAAATCAAAGAACCATTTTGACGACCGTCGATTGCACCTTTGTAAGGTTGGAATTCTTTGAAACGGTGTGACATAATCGCCTCACCTTGAGTCGCTGTCAACATGTAAGAACGCAATCCGATGATACCACGAGAAGGAATTTCAAACTCACAAATCATACGCTCACCCTTTGGTGCCATACTCAACATGATACCTTTACGTTTTGTTACCATTTCGATAGCCTTTCCACTTACGCTTTCTGGCAAATCAATCGTTAACTCCTCAACTGGTTCGTGCTTTCTGCCTTCGATTTCTTTGATGATAACCTGTGGCTGACCAATTTGTAATTCGTAACCTTCACGACGCATCGTTTCAATCAAAACAGACAAGTGAAGTACACCACGACCGAATACACGGAAAGAATCCGCAGAGTCAGTAGGTTCTACACGAAGTGCCAAGTTTTTCTCTAACTCTTTTTCTAGACGTTCCTTAATGTGACGAGAAGTCACAAATTTTCCTTCTTGACCGAAGAATGGTGAATCGTTAATCGTGAACAACATACTCATTGTTGGCTCATCAATCGCAATTGTTGGCAATGCCTCAGGAGTATCAATATCACAGATAGTATCACCGATTTCAAAACCGTCGATACCTGTTACCGCACACAAATCTCCTGTTTGGATTTCTGTAGCTTTCATTTTCTCCATACCAGAGAAAACAAATAAATCTTTCACGCGGCTTTTTACCTGCGTACCGTCACGTTTTACCAGCATCACTGGCTGACCTTCTTTCAAAGTACCACGTTGCAAACGACCGATAGCGATACGTCCAACGAACTTAGAGAAGTCTAAAGAAGTAACAAGCATTTGCGTGTTACCTTCATCTGTATCTGGCTCAGGGATGTGCTCAATGATAGCATCCAGGAGGTCATTTACATTATCTTTTTTGTCATTGTGGTCAGTACTCATCCAACCGAATTTTGCAGAACCATAAATGGTCATGAAATCCAATTGTTCTTCAGTCGCTTCCAAGTCAATCATCAAGTCAAAAACTTTATCCAAAACTTCGTCTGGCGTACAGTTTTCTTTATCAACTTTATTGATAACGACACAAGGCTTTAAACCTAAATCAATTGCTTTTTGTAAAACAAAACGTGTTTGAGGCATAGGGCCTTCAAAAGCATCAACTAGTAATAAAACACCATCTGCCATATTTAATACACGCTCTACTTCACCTCCAAAATCGGCGTGACCTGGTGTATCAATGATATTAATTTTTGTGTTTTTGTATATTACAGATACATTTTTAGATGTAATTGTAATTCCTCTTTCACGTTCTAAATCGTTGTTATCAAGTATTAAATCACCTGTATTTTGATTTTCTCTAAATAGTTGACAGTGATACATGATTTTATCAACCAGTGTAGTTTTCCCGTGATCAACGTGTGCAATAATTGCAATGTTTTTAATATTAGCCATAATAGACGCCTTGTTTTAAGCGTGCAAAGGTACGTTAATTTCTGTATAAAATCTTAAACTTATTTAATTATTAAAATTGCGGTTTTTATGAATTCTTCGGAAGTCTATGAAACCACCCATTAACAAGCTAACCAATTGATAACTAATAACTTTATAGTTGATGTTTTGAAGT
>CALDUB010000191.1 GCA_937923465.1 uncultured Saprospiraceae bacterium
TCCATTAGTACAATCTCCATCATCACAATTTCCTGGATTAACAGGTGGTGTGCCAGCCACACAATCGCAGCCATCCCAAGTTTCTACTCCATTAGTACAATCTCCATCATCACAATTTCCTGGATTAACAGGTGGTGTGCCTGCAACGCAATCACATAAATCTTCATCCCAAGTTTCTATACCGTTAATGCAAACTCCGTCATCACAGCTACCTGGGTCTGGGCAATCATAGGTACAAGAACCGTCATCACAAAATGCTCCGGGGTTGTAGTTCGTTGCCGTCGGGTCAGTACAACCAGGAGGTTCAGGGAAAATTTCACACTCACAGGTGGTTGTATTGTAAAATTCAAAACCATTTGTACAGTCACCGTCGCTAACACAAGGAGTTGGAGGGGTCCCAGAGATACAGTCACATAAGTCTTCGTCCCACGTTTCTACTCCGTTAATACAAAGTCCGTCATCACAAGTACCTGGGTCTGGACAATCAAAATTACAAGACCCGTCATCGCAAGTTGCAGCAGAGTTGTAATTATTTGCTGTTGGGTCGGTACAACCACTGATTGGCGGTGTGCCTGCTACACATCCACAACCGTCATAAGTTTCTACTCCATTGGTGCAATCTCCATCATCACAATTTCCTGGATCAACAGGAATAATATCTTGGTCATATGTATATTGGATACAAATCTCGTAAGTTAAAGCAACATCTCCGTCTGTTATGGCAGAAGTACCCGCGCAGGCACCCCCAACAGAAGGGATAATATCAACTCCGATGACATCGGAATTATTGACAGCTCCACAATTTAGGTCTAATGAATAGACACCTGGAGTTGTTTGACCTCCTCCAAAATTACCACAGCCTGGCGTCAGAGCTTCTTGGGTAATACCACAAATAGAAGTAGTAGACAAAGCACAATTTCTTAGTACATTTCCAAATAGGGAGGTACCCTCACAATCTGGAATTGCAATGATACTCATTATATCAATTGTAATGAGAAGAGAAGTGACACCTGGGTCACAAGAAAAACTTGGAGGTGTGAAGTTATGTAAATACCCTTCGTTGATAGGAAAAGCAGCTTCATTGTGTACAAAGTCATTTCGGTCTGGACCGATGAGGGCATCTGTTACTGTCTGACAGCTCGTAGATACATACTGCCCCGACAATAGATGGGGAAGAGCGGTCATACTGAGCAGTATGAGTACTTTGAAGAACTGATTTAGACGAGACATCTATTTGTAAGTTTTGGTAAGAATTAGTGTATAAATGTGCTTGCTTGTATATAAATAAAAAGCCCCCCTACTCCCGAAGTGTGAGTTTTCTTTTAATGGATATATTAAAAGAATATTTTACTATCGGGAATAGGGGGGCTTTTCGTCTGAAAAAGGCTTTTACTTACTGAAATACACGTACATAATCCACCGTCATTTTCTGCGGAAATTGTGTATTAGCGTCAGGAGAACCTGGCCAATTACCTCCAACTGCTACATTGAAGATGAAGAAAAACTCTTCTTGGAATTCACTCAATTCGCTACCTGTAATAGTAATGGTATTATAAAGGTTATCATTCATGTACCATTTGATACTTTGATTATCCCAGATAATAGAAAAGACGTTAAATTCATCAGAAAATGTACCAGAACTTAGAGTAAAACTATCTCCATAGTCTGCATGGCTTCCTTCATTTTGCCAATGAACCGTACCATGCACGCGATTCGGTTGGTGTCCTACTAATTCCATGATATCAATCTCGCCACAAGCAGGCCAGCCGACTGATGAGAAATTTTCACCCAACATCCATAATGCAGGCCAGATACCTTGACCTTGTGGTAATTTTGCACGAATATCTACACGACCGTATTTGAAAAATTGTTTGTTTTTTGTGATGATACGAGCAGAAGTGTAATTGCCATTTATTTTTTTTGCTTCGATGACTAATTTTCCATCTGCTACTGTTGTGTTGTTAGTACCTTCACGGTAGGTTTGTAATTCATTATTACCCCAGCCGCCGCCGCCAGTTTCGTAAGTCCAATTTCCTTGACTCAAAGAAGAACCATTGAATTCATCAGACCATACTAAAGATAAACCAGGATAGGAGTCTGGCGTAGTATAACCTTCGTCATCATCTCCGCCGCCGCCGCCACCGCCGCCGTTTTCATCATCATTAATGATTGTTGCGATACCTGCATTACGACCAATTGTAGCATTAACAGCACTGACAAGTAGCAATTCAAATGTTTCATCATCTTCAACATTTGAGTCAGTGACTACTTTCACTACTACTTGTACTTCGGTAGCACCTGCAGATATTATTGCTGTTTCTGTAGCAGGTATGTAATCTTGACCTGCATTAGCAGTACCATTTTGGGTAGAGTAATCTACTAAAACATTAGTCGTTGCAGTTTTATCTAGGCTCAATGTAAAAGAGAACTCTGTAGTTCCTTCATCACCTTCATTACCGCTAATGTCATTAACGCTGACTGCAGGCTTTGTTACAGTGGGGGTACCTGTCTCGGGTTCTTTATCACATGAAACAGAAAAAAGAATAAGTCCTAAAAATGTAAGAAAACGGAAGTGAGATTTCATAACTTTTTTTTGGTTAGAGAGTATTAAATTTAGTGTAAAAGTTAAACGAAGTTAAGTGTAAAAAGTAACGTCTGACCAATTTAAAATTGCTTGTTTTTGACAAATTCTAAACTTGCATAGTAATTAGCTTTATAGTAGAACGGAAAACATATTGAAAAGAGGCGTGTATTTCGAATATCTCAACTCCTTACTAATTTAACTTTTATTCTTGTCTAAGTAAAGATTTTTCGTTTTGCTTCGATATGAAGGTAAAAAATTGTAGCAAAAATGCTTGCACGGATATCCGTGCATATGATGATTCTTCTAATTTGAGTAGTAAAGTGCAAGTGTTTTTGTAGGTTAAATGGTAGTAAAACCGTTAATTATTAGCTTTGTGATTAAAAAATGAAAGAATATTGTGTTGGGAAGAAATAGCGAACAGCTATAAGTTAAGATAGGGTGTAGTAGTATTTTCTATTAAAAATGGCTTAATTTTTTAGTCTTGAACCGAAATGTTGACTGCCTTCATCAATAAGGTTACCTTCTTATTTCCCTTTGCTTTTACTTCAAATGTAGAATACATTCGTCGTAGAGAAGAGCTAACTCCTTCAATACTAAGAGATACTTTTTCAGCAATTTCTTTATTACTGATAGAGGGATTTTCAAAAATGAGATTTAGAATTAACCAAGAGGATTCTCCAATTTTACTGTTAATTGCCTTTTCTATTTTGCCTTTATCTAAGCTTAATTCTTTTCTGCTTCCTGACGAAGAAACGGTTTGTTTGGCTAATTTTTCTTTTAATACTTCTACTTCATTTAGTAGCTCTGTCCGTCTTTTGAGAATATGACTATATTTCTTTTTTAGGTAAAATCCAGTAATAAGCGCCAATAGTAAAATACTACCTATGATTAGGAATTGATTGTGTTGATTACGCAATTTGATTTCGCGCAATTTTTGTTCATACTCTACTTGACTTTCCAGTAATTCTTTTTTATGTTTTAACTTATATTCATATGCAAATATTGCCTTTTGATTTTGTAGGCTGTGCATACTGGCTTGTAGTTTATTAAAGGTTTCGTGCATTTCTAGGGCTTTTTTATATTGCCCCTCTGCTTGATATACTTGATAGAGAAGTTCTGTAGCGTCTCGAAGCTCTGCCGTGTTTTTTGTCTTTTCTGCTATTTGTACAGCCTGATTTAGTAAAATAATAGTAGTGTCAGGATTAGTATTTTGATAAATTCCACCAAAATTTATAAGAGAACGCGCGATGCCTTTCTGATGCCCTGCTGCGCGATATAAATTAGTACTAAGGTTGTAATATTTTAAGGCTTCTTGATTATTGCCTTGCTTATAGTAAACCAAGCCAATATTACTATAGCAAAGCGGAAGACCATAAGCTATATTGTTATCTAGTTTTAATTGAAGACTTTGTTGATAAAATTCTAGTGCTTTCGCGTAATTTTTTTGCTTGCGATAGATAGTTCCTATATTATTCAATGCCTTTGTATGCTCCTTTCCTAACTCTCTTTGAATAGAGAGAATTTCAGTCAAAATTTCTAATGCTTTATCATAATTCTCTAAATCAAGATAAACCAGACTAATGTTATTCTGTAAAGTGGTAATTAGCTCTTTATTCTTCTCTTTTTCTGCTATCTCGAGACCTTGATTATAAGCATCAAGAGCATTAGCGTAATTACTCATTTTCAGATAAACGTTCCCCAGACTATTTAAATGTTTTACTGTGGCATAGTTATCATTGATTCTTTTGCTAAGCTTTATACCTCGATTTTGTAAGTCAATCGCTTCCTCATAATTGGATAAATTAGAAGATGCAACTCCCATTATTTTGAGAGCAGAGGACATTTCTTTTTTTAAGTTCTCTCTTTCCGCAAACTCGTACCCAATCTTTGCCAAGGCATAAGCACTATCAGGTTGAGTATAGAGATATTGTTGTTTGCAAATTTTTTCGAGCGCAGCTAGCCTTTCAAGTGTGGGACGTTTCTCATCTTTCCAAACAAACCATAAAGTGTCAGACTCTATTTGTCCAACGGCAAGACAAGAGCAACACATTAAGTATGTTAGAATTAATAAAAATTTCATAGACCGCAGCTTTAAACTGTTTTTTACTATAAGACTTGTTTACAGATAAGGAATGTATATATGAAATTTATATTTTTTCAGCCTGTCCCGTACCGATACAGTCGGGAATAGTTTTCTTTAAAAAATCAGTATCTAGTCCTTCTACGGACTTACTTTTTTAAAGGAAAATAGCATAATAATAATATATTTATATATGTATTAATTTTTTATGAACTAGTCTATAGAGTAAAGCTAACTTTTTTTTAGTGGTGAGTTGATTCTATTTGGCAGGCGAGGTAAAATTTGGTAGTGTAAATATAATACCTTATTAGTATTTCTCATTAAAAAATAAAAATTAAGTACTCGGACATAATTATTTTGATAATTAAAACAGTGAATATTTTTTGCTTCTGAAAACCGCCAATACCCTATGGTCTTTAAAGATTTTCAAAGTGAAAACAGGCGGAAAATTGTCCTCGCTTGCCCGTCAGGGTTTTAATAGTGAGATAGTTGTGTCCGAGTACTTAAGCGTCGGACTTTAATTTATTCCTATTGCATTGCTAGGTATTCTCTTGCCTTTGAAAAGGAGTTGAAATTTTTACCTGTAAGAAATATCTGACTAATTTCGAAGCTAGATGTGATACAAGAGTAAAAGTCTTGATAAGAAAACAGCCTGTCCCGATTTATCGAGACAGGCTGTTTTCTTATCAAGTATTTTAAGCTACGACCATTTTAGAAGCCTCCTCCTCAATCTCCAAACTCATCATTTCCACAGGAAAACCGACACCCTGCATCTGCAAATGCTGCATCCGATACAAGTAAGCCGCGCCCACCATAATACGTTCCGCCACATCCGCAGCCTTCCGGTTTTGATAAGGCTCTAAATAAGTACCACGCACCCAATCATTGAAAGAACCCATAGCAGGTCCACACCAAATTTGATAGTCAAGTGTCCGGTCAGGAGTTCCCGCATTCGCCCAATTAGACGACAAACCCAAATACCAACGGAAAATCAAAGCCATTTTACGATGCGGATTGTCTTTCGCACGAGCAATTTGTTCGGGGTCACGTTTTTCAAAGAAATCAACACACATCTGCCAGATTTCTTCTAATGGTTTTCTGAAAACCGTCTTCTCTAATTTCGCACGTTCTGACGCAGGAATATCATCAATCGACTTATAAGTCTTATAATATTCATACAACTTCTTCGCACGCGGACCAAACATACTTCCACGTTTCAAAACCTGCAATTCTACACCCATTTCAAACATATCAGAGGCTGGCGCGCCCATTACGTCTGTAGAGTCAACAGTTTGCAAGAGTTTACGCACATGTTCAGAAGTTCCTGCTTCTACACAAGCCTGATTGACAGAACCCGTCACCACATAAGCCGCGCCCATCATAAATGCCGCTAATGCTGATGCTGGAGTAGAAATACCCCCAGCTGCACCCACACGGATTTTTTGCTCAAAACGTGTCTCTAATTCAATCTCATTTCGCAATTGAATAATGATTGGCAATAAAACCACCAAAGGACGATTATCGGTATGACCACCAGAGTCTGCCTCTACCGTGATATCATCCGCCATTGGAATGTGCTTCGCCATTTCCGCTTGGTCAGCAGTAATTTTTCCTTTTTGCAAAAGTGCATTCACCATTTCTACTGGCGGCGCATACATAAAAGGTGTCGCGACTTCTTTCCGTGAAATTTTGGCGATGACTTTATTTCCGATGTGAATACTTCCGTCAGCATTTCTGCTCAAACCTGCCACACGGTAATAAACGATATGCTCCGACAAGGCTAAAAACGCAGAAGCTTCCACGATTTTCACGCCGCGTTCTAAGAATAAATCTACTGCTCCTGACTCCAATGCTGCCTCGATAGGAGAGTGAATTAGGTTCACCGCATAAGTCTCGCTTGTTAAGTTTGATTGAATTGTATCCAACTCCTTACGAATACGCGCAGGTACTAAACCCGCTGCACCAAATGAACCTAAGAAACCAGCTTTCCCAATAGCGATGACAAGCTCTGCGGATGCGATTCCGTTTGCCATTGCGCCTGTTTTGTAGGCGTATTTTAACTTGTAATCTTCGCGGAAGCCTTGGTCGCCGAGTTGATTGGCTGTCATTGGGTTGGCTATGGCTAAGACTTGGAGTCCGCGTCCTTCGGCTACGAGTGCGCCGGTGTTGCTGACTCCGATGCGTCCGGAGTGGTCGCTCAGGACGTAGCAAGTGAGGTCGGTGCGCTGTAATTTTTCTTTTATTTCGGTTGGGTCGAAGACGATGTCTCGGGGGGAGCCTTGCCAGTAGAGATTTTGTGGGCTGCCGTTGTATGTTAGTGTCATGATTTTGCTTTTTTAAAATAATTTTCTTGACTTAGGAATGAAAAACATTAGGGCTTTGAAAACTTGAAGACGTCGGACGCTTCACTCAAATAAAAGCGATAAATTGACGAATTACAACTCGGATTCAACCAAAATTAGTGTCTGACGTCTGTCTTTTGCTCATTACAGACGTCAGACACTGCACTTAATTAATTTCTGTTTTTAATCTTTCAATTTACTGCTTTTGGTTTGATGAAGTGTCCGACGTCTTTACAAATTTTATGTAATAAAGTGAAAGACAGTAGGATTTGAACCTACATCCACAATCAAAATTGTGTGCTCTTCCAATTGAGCTATGTCTTTCATGTTTAATGTGAAATTATTTTCCTGAAGGATAAAGCCTTTCTAAAATCATTTCTATTTGTTCATCCAAAAGTATTTTGCATTCAAACGTTGTACTTTTAAATACGTCCATTGGATATTTTATGGGTAAATAAGCGGGAATGTTTTGGTTATATATTGCTGTTTGTGTAATTTTTTTTGCTTTAGGAGAAAGTATGTCAATCAATAAATTTTGTTCATCGTCAAGAGGTTTTATGTATAACTTTGAAATTAAATCAAGAACACCATTTTTTACTAAACTGAAATTTTCGATTGGCAAAAAATTATAACCATGTTCTTTTATCCCTTTATAATCACTCGTTTTATACTGAAAAATGACCCCCTTTAAAGTAGGATGAGAACTTAAAAGTGAATGTATTTTAATTTTTGGTTTGAAAGTCGAAAATATTAAGTACTTCAAATTCTTACAGCGCATAATTCGATAAGGTAGTATTTTCATTGTCATATTTGAAAAGAAAATAACCTCCAGATTTGAATATAGTGACAATTCATTAGGAAATAGACTCTGTGGTGTATTTGATATAGATACCAAATATTTACCTTTGAATATATTTTTATCTAACAAGTTCATTCTTCCCGCTTTATTAGAATAATCATCTGGTATCAAAACTGTTGGTAAGTAGTGATGTGTATCAATAATTATTCTCACTTGCGGATGACTCACGAATAATTTTTCATTTCGTAAATAATAACCCCGTCGCATTTTCAGAGTCTTTCCTTTCAGCTTTGACAAAACATCAGCATTCAACTCAATAAATGGAAAATCCGTAATTATAATTTCTTCAAAACCTGTCTTTAGTGCTTCTTCAAAAGGGTATTTTTTGATAGAGAAGATATTAGGAACAGACTCTTTTTGTCTCTGATTTTCAAGGATTTTCAGAAATTCATTAGAGAAGTCAAATTGTTCATATTTAACGTGAAAGCGTTTATATTTCGCTTGAAGCGTACTCACATAATTTGCAATTTCAAACACTTCAAAAACACTTCCATTTAGTAAAAAATCATTGAAGAATTCTCCTCTTTGTCTAAGTCTGATTTTCCTTAAATCGTACGCTCTTTCTGAATTTAAAGTGAAGATATTGATATACCAAGAGCGCGAAGATTCATATATTTTCAGTTTAGGGTCTTCTATTATTTTTATTAATTGTTTTAAAAAATTGTGCTGATATTCGTGTTTTTGAAGTCTCGCGAGATAGTGAACACAATCATCTTGAAAATCCTTTAATATACCCAATTGCTTTAATATTATAACACCAAGTTCTCGATTTACTAAATCTTTCGATATAAGTAAATCTATAATCTTGCATATTTCGTTAAAAGATATATTCACTAAATTTTATTTTACCTTAGTGACTAAGGCAACCCGGTACCTATGATTTTGAAAACTTGAAGACGTCGGACGCTTCAATCAAATAAAAGCGATAAGTTGACGAATTATGAAGTAAAATTTATTAAAAGTAGCGTCTGACGTCTGTAATGAGCAAAAGACAGACGTCAGACACTACTTTTGGGTAATTTCTGTTTTTAATCTTTCGATTTACTGCTTTTGGTTTAGTTAAGCGTCCGACGTCCTTGCGGTTTAAGCCTCCTCAATCCCCAGCCCCAAGTCCGTCACCTGATAAATCCGCATCCCTTCATTCCACAAATAAGCATCAGCAATAACAGAAAGAACACCATTTTCTTTAGAAATAGACTTCACATGAACTTCCAAATGCATCTCTTTAACAGGCAAAAGAATCTGTCCACGATATTTCCAAACAGTCTTATGCTGCGCCAATTGCACAAACTTCGGGTTTTTAAAATCCTTCCCTAAATCCTGCTGCAAAGCAAAAACTTGCATCGATTGTAAGATAGACTCCACACCCAAAGAACCTGGCATAACAGGGTCTTGATAGAAGTGACAAGCGAAAAACCAGTTATATGGTTTGACGAATTTCGTCGCATGAATATAGCCTTTACCATATTCACCGCTATCCTTGGAAATCAATACTTTATCCAACATATTCAACTGATTTTCAGACAGTCGATAATGTGGTTTGCCCGCGGGGGCTTTGTAGAGTTTCATCTTGCCGTACAGTGAATCTAAATTGATTTGCAAGTAGTCTTTCGGCGTCAGATTGTTGCTGACATACCAAGCCGGCACTTCCACACCTTTATCCAATCCTGCTTGCGATGCCAATGCTTCTTTTGTGAAAAATCCGAAAGAAGAATTTCCTTTATAGAATACATGACCGTCAACTGAAAGCTCAAATGTATAGCGTTGCAAAATTGTACCACCATGCGCAATCGAAGAAGTCAAAATTGACTTGTTCAAAATCGTTTTGCCTCTGAAGTCTGTCCCCATTGGTAGGTCAAAAGTCTCTCCGTCACCATCCAAATTACGTAAGTACAAGTCCATATCTGGGAATTGCAGAGTACTACCCAAATACGCGCCCAACAAACCACAAGGTTGTAATGCTATCTCCATCAAGATAGAGTAGGGCATTGTTTTCGTTGCATTTTGCTCATAATACCAAGCATCAGTTGGCACGTCGTATTCTGCAAGAATAGTAACAGGTTTTGAGAAATCATGACGCTTGCCGTCCACACTCAAAATGCGAGAAATTACCTGCAAATCCGTGTTCGGTTGACGAGAAGTATTGCGACCGTTGTAAACCGCATATTCAGGACCAAAACAATCTTCCATGCTACCCAACGCGAAAGTTTCGATATCGCGCTCATTCATCAATGCGTCTTTGCTGCGCTCGCTGATTGCAGTTTCTCCACTTGGGTCAAGGTATTTTGGATTGTCTTTTTCGCGCAATTGCAAACCTAAATTTTCAAAATGCACTGTGATAACACCGTCAGAAAT
>CALDUB010000192.1 GCA_937923465.1 uncultured Saprospiraceae bacterium
CTTCTTTACAAACACAAAGCAATCAAAAACGCTCCACCAATATAAGACATCGCCTCAATCAATCCAGCGCCATTATTCGGGATATCTTGATTAGAAATTTCGTCCGTCAATTTTTGACCAGGAAGAAGAACTTTATCGGTAATCCAGCGCATAATCGGTAATAGAATAATACCCAAAACACCATCTGTCAAAATCATACTAAAATGGTCTGTCCAATTGTCAAAATCACCAGCGATTCCATTGGCAACAAGAATACCAACAGCAACCAAAACACCAGCAAAACCAAGTCCTGCCGCTTCATTATCGCGTTCTATTTCTGCATGAACATCAAAGGGAAGCATCTTGTGATAAATACGAGAAGCAATAACCAAAATAACCTGACCAACCGTCCAAAATATCAAAATAGAAAGAATTCCAGAGAGTAAGTGACCAAAGGTAAACTGAGGAAAAAAGTCTGGATGTTCACCTGATACTGCACCATAAACAAGTAAACCAGAAGCTACGTAATTCGCAGCTTCAATGACGCCCGTTCCTGCATTTCTATCCTTGATGATTTCTTTTTCAACTTTGAATTGATACAAGATAAATTTGTCATTCAGCCAAGAAGAAATATTCAATAAAATGATTGCCAATATTCCGTAGGCAGTATGATTGGTCGTATCAGTCAAAAGGTCAAGAGAGGTCCCGTGCAGGATACCGCCAAATGCGATAATCAGACCTGCATAATAACCCGTCACCGTGATAGCAAACGCAAAATTATCTCTAACGACCAGTTCTTCTGATACATTAATCCTCCGATTCATTCGGTTGAAGACGATACGTCCAATTGCTAAAATTACCACTGCATTCAACAAGTAAATAAAGGTCAAAGGCAACCAACTCCATTCTGAATTCAATATATTTTCCATGATTTTCGTTTGTTTTGGAAACTAGGGAATTTGTAATAAATAACCTACCCATTTTGCTCGTTCTTCTTCCTTTATACTACGTTAAAAATACTCGCCATAGCGAAGGCTATGCCTGCGTTTTTTGACTTGTCTAAAGAAAAAATAACTGCGCTAAATTTGGGTAGCTTATTTTCTACAAATCCCCTTACTTACCACCACCGCCTGAACGGATACCTGTTCTTGAGTTTCTATTTCCTGTCCGATAATAACGTCCACCTGAAGACCGTCTACGTGTTGTCTCTTCGAGCGCTTGTTTTCTCTGTGCGTCCGTCATCATTCCCCAATTACTCTTTGCGCCACGTTCAGATATCAAATAAAATGTAGTGTTGTAGTCTTGTGGGATATAGTTTGTAGAAGTTGGATTTCTCCAATTATCATAAACAGTTCTGACTGGCGTAGAAAAGCCGTCGGTCAAAACAGCATTCAAATCATCGTACTCCGCATTATATTCCCACTCTTCTGCGCCATAATTATCAACCCAACGACCATAGTTTTCATTACCGACAAACTGAGAAAACCCAGGAGGCGCCGCCCCAAAAGACTTTGTTCCACCATTTTTGTGCACCATTTGCAGTCCCAAATGATTGGCGTGTTGCTTAAAGAAAGTCGGTGTCACTTCGTACCAACCTGTTTCTGAATTCACGATAACACCAGCAGTATCCGTCACATACTCGTATTTGTGATAATGCTGTGAACTTTTGTAATCCATATCTCTCAAAATCAGAGTAAACTCGTCATTTGCATCAAATTCCTTGACAATAGAGGTAAATTCTCTGCCTTTATTTGTCGGATATTCATACTGAGAAGAGGAACTACTTCCACATTGAAAAATATTAATTATACCAATAAAAGCAATGAAAATCAGCGGCATCCAACAGCCAGTTGGCACTTCACTTAGTCCACCTGCGCCAAATCTTGATGGCTGTTCACCCGCCGTAATATTTTTAAATGCATTAGGCGAGACTTCTCTTCCTACATAGCATTCAACTTCTCCTTCTTCCCATAGTTCAGCCGAAAAAATCTCTCCGTCTTCCGAATAAAAATCCCAAACTTTAACAGTCTCTTCATTTCCTGCGGCGGCACGTCTATCATCCCAAATAGCGGAAGAAAATTCTTTAAATTTATAATTTTTCCCACGAAAACGAATAGAAACAGGTGCATTTGTAGCTTCCCAAGTCGTTATTTTCTTCTCGAATGCAGGTGGGTTTTCTTTCCTAAAAACCAAAATCCGCTGTATATCTTCTTGGTCTTCTATTTCTAAGAAGCGCACACCACCAGAGCGTGAAATTTCAAATTCACGACTCCATCGCCCGTCTTGCCACTCGTAGGTGTACTCCCCCGTCGCCCGCCAATGCTTGCCGTCGTATTCGAAGCCCGATTTATAGCGTATGTCTTGTACTGTTAATTTTGGTTTTTCCATATTATTGGCAAATAATTAGAATTAAATTACTGACTATCAATTTACGATTACGTATGCATCTAGATATTAAATTTAATGCATTTTAAATTACTTACGAAAGTTCTTTATGATATTAGTTGGTAAGAAAATAGACTTTGCAACAAAATATTAACTTACTCATCCACACATTGGGAAAATTTTGGAAAAAAATTTTGTCTTTGTGGATGATTTTGGCTGTAACTCTTAGCGAAATCATCCACAAACTCTATTTGAAAGCTATATGCTTTCAAATTTCGATGTGTAGATGATTAGTGGTTATCATAAAATTTTACAAACCGATTTCATATATAACCCTTACGAATATATCTATCCCTCTGTTACCACAAAAACATTTTCAAAAAAGCCCTTTTCTTTGCGGCTGCTCGTATATCCGCTTTAGTACCCTTATCCAAGCGCAAAAAAGAGACATCATAGTCTTCACAAAGCTCGAAAATAGTTTGATATAAAACAATTCGTCGTTTTATACTAGAAGCTACCGACTCCGCATGTTCCTCTCCATAAGATTTTGCATCTTTCACTTTTCCTTCTAAATACAACAACCAAGTTTTTTCATAATCACTCTTCTTCATTCTGTTTAAAAGAGTTAATGCTTCGTCCATTTCTGATTGTTTTGTACCAACAGGATTAACCAGTATCTTACTTATACGAATAATTTCTTCTTCTGATAGATAATCTATTTCTGGTAAAGCTAGACCTTCATCCATACTTTTTGAGAAAACATATGCTCTCTCGCCTTCCTCTTCTTCATATCTTACAACGACAACATCTTCTTGTTCTAGTACAGTTTCGAAAATGAAATATGTAAATAATGTAGCTATCAGAATCATTAAAATAACACTAATACCGATTTTTTGAGTAGACATAATTAGGCCTTTTGATAGTTTAACAACTCATATTATTCTGGTATCGGTCACTTTAATCAAATCAATGATTTCAGGTTAAAGGTTTTAATTGAATTTCAAATAAAATTAGTGTCCGATACCTATTTTCAAGGCGTAAAAGAGGTATCGGGCACTGATTTTTGTTTACTCTTATGCTACATCTTAATTTCACAACTCTTTCTTAATAAAAGTGACCGATACCGACCTGAGTAATTACGAAATTTTAATCGCTCAACAACCCATATAAGTTAACTCTGCGTCCCTCTAGCTCTAAAACCAATCGTCTTTTTATTAAACACTGCGCTGTCTTCATCAAATCTAAAGTTAGTCACATCTTCTGCTGTTAACAAATTGATATTCAAATCATTACGCTCTTCGATTGGCATTGCAGACAAACGTAAGTTTTGGTTTTTAATCGCTTCGTCAACAATGCTACGCACCGTACGCGCATTCCCAAAGAACTTATCACGACGGTCATAAGTGAAAATGAAATAATCCTTGAGGCGTTCTTCCGCTTCAGGAGTAGTCATTAATCCTTTTTCTTTCAACATCAACATCGAAATTTCCAGTAAATCACTTGGTAGATAATCCTCGAAGTGTAGAATTTTATCAAAACGAGAATTCAAACCTGGATTGGCTTTTAAGAAAGTCTCCATGTTGTCAGGATAGCCCGCCACGAATACGAAAAACTCGCCGCGTTGGTCTTCCATTCGTTTCAATAAAGTCTGAATCGCTTCATCGCCAAAATCACCTCGTTGACTCTTACCACTCTGAGTCAGCGCATAAGCTTCATCAATGAAAAGAACGCCACCAACGGCTTCGTCGATTTTCTCAGCAGTTTTAATCGCTGTTTGTCCGACATAGCCCGCCACGATTCCTTGTCGGTCAGTTTCGACCATGTGACCACGCTCTAACATACCGAGCGCTTTATAGATTTTTGTGAGGATACGCGCGACAGTTGTTTTACCTGTACCTGGATTTCCAACGAAAACAGTATGCAAGAAAAAGGCATTCAAAACATCTTTTCCTGTCTCGCGATAAAAACGCACCAAACGCACCAATTCATTGAATTGGTCCTTGATTTTACGCATACCAATGAGGTGATTCAACTCACTCAATGCATCAACTAATAAATCTTCATCAATCGGAATAGCTGCTATGACTTTAGCGCGTTTCAAGTCAATATTATTGACATCAGCCAACTCAATTACCTCCAAAAACTCCTTTCCTAGCGTTTCAGGTGTCTCTTCAGACATTATCCTTAAGCCTAATTGAATTTTTGCTTTCTCGATTAAATCAAATATAAAACGCGCATTACCGAAGGTTTTATCGCGATTACGATACGCTTCCGTAATGATTTCACCCAGTCTACTTTTTGCCGTTTGAGAAAGACGCACTTCATGAAAAACACACGCATATTCTGCAATTTCGATTAATTCTTGAGGCAAGTAATCCTCGAAATTATAAATCATTTTAAAACGAGATTTCAGTCCCGGATTACTCTCCAAAAAATTATTCATCTCTTTTGGATAACCCGCTGCTATGACTGCCAAATCACCTTTCCCATTACTCATTTCTCTCACCAAAATCTCAATAACCTCGCGTCCAAAATCTTTATTATCTGACTTCTCCCGAGCCAAAGAGTAAGCTTCATCAATGAATAAAACACCACCACGCGCCTTGTCTAATGCCGCTTTTACTTTCGGTGCCGTTTGACCGATGTACTCTCCTATCAAGTCCGAACGGTCTACCTCGTGCACGTGTCCGCGCGTCAGCAGTCCCATTTTTTGATACAAACGTCCCATCATTTTTGCAACAGTTGTCTTGCCTGTCCCTGGGTTTCCAGTAAAAACCGCATGGACATTCATAGCATCCTTCTCTTCAAATCCTTTTTCCTTACGTAATTGCACAAAATTAATATACTTCGCGTGGTCTTTTACCTGCTGTTTTACCTGCGTCAATCCCGTCAAATCTTCCATACGCAGCATGACTTCATCAAAAGTCGAATGCAAATCTTCCTCTGGCAAGAAAATCATCGGCGCACTCTTGTCTGGCATATAAACTGGATTAATGCCCTCAGACTCTGCCTTCCCAACTTCAAATGGAATCACCGCCAATAGACGATTCATAAAGACAATCTCACAAGTATATTTACCCTTGCGCCACGAGCCTTCTACATTCGAGCCCCAACCCGCCGTTATCGTGATTAATTCGTCTTTTTGCTCTACTTTTTGCAAGCGAACAACTTGTCCCTTAAGTTCGCGGGCGTCGTTATAGAACTTTGTAAACAGTTCACATTGCCAGTTTTTACCTGGAAAAATGTTTTGTAAGACAATTTCGGCAAAGATATAACGTGCTTTTTCGTGATGAAAAGTCGTTAAGTAAGTACGGTCTTCCTCAGGCGTCTCATCATCAAATGGACCTTCATAAAGACGTAAAGATTGTAGATTTAAGTAAGGATTTTTCTTAGAAGGGTTGACGTATTTCCCTGGGTCTTCAATGTAAAAATACTTGTTGCTGACCAGTTCACCGTCAATAAATGCTTCCCAATAATAGGTGCCTTTTTTCCAAAATGCGCCGACTGATTTGTTGCCCCAGCCTTCACGCACAAAAACCAAACTATCATACTTCTTAATCATTTTATCAAAGGACAAATGACACATCTCGCGCTTCGTATTCTTTTTGACCGCCCAACATTTCAATTCTACATTTACCTGCCAATCTTCTTGGTCAAATAATTTGTTGAGAAAAGATAACTCAACATAAACGTAACTCGTCTCAAAACGGTCAAATACCTGTCGATACTTCTTTTTGTTATCCGCCAACCATTCGGTCGATGAATAAACTTTAAGTTCTTTAAATTTGAACTTTTGGTTATTTATTTTTTCAGTGGGTAATGACATTGAGAAATAGCGTTAATAGTTTGTTGAAAATAAGCCGAAATAGACTGCAAAGAAAAATAAAATTAACGCAAAATCACGTGTTCACCAAACTATTATCGAAATTTAGGTTTTTATTTGTGTAAAAATGAATGGAAATGAAACCAAATTTTAAATGTGCGTTATCTTTTTCTATGCAACTAACAATCCAAGCAACTGATAATCAGAAAATTACAAATAAATGTTAGAGAGAATTCAAGAAGAATTATTAAAAACAAATACGACTTTAGTCGCTGTGAGCAAAACCAAACCTGCGGCTGCTATCCAAGCGATGTATGACAAGGGGCAAAGAATATTTGGAGAAAATCGCGTCCAAGAAGTCGCCGAAAAATATGAAACTTTACCAAAAGATATTCAGTGGCATGCTATCGGGCACTTGCAGCGCAATAAAGTAAAATTTATTGCTCCTTTTATCAGCATGATTCATTCTGTCGATAGCGCACGCCTATTGGAGGAAATCAACAAGCAAGCTGCCAAAAATGACCGTAGTATTGATTGTCTTTTGCAATTTCATATTGCGGAGGAAGAAAGTAAATTTGGCTGGCAAAATGTGGAAGATGTATTGACCTTTTTAAAGAGTTCCGACTTTTCAGAGATGAAAAATGTGCGTATCGTCGGCGTCATGGGAATGGCAACTTTTACAGATGATAAAGAGCAAGTTAGAGGAGAATTCCAACGTTTGAAGGGCTATTTTGAAGAATTAAAAAGTGACTTCTTTACTGATAACGAGGCGTTTAAAGAAATTTCAATGGGAATGTCTGGCGATTATCAATTGGCTGTGGAAGAAGGAAGTACTATGGTGCGGATTGGGAGTTTGTTGTTTGGGCGGCGATGATAGAGAGAGAATCCCCCTCCCCCTCTGAAGGCAAAGGTGATTGGTTCTATTTATCAATGCGTGAATGTCGGACACTTTGACCTTGGCAAATAAATATAAAGTTAACTTTTAATGATAAAGCTATAAGCAATGAGTGTCTGACATTTGTAACAAGCTATTGAAAATCAGCATATTGCGTGTTACAGGTGTCAGACACTTCTCCTAGAAAATATTGATTTTAATAAAAAAATTAGAGTTTTATAGCCATAAAAGTGTCCGACACCGGCAAAGAATCAGAACCAATCACCCCTAAGATTAGGGGGCTATAACACTCCCCTTC
The DNA here is from genome assembly GCA_937923465.1 of uncultured Saprospiraceae bacterium. Lineage (GTDB taxonomy): Bacteria > Bacteroidota > Bacteroidia > Chitinophagales > Saprospiraceae > JAHDCG01. The sequence goes on from CALDUB010000192.1 coordinate 7,381, forward strand.
ACTACACATCAAACTGATATAAATCCAACATCTCAATAATCATTATCAGCTTCTCTGCGTACTGCTTATCCGTTGCATAACCCGCCTTTTTCAAACCATGAGACCAGCCTTTATAATCTCTTGTTCCTAATTTTTTCAAATGCTTGTAGCGACTATTCGATAGCAATACGGAGTGCTCACGGTAACTCTCCCACGCCGTATCAAATACGCGAAACATATCATACACATCATCATCTCGATAATTGCGGCAAGTACAACCTAGACATTTAGGTTTACATTTGATACCAAAGTGGTTTTCACTTTGCACGGACAGTTTACTGCTTCCTGCATTGCTTTCTAATAGACCTTGCGCTAAAGTCACACTGGCAGGGATGCCGTATTTTTTCATCTCACCAATGGCAACTCGGGCAAAACGTTCCACATACTTATGACAAGATTTGTTCTTTAAATCTACAATGTCTTGTGGCACATTTTTGCGCTCTTGCAAAGTTGGATTTAAGACAAAAGATAAGTTCGCAAAATCACTGGATTTCCAGTTCTTTTTCACTGCCTTTTTCACCCCTCCAATACCTGCCAATGCTTTCATTTCGGCAGGTGCTTGATTAATGACTTTTTTTACTGTATTGGCAACTGCTGGCTTAGCTTGTTTTTTCTCCACTATGCGGTTGACAACAGGAGCAGCTTTGACAATATCAGTTTGTGCGATGCTTTCCATTTCCACTGCATTCATTTTAACTTGAATACTCAAATTCTTGTTAAAGGAAATTTGCATCACAAAGAAGAGAATAACACCACGAAACCAATACCTACCGATAAAGTCGATTGTATTTTGTAATGTAATTTTTGGTAATTCTATTTGTTTTATTGAACTGAATTTCATGATTCACTTTTTTATAAAAATAACTAAAAGCGGTCGTCCTCTGCTACTGCTGACACAAAAATACAGCATTTTGTTTTAATTATCAAATTAAATAAAACATTTTGTTAATAAATTATCCTAATCATTTCATTATCAGTACACTATAAAACATATTTTTTGTTTAATAATTTGTTTTATCGATTCGTTTTTCGGTCAAAATCAGAACAAATAAAACATTTTTGTTTTAAAATTGAAATCCGACTAGTTCCAAACAAAAAAAGGTTCGATGACCTTTTATAGTCATCGAACCTGATTCGAAAATTTGGACTGAATTATAGAATTACTTTCCAGTTATTTAAAAGAAATAAATTAACCGTTTTTATGCAGTTTATTATTTCCTTCCATTTTTTCAGTTCTTTCTTTTTGGCGTTTCCAACCTGCTTTTTTCTTCTTATTAATCTCTTTGATACGTTGTTTTCTACGCTTTTTAATTTCTTTTTTACGCTTATTACGTTTGCGTTTTTTCAAGCGCGTTTTATCTTGATTAATTGGTTTTTGAGACTCCACATATTCTTGATATTCTTCCTTAAAAATATCGTATTTTTTGTCAAAATCTAAACCATATTTATCTGTCAAATTAACCGAAGCCGTCAAGCCAATAAACATGTAACTATCCGTCGATTTGTTGTCGCCACGCAAAGCGCCATCTGGGTTCTCTAAAGGCTGCCCGGCAAACTCTGGAGAACGGTAAGATAATGCTGCTGCTAATGGGTCTGCATCTTTCAATGATGCAATGTCTGGATAAGCTGTACTCACGTCATCTAGGTAGTCCGTAAATACTTTTCTGAAACCAAATTCTACACCCAAGTTAGCACGAGGATTTAAGTTAAACTTGAATCCTAGACCAAAAGGAATAGCAACTTGAAAACGCTTGTATGGCGCCCCATAAGTTTCTACGTCCATATTCTGCCCTTCCGTACCCAATGGCTGCAAATCAATCCACTGTCCGCGATATTCGGCTTGTGGATTAAAGTGAAAAACAGAAACACCTGCAAATATATAAGGTGTTGATATTTCTTTATTAGGAATATTAAAATTCATTAGATTAAACTCTCCAGTCACCCCAAATTCAACAATCTCAGAGCGGAAGTTTAAATTACGCAAACGAATATTTTCGTTTGGTGCTTGATAGTCACTACCTGTGATTTCTCCTCGCAATAGTGTACCACGTACCGCAAATTTTGGAGAAATATTATACCTAGCAAATAGACCTAAAGCAACATTGTGTTCGCCATGATTGACTTTACCATTACTTAGGTCGCCTTTGTAATTTGAAGAACCGCCGAATACGCCAGCTTCAAGATATTGGGCTTGTGCAGAAAAATAGATGAGGGAGCAAAAGAGGAAAAGTACGTAACGCTTCATTTCAGTTTGGATTAATTTTGCATACATTGGATTCTCATAATGTGCTACTAACATATGAGTGTTATTTTCACATTATGAATAATACAAATAAGATACCAAACCGATGATTTATCTTAAATGGGAATAAAAATAGGAATTCAAATAAACCTACAATTCTGATTATCAATACTTTACAAATAAAAAATGAATCTTAGGCAAAAGAAAGAGAGATAAAAATTAGTCTTAATACCTTCCTTTTCACCTCTCTTTTAATCTTAAAAAGTAAGTTTTAATTTTACTTGATAATTATTTATTGAATTGTTGTGTTGATTCACTCACTTCAAAAATTATCAAAAACACGTTTACGAGACACAAAATCAGATACAATATCAATACTCTCCAAACGATACATCGGCTGTTTTTGCACACCAACCCAACAATTAGAGGCACAATGGCTTTTTCACACCTTGTTTACAGAATTTCTTCCAGCGTAAATCTTGCGTTGTATTGTAGCAAACTTAATTAAAACCTGTCATAGTTTGAAATGTTTACAATGTAACTATGCACTTCTCCGCCACCACAGCGCCAATCCAAATCCCGTAATCAAATGCCATATTCCCCAAAATGCTAAAATCATAGCCATTCCGCCCAATCCGTCAAAGAAATTAAACACTAAAATAAGACCTAGTCCCGAGTTTTGAATACCGGTTTCAATTGAGATGGTTCGAGCGTTCATTTCGTTTTCTCCAAATGATTTAGCAGTATAATAACCGAGCACAAACGCCAAACTATTATGTATCACAACAATCCAAAAGACCGTAAAAAGGTACTTTTGAACAAATTCCCAGTTGGTAATAATGGCGCCAATAACAAAGGCAAAGAAAATGATGAGGGACAAGATGCCTACTCCTTTTTTGATTTTATCGGTAAAAGTGGGATATTTTTCATTTAAAAAAATGCCGATTAGAACAGGAATAAAGATGAGTTGGACAACTTTTATTACCATATCCAACAAATCAATACTTAACTCTGGAAGGTTCTCTTTGCCTGGTACAAAATTAGACCAAAATTCAAAAGCCAGAGGTGTAATAAATATCGCCCCGACAGTAGTAATAGACGTCAAAAGAACGGAAAGCGCAGAGTTTGATTTAGAAAAATGCACCATAAAATTGCTCGTAGAACCGCCTGGGCAACAGGCTATCAAAACCATTCCCAAGGCCAAAGAAGTCTGAGGCTTAAAGATGAAAATCAAAATCATCGTCAATATTGGCAATAGAATGTATTCGGAAAAGAGTCCTACTCCGACTGTTTTTGGTTGTTGGAGTACTTTTTTAAAGTCACTCAATTTTATATCCAATGCAACTCCAAAGATTAGAAAAGACAGACAGATATTTAGAACAAACAAGGAGTCGTCTGAAAAATTGATGCGCACTTGGTCGATGTCCATTTAGTTATTCGTTATTGTGTTATTTGTTATTCCTGTACTCGTTTATTCAGTACAAATCTAACTAATATGACCACAACTCAGTAACTTCCACCAACAAAAAAAGAGGCTTTACCCGAAAGTAAAGCCTCTTTTTTATATTTTCTATCGTAAATATTAACGACGGATACCCAAATCTTTGATAAGTTCACGGTATTGAACGATATCTTTTTTCATCAAGTAAGCCAATAAACGACGACGCTTACCAACTAATGTCAATAGGGTACGACGACAAGATTGGTCTTTGTTATTTGTTTTTAAGTGCTTAGACAATTCCGCAATACGGAATGTGAATAATGCTACTTGACCTTCTGCTGAACCAGTGTTCTTTGCTGAACCACCGTATTTTGCGAAGATTTCTTCTGTTTTCTCTTTTGGAAGATATTCTGCCATTGTATAAATTGTTGTGAAGTTATCCCGTTTTTTCGGCTGTAACTGCTAAACCTCGATTTAATCATTGATTATCAAGTATTTAACGATTGAAAAAACGTATAACGACCGTTAGCGATTATGTAAATCGGTTACAGCGGGCGCAAAGGTAGATAAAAGTTTTAGTGTTGTAAAGTTTTAGAGTGATAAAGTTACATCTTTTTATAATTGTCGAGCATTCACTAAATGTGTAGTTCATTCAATCTTAAAATTCTCACACTAATATCTCACAATCAGGAAGTGCTTTCTGAACACTCTCTGGTATCTTCAACTGTTTGTTTTTCTGGTTCCTCAAATCTAATTTCTTCAATCCCCTCAATTCTACAACCCGGTCAGGAAAATCACTAAAATCATTAAAAGACAGGTCTAATTCTTCTAGTTTATTGAGTTTTTTCAGACCTTGCGGCAGAGATTTCAAACCATTAAATGAGGCATCTATCTTTTGTAAATCTACGAGGTTGGTGATGCCTTTTGGCAGTGCCTTCACCTTGACATTGTGCAAATCTATCTCAGTAATTTTCCCCAATTCATTTATATCCTTTGGAAAACTAATCGACATATTCACCATACCTATCGAGCCATAGTAAGTATCTAAATTACCTCTTGTGCGCCAATCTGTGTAGCCTACTCCACTTGACAAATGCAAACACTCCTTTCGATACATCGCTTGATATGCTTGCATATGAAATGCGCCTCCCTTTGTTCCTCTTTTCACTAAAAATCGGAGTCCTCTCTCGTACCTTTTATAAAAAAGAATAGATAATTCCGCCGCAGCTTCAAAAGAAATTTCTTTTTCTAATTTAATCAAGCGATTGTAATTATCTGTCTCTTTGGCTCCCTTTCCGATTGACTTAAAAATCAATCGGCTACTCAATAAAGGCAGCCATTTTGCAGGACCATATCGTTCTAGTAGTTTTTTTGCTGCTCCACGTATTTTTGCATTGTCATAAGACTTTTGCATGACCAATAAAGCGGGTAAAATACTCTCTGGCACACCGCCTGTTTTCAACATTTCTAAACCAACCAGCGCACTATTGGCGTCCTCGCTTTCTAAAAATTGCAGTACACTTTTAGACATTGCAGTATCGCCTTCTTGCTCTGCTTGTTCTAAAAAATCTGGTACTGCTTGTGATAAATAAGTTTGCAAGAAATTTTCGATAAGTATCTGAATGTCTTTACGTTGCACATCAAAAAAGGATGGATTTTTTCCAATTAACACATGTGTAACTTTCTTTGAATACTTCGTAACGTATTGCGCGCCAATCGCTTCTAACTTCTCCCTTATCTCCGTTTTCTTCCAAGTCGTTGTCCCGTTTACAAAAACAACTGCTTTTTTAGTTAATAGCTTTTTTTCAATGCCTAATGACTGTGCAGTTGCAAAAAGAAACTCATCAATTTCTGTCGCAGAACCTGATAGATGACTATACTTTCTACGTAAAAGCAATGCAAAAAACGCAGCTGATTTAGGCTTAATTCGTTCTGCTAAATCTGTCAATTTCTTTGTAAAAAAACCTTTTATATACGCGTGCTCCGTGGTGTAAAATTGAATTTTATTTTTGATTAAATCAGACCAATCTGCAGGCGCGACTTCAAGTAAAAGCTCCTGTGCCTCTTTTCGTATATCTTCGTTTTTGTCAGTCTTCGCAAGGAGTAAAATTTCTTCTGCCATTTCAGCGGGTACGCCACCCGTTTTTAGCATTTGCAAACCTAATCTTACATTATCTGAGGACTCATTTCGCAAAAACAGGCGCACATTTTCTAACATAGGTTTACTTTCCGCAGACAGCAGAAATTTTTCATCTGTAGCTTCAAATGCAATAGGATTTTTCACCAATTTCATTTTAAGAAAATGCTGTAATAATACCTCACGAACTAATCTGCGTTGCAACACTTTCACCAATGGTCGAAAATTGATGTTTAAGGCTTTAAGAAAAGTCGAAAAATCAAAAAGAGGTAGCTCTTGCACCCTTGGCGTTTTCCAAAATAAATCGAAAAAGTATTCTTTGTCTGATTGGCTTAGTTTGGTTTTTCCTAAGGCTGCGCAGAAATCGAGGAAGGTTTGTGGTTTTAGACTTTTGTTTTTGCCGCCGCCATTGTAATAAACGGGACGAAATAGACAACCTTTTAATAAATTACTATCAAAAGCTAATGGCAATAGTTTTTTACCAATTAAGGAATATTTATCGTCTATGATAGATGATAAAGCGGCATGAGGATTATTACCTGATAAAACAGCTGATAGTCCCGCACTAAGGGAACCTTTACTAGTTTGAGATAAATCAAAAGTCTTTAAATTCTTAAATTCGTGTGCAAAGTTAAGAGAAGGTACTTTTAAAGAGTCTGATTCAATAGATAAAATTTCCAAATTAACACAAGACTTCCAATCTTCTGGAATTTGCCCAATACGGACAGCAATAAGTTGTAATGAATACAAAAAAGCACAATTTAAGAGGAAATAAGGGAAATGTGTAATTGGACATCTATAAAGATGAAGCGTCTCTATATTTGTGGCAGTCTCCAGTTCTTTAGGCAATTCGGCATCAAGAATCGCTGAACAAGTCAAATTCTTCAAAGAAGACAAATTTTGCGCAAATTGGGGATAATTTTTCCCATTTTTGAGACTTAAAATTGATAAATCGTCACATTCACTCAAATCTGGAAAGGAATCTATCATAGTTTTCCCACTAATGGTCACCTTTCTGACTGTGCTAGGAAATTGACAATTTCCATAATCCTGCCCTTCTAATTGAGATAAAAACACATGATTAATTGAAGTATTAACTAAATTTGGGATACCTCTTGTCAAAGGAGCTGTAATAGCAAAATGTTGTAATTCTTTACATTGAGATAAGTTTTCAGGAAGATTCTGTAGTTCTTTAGAGCCAATATTTAAGTGCTTTAATTTTTCACCTGCAAAAAAATTAGAAGGAATACTTCTCAATCCGCTACGAGGAATCTGTAAAGTAACTAAAGAAGGAAAATAATGCTTTCCGTCAGGTATTTTAATAAAATAATCAGAATATAAATGGAGTGTTCCCAAATTAGGCAAATTATAATCTCCTTCGGGCAACCTTCGAAAACTACCATAAATGTACATCTCGTTCACTGCATTATCTTGAAAGAGACTCAAAGACAGATTCTCTTGAAGGCATCGTCTAATATCTAAACGAGCAGTAGGAATTTTTAATATTTCTTCAGGTATTGGGTATTTTTCTAAACAGATAATATCTAAATTATCTAATCGCTTAATTTTACCAAGACTTACAGGAAGAATACTTTTCTCAGAAAATCGTAAGTTCTTTATTTCCTGTGGTACAGCGTTAATAAATTGGATTATATCCTCTGAATTAGCGTTTTTATCACTAAATGTAAGACTAGCTCCATACACTTTTAATGGGTCAGATTCTTTAATATTTGTAATCCGCATATTTTGTAAAATTAATTAAGGAAAAAAGAACCTTTCGCTTTCGACCTACAAATAGCACAACCTTTCCCTACATCCGCTGCAACAACATCTTACTAATCTCCGCATCCGCCATCACCATTTTCAGCGCTGCATTCGGCGAAGAAACGATATCTTGCAACAAAGCCAAACGCAAATCATTCGGCACAAAATCCATTTTAATGAAGGCTTG
>CALDUB010000193.1 GCA_937923465.1 uncultured Saprospiraceae bacterium
ATTGTTTTAAATATTTCTTCAAATAGTGATACTTATGTTGACTTTACTGGCTATAAGGTTGGGGATGTGAATGGTGATGCTGTGCCTGAGTAGGCTGCTTATTACTTATTGCTGAGAATAGACTTTATTCTCAGCAAATTCCATTAAAAAAGCCAATGTTCCTCAAAAAACATTGGCTTTTTGATTTTTCCTTCTCACATTACATTTTTTTATCATTTCTTGGCAACATCTTTGATATTATATAATTGTCTTATACAAACACACAATTAGAGAGAGAAAAGATTATTTCCTGTTTTATTATTTCCTGTACTTTACTAACAATTACAAAAACTTTATGACCAAACTAAGATATTGACAGCCTCGCGTTGTCAACTGAGTATCTTTTTTAGGACTAATTTTAAATGATGAATTTTGAATTAAAAATGTGCGTGACTCTGTTGCGTAAATTGAAATTTACGATTCTTCCTTGAAATGAATTCCTAAAATTTACTCAACTTATTTGGAGCATTTTTATACTATTACGGAGAATTACACAACACACATGAGTGGAGATTTTGATGTCTATTTTTTATTTTTAATCCTTTGAACATCAAGAATCAACTCAACTTTTTTGAAAGATATGGGAGCACTAGCATCTTGAGAAAACTACACACTTTTCTTAATTAAAATGCAAAATGCCCGTTAAAATGAGCACTAAAAGTCCGCTTGGTTAGCAGATTTTCAGTTTCAAATTAACTTGTATGCATTCCTATTTTTCTTTCCGTAAGTTAAACAGCTTTGGCATTTCGTCAACGCATGTTCCATATTTTTTAATTATTTTTTTAAGCGGATAAAACCCGCAAACGTAAGGGAATCAACACTTTTGTTGCGGCAAAGCCTTGGGATAATTGGTAATTTTCCCCCACAGGGGTTTTCGTAACCTTCGTGTGGAATTCTACTGAGTTAGGTTGGAGATGACTTAAAAAAATGTTCGACAATGATTAAGTTGGCGTCATTCAAAATTCATCATTCAAAATTAATTCATTAATTCCGCACGTTTACTATTAACAAAGACGGCAGTCTTTTCGACGATTTTTCAACTGAGTATGTAGTTGAAAATATCATGCTTTTGTACACGCAAGAGCTGGAATTGTATTGCTGAAAATTAGACTATGATGAAAGGGAACAAAATCGGTACACAGACCATTTTTCAAAACCAAACTAAAAAATTATTCTTTGAAAATTTCCGTGATAGGAAAAAAGTAAAAATCCAAAATCAAGATAAATCCTTGGTTTTTATTTTTTTCATATCGCTATTCATGGGATTTTTCAAAGAATCAACAACAAGACGTTTGTTCGTAGTTGCCTTGTGCTTACTAACGACGCATTTCTCCTTGTCCGCGCAGACTTGTACGCTTTCTTGCGACAATCCTATTAGCGCGCCTGCGAACACTTCGCCCGATGTAACAACTTGCGAAGTAACACTAAGTATCCCGAGTTCGGGCTTTGCATCTCCAGATTGTACACAGCCTTATAGCGTTGTCGTGACAAATGAAGACAACAATCCATTATTAGATACTCTGATTTTTGCAGGACAAGGTTTTGACCTTGGAGACCCTTTCAACTTGGGAGTTTTAGACTTAGGTCAACTCATCAAGGTGACTTACTTTCATCAAACAGACGGAAATAATTGTGATAATTATTTCCTAATCGCCGATGAAGTACCGCCAACTGTCACTTGTACGGATGTGACAATTGATTGTACGACGCCTTTCGAAGATGAAGATATCGCTTTCGCTCCCGCGACTGTGACTGACAATTGCTTTGGAACACAAAATCTAGAAGTACGTCGCTTGAGTTCATTTACTTGCACAGACGGCACAGGAGTTCCTCCAGGCTTCACGGAAGTTATCGTTAGAGAGTGGACGGTTTTTGACCCTGCACTTCCTAATATGACTAGTACTTGTTTGCAACAGGTTCGCTTGACAGCACCTGACCCAGATAACATTATTTTTCCAGCGAATGCAGTAGTAGATTGTGGTTTAGCAGACCCCACAAATCCAACAAATACAGGACAACCAACAATAAATGGTTTTGATATTCCTGTAGATAGCATTGACAATTGCATGTTGAGCACAGGTTTTTCAGACGGTGTCATGATAACAGATTGCTCTGCCAGTACCTTCTCTATCGAGCGTACGTGGACTGCTATTTACTGGTGTGACAACTCTATCAGAATGGGCACTCAAATCATTTCGGTGACAGATAATACTGCACCTGTGATTAGCTGTCCTGATGACTTTACAGTTGGTACATCGACACAGCCAGGAGATTGTGCCGCATCTTTTTTATTGCCTGCGGCAACAGCAACAGATGATTGTTCAGGCTTTACGATTACGGCAGCGACCTCTTTTGGAGGTACGGGCTTTGGTCCTTATAATAATGTACCACTTGGTACAGAAACGATTACTTATACTGCGACGGATGAATGTGGAAATGCGAATGATTGTACAGTAAACATTACTGTTTTTGATAACGAAACACCAACGCCAGTTTGTGAAGAGTTTACGACGATTAGCTTAAATACAAGCGGTGTCGCAACTGTTCCTGCCTGTGTTTTTGATGCCAATAGCGACTGTGATAATCCTGCGAGTTATGATGATTGTTCGCCAATAGCTTTTCGTGCGAGTTTATCTAATGGAGACTTTACAGATAATTTGACTTTTAATTGTACCCAAGCCGGTGGCACTTACAATGTCTTTTTACAAGTCTACGAAACAGTAAATCCAGCATCTGCAACGGTTTGTATGGTGAATGTGATTATTGAAGACAATAACCAACCTGCCTTGTCTTGTCCTGCGAATGTGGTGGCAAACTGTCAGGATGATTTCTCTAATTTAGACGACTTTGGTGTCTTCTCTGCCAGTGACAACTGTGGTGTAACGACATCAATCGACAGCTTATTTAGCATCGGTCAATGTGGTTCGGGAACAATTACGCGTAGTTTTTCTGTGACAGATAATAGTGGAAATAGCAGTACTTGTTCACAAGTCATCACGGTTGAGAATACAACACCATTTGACGGAACAGGCATTAATTTTCCAGCAGATTACACAGAAACAAATACTTGTCGCGACCCAAGTACTTTGACTCCGACAGATTTGAATCCAAATTATTTACAAGATATTTTCCCAACGGGAGGTACGACTTGCGCTATGTTAGCGGTGAGTTATAGCGATATGTATTTCAATTTGAATGCCCCGACTTGTTACAAGATTATCAGAACTTGGCAAGTGATTGATTGGTGTCAATATGATGCGGACAATCCAGCGGCAGGCGGTATTTGGACAGATGCACAAATCATTAAGATTATGGATACAAATGCGCCTGTTTTGAGTGCACCGATGTCCGTTATCGTACCTGTAGATGCAGATTGTCTATTTGGAAATGCGACAAATATGATTGCAACAGCAACGGACGGTTGTAATACCAGTGGCATAACAATCACTAATGATTTCAATAGTTCTATTGACGGAACAGCGAATGGAAACTATCCATTAGGAAGTACAACGGTAACTTTTACTGCCAATGACGGCTGTGGAAATACATCAACAGTTCAAACGGTTGTCACAGTGGTTGATGACAAAAAACCAAGTCTGATTTGTAACAGCAACTTGGCGACTGACCTCGCGAATATGGGACCAAACGGTATGGTCATGGCAAATGTAGACTTGTTTGTTTACGATGCATTTGACAATTGTACGGCAACGACAGATATTAAATTTTATATGGAAGTGGCGGACGGCTTATTTGATGTTGTGCCGACTACGACGGATTTGGTTTTTACTTGTGCTGATTTTGGAGTAGTGAGTTTGGAGGTTTATGCTGTGGATGCCGTTGGCAATGCAGAGGTTTGTTTGACGACGATTGACATTCAAGACAACAATGGTGTTTGTCCAGACGAAAGTACAGAAGCAACAGTAGCAGGCGCGATTATGACGGAGCCAGGCGATGAGATGAGTGATGTTGAAGTGATGTTGATTAGCAGCAGCAATGCCCTACCCGATATGACGACTGACGGAGGTATTTTCACTTTCCCTAATCTACCTGTGGGCATCGACTATACGGTCGTACCAGAGAGAGACGGCGACGACGATAATGGTGTAACGACTTTTGATATTATCAAGATAATACGCCACATTCAAAACTTAGAATTGTTAAACTCTCCATACAAAATCATCGCAGCAGATGTGAACAACTCACAGTCGATAACGATGAGTGATGTGGTTATGATAAAGCGTTTAATTTTGGGTCTTGATACAGAGCTTGCTTTTGTAAATTCTTGGAGATTTGTGGATATGTACTATGAATTTCAAAATCCACAAAACCCGTGGGAGTTTGGTTTCCCAGAGATTTTACAATTACAAGATTTGACAAATGATGTCATGGCTGCCAACTTCACAGCTATCAAAATGGGCGATGTGAATGGCACAGCAGACGCCAATCTTAACGACAACAGCGCAGAGGAACGTACAAATGACGAAACGTTAGTTTTCAATACAGATAGCCAGTCATTTAAAAATGGCGAAATGCTAGATGTAGTCTTGAGTGCGCGTGATTTCACGAACATTGCAGGTTTCCAGTTTACTTTAAATTTTGCGGCGGATGCTTTAGAGTTTATCGATATGACAGGCGGCGACCAAATCCAAGACGGTCTACTTTTCAATCCAAATGATAATGGACAAATTGCTATCAGTTTGCACAACAATCAAGGTTTGAATATCGCTGATGACACTGCTTTATTAAAGCTACAATTCAAAGCGAAAAAAGCTGGTAACTTGGCTCAATCCTTAGATATTACAAGTGATTTGACACCTAATGAGGCTTATCGTCTAACGGACACAAATGCGGATGCAGAGTTACTAGAAGTAGCGTTACAATTTGACGACGCTCCTCTATCTGAGACGGCTTTCGTTCTCTATCAAAACATCCCGAATCCTTTCCAATCGGAAACGACAATCGGTTTTGATTTGCCGACAGCACAAAGTGCTACGGTACGCTTTTTTGATGCGGCAGGTAGACAACTACATGAGATTAATGGTGAGTTTGCAGCTGGTAAAAATGAGATTACAGTGAGTAATCAAGATTTAAATGCGCGTGGATTGATTTGGTATCAATTATCGACAGCGACGCAAACAGAAACCATGAAAATGGTTCTGAATTAAGAATCCCTTTTATATACATACTATGAGGCACTGCTTTTTTTATTAACCGATTTAAGGTAGTGCAGCCTCCTTCCCTGTTTGGGAAGGGGGCTTTTTTTATGGTATTCCAAATAAAATCGCTATTTATATTTGTTTTTTTTTAATTTGAATATATTTGCCTTTTAGAACAATTATAAAAATTGAGAGCATCTTTAACACAAAAAAAGTAAAATGAGCAAACCAGTAGTCATCTTAATATCCGTCGTTAAATGGACAGTAATACTTTTCCTTATAGGTCTGTTAGGAAACTATTTAGTAGAGAATATTATTCCAAAACCAGAACAACCATTTTCACCAATACAACAGACTTATAATAAATTGACCCTCGCCTATTATTGTATAGCAATGTTCGTTTTCATTTTTGCTATTAGAGAAATATATCGTAAAGTAGAAAAAGTCACGGGTGGGAACGTTTATATTCTTGGATTTTCAATGCTTTTACTAACCGTTTGTTTACGTTATGCCGCATGGATTTATATGGGGAGTAAGTATACTTTTTCTATTAACGAAACCATGCTTTATGGCTCAATAGAGACATTACTTATTTTACTTGCAGTATTCCTATATGCGACGATATGGGCTGCAATGTGGGGAATATTTGTTAAGTGCGGCTACAAGGGCTGGTATGCGCTCATTCCATTTGTCAATCTGTATTACTTATGTAAAGTGGCAAATCAAGGAGACCTTTTTATCGTAACCCTAATACCTATAATTAACATTGGAATGTATTGGATCATACTAAATGGAGTTGCTGCTAAATTTGGAAAGTCTGGTAATTTTGGGGCTGGTTTATTTTTTCTTCCATTTATATTCTATCCGATATTAGGTTTTGGCGACACAGAACCAGTAAATATGGAAGTAAAGGGAAATTAATAATTGTTATCCTCCTTCGTTAATTTTTCAAAAAGTTACAGGTAAGTCGGCATACGGTCTTAGACCGTAACAAGCAATATAAAAGAACAAATAATACGACGACCGGTCTAAGACCGTTTGCCAAATCCGCATAATTTCTGGAGAAATTAGCGAACTTTACTTGTACGTATCATATATTGCATGTGCAAAAGAAGTTACTTAGTTTTTCAAAAAACTATGCGTAATAAGCAAGCAGTCTTAGACCGCAACACAACAAAAACAAGAAACCGTTGTGTCACAGTGTTCCTACATTTCTCCGTTCGTTAATTTTTCCAAAAACTATACGTAAGCAGGCAAGCGGTCTTAGACCGTAACAAGCAATATAAAAAGAACAAACAATGCTGCGACCGGTCTAAGACCGTTTGCCAAATCCGCATAATTTCTGGAGAAATTAGCGAACTTTACTTGTACGTATCCTACGTTCCCGTTCGTTAATTTTTCCAAAAATTATACGTAAGTCGGCAAGCGGTCTTAGACCGTAACAAGCAATATAAAAAGAACAAACAATACTACGACCGGTCTAAGACCGTTTGCCGAATCCCCATAATTTCTGGAGAAATTAACGAACGCTTTTTGGTAGCTAAAATTTCATTTCTAACACAACTCTCACAATTCGTCCTTTTTCCTTATTATTGTGTATAATTCAGAAAAAAACTACACCACATTAAAAACCAAGACTATGAGAAGGAAAATCTTAGACCAAAGGGGTATAAACTTCTTAACTTTAACCGTCGTAGATTGGACAGACGTATTCACACGAAAAGAATGTAAGGATATTATCATTGACAGCTTACAACATTGCATCAAAGAAAAAGGCTTAATTGTTTACGCTTATGTAATAATGAGCAATCATATTCATTTAGTAGCTCAAGCAAGTCCAGAAGGCAATACTCTGTCAGAAATACTGCGCGACTTCAAGAAATATACTTCCCGAAAAATAGTAGAATGGATTAAAACTAGTGGAAAAGAAAGTAGAAAAGAGTGGCTCTTACACCGCTTTGAATGGAACGCAAAAAAGAACAGCAACAATAGTAAATATCAAATGTGGATAAAAGATAATTATCCGACAGCGTTGTGGTCTGCAGAGGTGATTTGGGCGAAAATTCGTTACACACATCGCAATCCAGTAAGGGCTGGCTGGGTATTTCAAGCTCCACAATATGTTTATAGCAGTGCGAGCAATTATGCTCAACAAGAAAGTATTTTGGATATTACTCTTTATGAGGGTATTGTTTATAAGACTTGACATGCTGTTCGTTGTTACGGTCTAAGACCGTTTGCCGAATCCGCGTAATTTCTGGAGAAATTAGCGAACCTTACTTAAATATTATCCGTAATTTCACCAATCAACCATAACTGCATTAACGAAAAAGAAGGAAATCTAAATGACGCACCTAGAAGTCGCTCAATATCTAGACAGAATA
>CALDUB010000194.1 GCA_937923465.1 uncultured Saprospiraceae bacterium
AAAATCATTGTAAGTTGGTAAAAATGGCAAGCCAATCGCTTCAAATAAAAATTGCAAATAAGATTGACGCGCAGAAGCTAAGAAAGTAGTTTTCTCACCAATTGGACCTTCTAAAGTCAAGTTGAAGTCACTCGAACCGACAGTAAATGAACCACCCAATCTATCATCACGTCCTTCTCTCAGTTTAAATCCAAAGACAGAACTCAAGGCATTTCCACGATTAGCGGGAAAGGCACCACTGTAAAAGTCTACCTCACGGATGAAGTTTACATTAATCAAACCAACGGGACCACCCGATGCACCTTGTGTTGCAAAGTGGTTGATATTTGGAACTTCGACTTCATCTAAATAAAAGCGATTTTCATTAGGAGAACCACCACGAATAATCAAGTCATTTCGGAAAGAAGCCGAAGAAGTTACACCTGGTAACTGCTGAACAACTAAGGAAATATCACGTCCACCACCTGGATTACGCTGGATTTCTGCGACACCGATAGTACGCAGAGAAACAGGACTTTCTTCTGTTTTCTTAAAAGGCGAAGCCTTAACGACAACCTCTTCTAAGTTTTGTGCCGCCTCAGTCATTTTGATATCGACAACTGCAGGTTTGTTATTGAAAACCTGAATTTCGTATTCTGTCACATCGTCAAAACCGACGTAGCTCGCACGAATACTATACAAACCAGGCTCTAAGCCCGTGATTTCGTAGTTACCATCAAAATCACTCGTCGTACCACTATCTGTGTCTATGACAAGGACCGAAGCAAAGCCGACGGGTTCATTGTTGATGCTGTTGTTGATTGTGCCTTTAATGATGCCCGTTTGGGCAATGAGCATTTGGCAAATCAAAAAGGAAAAGAGTGTGAGTAAATGTTTCTTATTCATTATTTTGTTAGTTTGGAAAGGAAATGCAAAAGAGAGGGTATTTGTTTTAGAAAATGGGTTTGAAATCATGAATTCCCTAATAACGCCAACTTAATCTAAAAACAGCTTACTCCCAGTTAAGGAAATAAGCTGTTCTTACTTATACACGGGGTGGAACCCGCGTGTTACTTACACACCCAAATCGCTCATGATGCGTTCTAGTTTAGCATCCAATTCTGCTTCTACCATGTCAACGCTTTCTGCATTGTCCAAGTCTTCTTTCACGCTACAGTAGAACTTAATCTTAGGTTCTGTACCTGAAGGACGCGCCGAAATGATACTTCCATCTGCTGTGAAAAATTGCAAGACATTAGAACTTGGTAAGTCCATTTTTGACTCCTCACCAGATGCCAAATCTTTAGAAATGCCAGATTTGTAATCTTTAATAGTTACAACTTTAGAACCACCCAATTCTGTCGGCGGTGCATTACGGTAGCCTGCCAACATCGCTTGAATTTCTTCAGCACCAGATTTACCTTTTTTGGTAATAGCTACTAATTTTTCTTTGTAAAAACCGTACTCTTCGTAGATGCTTACTAATGCTTCGTAAAGGCTACTGCCTTGGTCTTTGTAGTAGGCTGCCATTTCCGCAATCATCGCACAAGAAACAATCGCATCTTTATCACGCGCATGTTCTCCGACAAGGTAACCGTAGCTTTCTTCACCACCCGCAATGAAGGTCTTTTTGCCTTCCATTTGCGTCATAATCGCACCAATCCACTTAAATCCAGTCAAGGTATTATAGCAATCTACGCCTTTAGATTCTGCGATTTTATCTAACAAGTAAGAAGTAACAATCGTCTTCACAACGTATTGATTACCGTCTAGTTTTCCTGCTTTTTCCCAAGCGGTCAACATGTAATGTAATAACAAAACTGCTGCTTGATTACCATTCAAAAGAACGACTTCGTCGGAAGTATTACGCACAGCGATACCAACGCGGTCAGCATCAGGGTCTGTTGCCATGACTAAGTCGGCGCCCGTTTCTTCTGCTTTTTTCAAAGCCATAGTCAAGGCTTCTCTTTCTTCTGGATTTGGGTAAATTACTGTTGGGAAATTACCGTCATATACCATTTGCTCTTCCACCAAAATTACATTTTCAAAACCGAACTTTTTCAAAACTGGTGGTACTAAAACTCCACCAGTTCCGTGTATCGGAGAGAAAACGATTTTCATATCTTTCTGACGCTTAATTGCATCTTGAGAGATAGAAAGTGCCAGCAATTCATCTAAATATTTGTCATCAATCTCTTTTCCAATCTTCTCGATATTATCCCAAGAGCCACCAAATTTGATATCGCTGACATCCGTAATCGAACGGACTTCATTCATCACACTCACATCATTTGGTGCAATTAATTGACCACCATCTGGTCCGTATGCCTTGTAGCCATTGTATTCTTTTGGATTGTGTGAAGCCGTCAAAACAACACCACCATGACAACCTAATTCACGCACCGCATAAGACAATTCTGGAGTCGGACGCAAACCTTCAAAGAAGTAAACGTAGATGCCATTCGCAGAAAAAACCTCTGCTACCATTTTGGCAAAAGTATCCGAATTGTTACGACAATCGTGCGCTATTGCTACTTTGATTTGTTCGTTTGGATAAGTCTTTAATAAGTGATTAGAAAAACCCTGAGTTGCTGCTCCAAAAGTATATTTGTTGACGCGATTTGCACCTACACCCATGATGCCACGTAGACCACCTGTACCAAATTCGAGGTCTTTGTAAAATGCATCAGTCAATTCTGTTTCTTTTCCTTCGTCCAACATCTGCTGGATTTCGGCTTTGCTTTCTGCATCATAATTGCCGTTAAGCCAGTGGTTGATTTTTTCTTGTACAGTGGTATCTAGAGCCATATATATTTACGATTTACGAGGTATGATTTACGACACTTAACTTATTAGTCAGTAGTGAATCTACTTCGGATTGGAAAAATTTCTTTTTTGAGAAGCTATTTGAGTTTAAATGTTTTTCTAGGAGAGAGAATTGTCTTCATATATAAAATTAGTTTAATTCGAACAGCTTCTGAGTTGCAAATGTAAGGTTTTATCGAAAAAGATGTACCAAATTCCGAATTCTGATGTAAAAATTGCGATTTAACCCATTTTAAAGAGATTATTACATTTGAAAGTTTATAAAATGTAATAATTTCCTCTTTGCTTATTAGCTTTGCATTCTTTCGTAAATCAAAACCAGTAATTTGTAAATGCAAAAGGATTCTTATCGTCATAAAGGCATGCGCCGCCGTCTTATTGACACTCTTCGCCAGAAGGGTATTACGGACGAACGTGTATTGGCGGCTATGGGGCTTATTCCACGGCATTTCTTCTTAGACAAAGCTTTTGAAGAGCATGCTTATGAAGATAAAGCATTTCCTATCGGCAATGAACAAACAATTTCACAACCTTATACTGTTGCTTTTCAATCTCAATTATTAGACGTGAAAAAACGAGAAAAGATACTTGAAATTGGAACAGGTTCAGGATATCAAGCGGCTATTTTAGGTTCTCTGGGCGCGCGGGTTTACACGGTCGAACGTCAGGAAGCACTCTATGTAAAGACAAAACAGTTACTGAGTTTTTTTCAAATGCGTAATCTGCGCTGTTATTTGCGAGACGGAACTATGGGATTGCCAGAGTATGCCCCTTTTGATAAAATTATAGTAACGGCAGGAGCTACCGAAGTTCCAGAAGCTCTACGTTTGCAAATGAAAGTCGGAGGAATATTAGTCATTCCTGTCGGAGAAAAAGAACAGATAATGTATCGCATTCGTCGGGTATCTGAGACGGAATGGGAGGAAGAAGAAAGAGGAGATTTTCGATTTGTGCCTTTTTTGGGAGGGATAAACCGTAACTCAGGTTTCCAACCTGAGAAGTGATTTTAAAACATACAGATTCAAATACTAAATGAGCAAACTACTCTACTATCTCATTATCAAACCATTATCCTTACTGCCTTTGCCAGTTTTGTATCAACTGTCAAATGTCGTTTATTGGGTTTTATACAAACTAATCGGCTATCGAACGAAGGTTGTTTTCTCTAATTTGCGCAATTCCTTTCCCGAAAAATCAGAAAAAGAAATCAAAGCAATCGCGGATAAATTTTACAGTCATCTCTGTGATATTGTAGTAGAAAGCATCAGTATCTTTAGTATTTCGGAAAAAGAGGTTATCAAAAGATGTCAGATAATTAATCCCGAAGTAGCGGATGCTTATTTTGAGAAAGGACAAAGTATTATCATCGCTGCGGGGCATTATGTTACTTATGAATATGCAGCAGTCGGTCTTGGCGCGCAAATGCAACATGCGGCATATGGTCTAATGACGACTTTGACAGATAAGTTTTTGAATAAGAAAATGGTAGACTCACGGAGTGCTTTTGGGACGGGTATGATAGTGCCGAAACACACGAAGGAGTTTTATGAAGAAAATAAAGATAAGCTAACCGCAGTTGCATTCATAGGTGACCAATCGCCAGGTTCTAACAAAGGCAAATATTACTGGACTACTTTTCTAAACCAAGAAACTCCAGTCATGTTGGGCGCAGAAAAATACGCAAAAATGTATAATATGCCTGTCCTTTTCTACAAACAAAGACGGGTGAAACGGGGTTATTATACGGCGGAATTTATTACGCTTTTCGATAATCCACAGGAAACTGCCGAATTTGAAATCACCGAAGCACATACGCGTCTGGTTGAAAGTATGATTTTAGAGCAACCTGAATACTGGTTGTGGTCACATAAGCGTTGGAAACATAAGAAACCTGTTTGAAAGGTTGAGAGTTGTGGGTTATGAGGTTTTACTTCCTAAGTTTGTAATACAGTTATAAGTTGATACAATAATAAAATATGAAATTTAACTTGCTCTTTCTTCTTTGCGGCATTCTTCTTTTTTCGGCGTGTAAAACACCTCAGGGTGCGCGTGCAGGTAAACTCAAGGCGCGTAGTGCAGATTATGTGCAAAAACAAATGGTACAGAACCAATTTAATGCGGATTGGGTATCAGCGAAAGCAAAAATTAAGTTTGCAGATGCAGACCGCAGCATGACTGTTTTTAGTAGCATCAAGATGCGTAAGGATAGTGTGATTTGGTTGAATGCAAAAGCATTTGGAATAGAAGCGGGGCGCGTTTTGATACGCCCAGATAGCATTTTCGTCATTGACCGTTTGAATAAGCGTTATATGGCGAAAGATATATGGTGGTTGCAAGATGAATTTGGTTTGCCTGTTGATTTTAAAGGCTTGCAGGCGATGTTGTTTGGCAATCCGATATTTTTTAATTCTGATTTGACAATAGAAAAAGACAGCACTAGCTATATGTTAGGTGGAGAGAGTGATAATTATAAGACAGCCTACAAAGCAGACGGTTTGACTTTTAAATTGGTCGAAATGCTGATTTCTCAACCCAAGGACAATCGTATGGGCTTGATACAATTATCTGATTATCGAGCACTTCCAAATGGGCAATCTTTTTCTTTTAATCGGAATATAGGAATGAGTAGTCCTGAGACGGGTAAGACGACGGTGAAAATTGAGATGAGTAAGGTGGATGTTGGTGGGCCGGTTAGTATTCCGTTTTCGATACCGGAGCGGTATACGAAGGGGAATTAAGGGTAAAGAGCGAATTGGTCTTTGACACAGATTTTAGAATGATTTTACTATGATGTATACTACGATTTTTCGTGAACTGGCTTTCATAATAATCATATAAATCATAATAATCATTCTCAAAAAAGACAAAGTCATACAAGCAAAACATAATAAAAATCATAATAAAATCTGTGTCAGAATCTAAGTCATACTTAACTAAAATAGCCTTTCTCTTCCTGTTCACAATCTGTGCAGTAAACGCCTTCGCCCAATCCCAATCCGACCTAGAAGAAACCCGCCGCCGTCTCCTCAAAGACATTAAACAAACCACTCGTCTTTTAAACACCGCCAAACAAAACAAAGAAGCTGCCTTAGACCGCTACTTAACGTTACAACGTCAAATCCAAAAACGTCAAAAACTAATTGAAACCCTTCGCAGTGAGATAGAACTGACAGACAAAAGTATAGACCGCGCCAACATTGCTACCGATGCGATGAATGCCGATGTCGCCCGTCTCAAAAACGAATATGCG
>CALDUB010000195.1 GCA_937923465.1 uncultured Saprospiraceae bacterium
GCGGCTTTAAACTTGCTCTTTTATCCTTATTTTTCGTTAAAAATACTCGCTAATAAACAACATTATCTGTGTTTTTTGCCTCAAATAAGAATAAAATAGCGACGCTTAAATCTCACTCAACCTCATTCATAAAGTCTAATGTGATTGAGAAAAAATAAGAAGCCCAAAATTCGTTTGAGATTTGAACTCTTATTTTTTCACAATCACTGGATTTGTCAAAGAACGTTCTAAATTAAAAAACATGAAGCATCTAACAATCTTAATCTTATTTATTCTCATCACAAGTTCTTGCTCCAAAGAAGAAACAGTTGTGAGCTATGCAGGCTCAATAACAGAACTCCGCAAAACGATTAATCAAAATACTCCAGAACAAGAACCTACCATTCAAGAATATACAATAGAAGTGGCTTTCATCCTTGAAGACAATAAGCTAAAGCGCCAAACTATAGAGGGCAATATCTATTGTGAAGGTGATTATACTTTGACAAACAGTAAGTTCGAATTTTCAACCGATGACTGTGGCTGTTGGTGTGACTGTCTGCCTAATATAGATTGTGGAGGAGATATTCTTATGGGAGAGTATGAAGCAGAAATGGTAGACGGAAATCTTGTTCTTTTTTCAGAGGGTTCTTTTGATTCTAATAGTAGTATTTTTACGACAAAGATTACCAAGACAGGGACTTTTGTTCCACAGTAGAATTGGAACACTTTAATCAAATGAAAAAACAAAAGGCATCCTGCTTTCGCAGAATGCCCTTTTTCGTTTTACTTTGCTTGTCTCATTGTCTAAGTCATACATGACCGACAACTAATTCTATCCTTCCTCCAATGCAGCCGCACCACCAACAATCTCCAAGATTTCGTTAGTAATCGCCTCTTGACGTGCTTTATTGTAGCTAATTTTCAAGCCTTTCAATAATTCGTCTGCATTTTCAGTCGCTTTATCCATTGCTGTCATCCGCGCACCGTGCTCAGAAGCATGTGTATCCAATAGGTATTTTTGGAACGTAGTCTTCAAAATACTTGGAACTAAATACTCCAATAATGCTTCTTGGCTTGGCTCAAAGATATAATCTGCTTTAACTTTAGATTTCTCTTCAGTTACTGCAACATCCTCATCCAATTTACCAACAGGAAGCCATTGCTCAGTTTCAGCAAACTGAACGGCAGCATTTTTAAAGCGGCAATAAGACACATCTACTGCATCCATATCTCCAATAGAA
Organism: uncultured Saprospiraceae bacterium; assembly: GCA_937923465.1. GTDB lineage: Bacteria > Bacteroidota > Bacteroidia > Chitinophagales > Saprospiraceae > JAHDCG01. The sequence goes on from CALDUB010000195.1 coordinate 1,224, forward strand.
AATTCATGCATCAACATTTGGCTTACTTCTGCCACGTTGTCATAGGTCAATTTATCGAATAAAGCCACGTAATCGTTTACGATGGTTGCTTTCGGATAACGTTTCGCGAAATATTCGTAACCTTTTTTACCAATACACAAGATTGTCAAGTTACCTGACTCATGTACATCATGAAACTTTCCATTGATATTAGCAACAGCCGCTTTAATTACATTTGAATTAAAAGCTCCTGCCAATCCACGATTGGAAGTAACAACAACCTGACAAGCACGGTTAACAGGACGCTCCACACCATAAGAGGTGTTAGCATTACCATCCAAATTAGACAGAATGTTTACCAACATTTCGTTCAACTTATTCGCGTAGGGGCGCATCTGCTGAATAGCTTGTTGGGCACGGCGCAACTTAGAGGCAGAGACCATCTTCATTGCTTTCGTAATCTGTTTGGTATTTTGAACGGATTTAATCCGGTCGCGTACTTCTTTTAAGTTTGCCATTTCTAAATGAATAATGTCAAATGTAGAATGTATAATTTGCTGCCCTCACATGTACTAACATCTTTAGGCAGCAAACTATATTATTTTCCTATTTCAAAAATGCAAAAGTTTAAATGTACAAGTCATACTATCAGACATTATACAATAAACATTAGACATTTATTTATACTGAGCAGTCAATTCTGCTGCTAATGAGCGCAATATATCTGTTGACTCAGAAGATAATTTACCTTTCAAGAAAGAAGATAAAACTTCTGGGTAACGTTGCTCCAATGTAGTCAAGAAGAACTCTTCGAATTCCTTGATTTTATTAACGGGAACACTTCTCATTAGGTTATTTGTACCCAAGTAGATAGAAGCAACTTGCTTCTCTACTGACATTGGCGAGTATTGTGGTTGTTTCAAAATTTCCACGTTACGCTCACCCTTTGCCAAAATACTTTGTGTGGCTGCATCCAAATCCGAACCGAACTTAGCGAATGCTTCCAACTCACGGTACTGTGCCTGGTCTAATTTCAAAGTACCAGATACTTTTTTCATAGACTTAATCTGAGCCGAACCACCTACACGAGATACAGAGATACCAACGTTAATCGCTGGACGTACACCCGAGTTAAATAAGTTCGTTTCCAAGAATATCTGACCGTCTGTAATCGAAATTACGTTAGTCGGGATATAAGCAGATACATCGGCAGCTTGTGTTTCGATAATCGGCAATGCCGTTAATGAACCACCACCTTTGACGATACCTGCATTTTTCAATGAGTCTGGTAAATCGTTCATTTTGTTAGCCAATCCGTCGTCGTTGATGACTTTCGCTGCACGCTCCAATAAACGAGAGTGTAAGTAGAAAACATCACCAGGATATGCCTCACGTCCCGGAGGGCGACGTAATAACAAAGATACCTCACGGTATGCAACAGCTTGTTTTGATAAATCATCATAAACAATCAATGCAGCACGACCAGTATCACGGAAAAATTCTCCGATAGATGCTCCTGTAAATGGTGCATAAAATTGTAGAGGTGCAGGGTCTGCAGCAGTTGCCATTACAACAACAGTGTAGTCCATTGCGCCATTTTCTTCTAATGTACGCACAACTTGTGCAACAGTAGATGCTTTTTGACCAGAAGCTACATATACACAGAATACAGGTTCGCCTTTTTCGTAAAACTCACGCTGATTGATAATAGTATCAATCGCAATGGCAGTTTTACCAGTTTGACGGTCACCAATGATAAGCTCACGTTGTCCACGTCCGATAGGAATCATCGCGTCAATCGCTTTGATACCCGTCTGTAAAGGTTCTGCAACTGGCTCACGGAAGATAACACCTGGCGCTTTACGCTCGATAGGCATCTCGTAAGTAACTCCAGGAATAGCACCTTTACCGTCAATCGGCTTACCAAGTGCATCTACAACACGCCCAATCAGACCTTCACCTACTTGTACAGATGCGATGCGATTAGTACGGCGAACTTTAGAGCCTTCACGCAACCCGTCAGGGCTACCCATAAGTACAACCCCTACGTTGTCTTCCTCTAAGTTCAATACGATAGCTTGAACGCCTGTTTCGAATTCTACCAACTCACCCGCTTGGGCTTTAGTTAATCCGTATACGCGTGCAATACCGTCACCAACTTGCAATATTGTACCAACTTCTTCAAGTTCAGCAGCAGTATTAAAGCCAGACAACTGTTGTTTCAGTATCGCTGATATTTCATCAGGTTTGACAGCAACCATGTCGTTTATTTTTTAAATTATGATTTGAAGTACGATTTACGAATTACGATTTACGACTTGCGTTACTCGTACTCTTCAATCGTTATTTTTTTCTTTTTGGAATAAAATTCCAAACATTCAATTTGCTTAAATGAGACCAATGAGATTATGAAAAACTTAAAAAAGTCTAACGTCTAATATATAGTCTAACATTTTAACTAGGCGAATGCTTTTTTCATTTCGTTCAAACGGTGTGCGACACTAGCGTCGTACAAACGGTCATTGAACTCTAACTTGAAACCACCAATAAGACTTGCGTCTACTGCTGTTTCAATTTCTATGTTTTCAGCTAAATCAGGACTTCCTACCAATTTTTCACGAATAGAAGCCAAAGCAGCATCGTTCATTGGTGTAGCAGTCGTTACCTTAACTGTAGAAACTTTATTTAATGCTTTGTACTGCGCTAAAAATTCAGTCGCAATCTCTGGAATATACATTTCGCGTCCTTTTGACAACAAAATATCCATAAAACTCATCGTCATGTCGTCGAATGAATCTCCAAAAATAGCTTCTAATACACCTGCTTTCTTCATTTTGCTGACAATCGGACTTTTTAGCAATAAAGCCAAGTCACGATTTTCTGTAGCAGCAACTAAAGAGTCGATGTCACCTTTGATAGTCTCTAAGGTTCCTTGTTCCTTCGCCAAATCAATCAATGATTTTGCGTAGCGGTATGATAATCTTTCTGCAGACATTTCTTTAACGGTTGACGGTTGACGGCTAACGGTTGACGGTTTTACCCGTATTCCTTTCACCTAATACCGTATTTTTAATAAAAACACGCCCCTGTTCCTGACTCCTCTCTCCTGCTTGTCCGTAAGGGACACCTTTTCCTAGTTTAACTTAATATCTTTAACTAAGCCATTTACTAAAGATTCAGAAGCTGAATCACCTTTCAATGTTTGGCGAACCACTTTTTCTGCGATTTCGATAGCCATAGTACCTACTTGGTTTTTCAATTCCAACATAGCAGATTGCTTCTGAGCTTCGATTTCTTGCTTTGCGCTATCCATGATTTTGTTAGCTTCTTTCTTCGCATCTTCTTTCGCTTCACTAACCAAACGCTCACGTGTTTCCTTAGCTTCTTTCAACATCAATGAACGCTCTTCACGTGCTTCTGCCAACAAACGCTCATTTTCAGAGTTCATTTGCTCCATTTCATTACGTGCAGCTTTAGCTTCATCCAAAGCATCACGAATGCTGCCTTCACGTTTTTCCAATGCGTCTCCGATTGGTCCGAAAGCAAATTTTCTCATTAAAAAGAAGAAAATCAAAAAGATAACAGATGTCCAGAATAACAATCCGAAATCAGGCTTAATTACATTAAAATCTGCGATAAAAAACATAGACTTATCTATTGATTTTTTAAAATTATGATTTTAAGACAAATGATAACCAAAAATAAAGCTTCCTTTTAGTCGCTTATATTTTAGATTTCCCTTTGCCACATAATTTTCAAAAATGTTATTAGTTGAAAGTCAGTAGCTTAAAGTCGTTTATATTAACTTAAACTTCTTTCTCTCTTTTAATTTTTAATTTTTCAAAATCACTCAAAGAAATAAGAGTGATTTTTGATTCATTCATTTCCGTAGAAAAGCGGTGCAACCAACCGTTGCACCGCGTTTTCATCTTTTTCGCAATCGCGGAGCGAGTGATTATACACCTGCTACCAAGAAAGAAAGTATCAAAGCAATCAATGCTGCACCCTCAATAAAGGCTGCCATCAAAATCATGTTTGAACGAATGTCACCAACTGCTTCTGGTTGACGTGCGATACTTTCCATAGCTTTAGCGCCAATCCAACCAATACCGATAGCGGCACCGATAACTGCTAAACCCATTCCAATTGCTGCAATAGAACCTACCATTGTAAATAGTATTTATATATGAATGAAAATTAGTTAACTATCATCAGGATACACGAGTTTGTATTTCCTTCAAAAAGCAACCTTTTATTTTTAAATCTACTTCTCAAAAAACGCACACGTTAAAACGGTCGTAAATCGTACTTCGTAAATCGTAATTCTTAATGATGTGCTTCTTCGGTCGCTTGACCTAAGTAAGAAGCTGTCAAAATCGTAAATACAAATGCTTGTACAAATGCTACGATTAACTCAATCGACATCATAAATAACGACAATAATGTCGCTGCTACGGCACCTCCAGCTGCTCCTGGTACACTCTCGCCACTATTACCAAAAATGAATACGAAACTAACGAAAATCAAGATTACCATGTGTCCCGCCGTGATGTTAGCGAACAAACGCAACATCAAAGTAATCGGCTTGATGAACATACCCATAATCTCAACTGGTACAAGGATAATTTTCACGAACCAAGGTGTTCCTGGTGCCGCGAATAAGTGTTCCCAGTAATGTTTATTTCCGTTAAAGTTAACTGCAAAGAAAGTAATAATAGCTAAAACTGCTGTTACACCAATATTTCCAGTTACGTTAGAACCGCCAAAAAACGGAACTTGTCCCCATAAGTTCAATCCTAAGATAAAGAAGAACAAAGTTAATAGGAATGGTAAGAACTTACTTGCGTTATGTCCCAAAAAAGGAACGGCAACTTCGTCACGAATGAAAGTGACCATAACTTCCAAAAGGTTTTGTAAACCTGTTGGTGCTTTTCCTTCACGTGTTTTATATGCTTTTGCTGCTGATGTGAATAGTAAGAATAAAATCAAACATACGATAAACATCGAAACAACATTCTTAGTTAAAGAGAAATCGTAGTATCCTGTAATACCTCCTCCAAAAATACCAGCATCTGCGGTAGATTTCACTTCTGTAGGATACAATTTTTCATTGTAACAAACGAAAGCTTCTTCTTTTCCGTCTTTTTTGATGTGTACGATACCTGAAATCGCTACATTTTCATTAGGGAAAGAAGAGTCTGTAACGTGCTTTACTTGTCCACCATCAATCACAAATCTTTCGTGAGCTCTCACTCCTGTTCCGTGATGTCCGCTTGCGTGGTCAAACTGAGTAGAAGAAAACATTTTAAATCCACCTTCATTTGGTACATACAAAATAACAGGCAAAGGAATATTGAAAGGTCCTATGCTGTAAACATTTGCATCAGAAATGTGGTGGATAGCATTGTCGCCTGCATTAAACTCGTGATGAGTATAATGTCCACAAGCTTTTTCGCCGTGACCTCCATGTCCATGGTGGTCATCATGTCCACCGTCTGCATGTGCAGCATGGTCATGACCAGCGTGGTCTGCATGATTGTGACCTGCATGGTCGCTGTGGTCGTGTCCGCTATGGTCATGCTGCGCAAAGGCAACAAGAGCAAAACAAGAAAAGACTAAACTCAATACTAAATGACGCATCTAATGTCCTTTTAATTAATCTGTTGACAAATTCTATGATTAGTGATACAGGAAAAATAAAAACCTAAATCGTTACTTGAACTATAGATTTTTATTTTTTCTCTATCACAGAATTTTAAACAAACATTTTAAGTTGATAGAGGAATGTAATCCTACCGAATAAAATTCGGCACCAATTACACAGCTTCCGAAAATCGGCACAAAGGTAGGTAAACAAGTGTTCTAAAAAAAGCCTATTTTTCTTTTTTTTCAATTGTTTTTTAGGTTTTTTGCTCTTTTTCGGATAAAATTCGTTTTAAAAGAAAAAATCAATAAAATGATGGTTCAATAATTAACTAAAAAGAAGTACAATCACAAGGAGTTATTTTAAATTTCAAAATATAAATTTGTAATTTTACATTTTAATAAAATTTAGCAAACATTTGTTAATCTAAGCGCAATATTAAAGAGTTAAATGCTTTATCTGCATTTTTTTTTCTTCCCTCAAAATAAAATACTGTTTTAAATTTTATTTTTCATTTTCAACAAATAAAACACCGAAAAATCAACACTATCAAGTTTTACTTTGTTCCTTAGTGTATGTTGGAAATTATTAATTGAAAATAGGAAAACTCTAAACGAGTTCTCCTTTCTTTTGTCACTATTACACTTCCAACTAACCATTCTCAAATTCCAACTATCAAACATGAAAGGTGCTGTCAAAATTCTAACTGCGTTTAATATTCCTGTATTTATCCATTGGTCCTTTGGATTAATACTCGCATATGTCTTATTTGTATCTAATGAGCAAGGTCTGTCTAGTAGCGAAGCATTGTGGGCTCTTATTACCGTTTTAGGTTTATTTTTTTGTGTGACCTTACATGAGTTTGGTCACGCCTTGGCAGCGCGACGTTATGGTGTCGGGACAAAGGACATTGCGCTTTATCCAATTGGTGGGATTGCTCGCTTAGAAAGATTACCCAAAAAGCCCATACAAGAGTTTGTTGTTGCGATAGCTGGTCCTTTGGTTAATTTTGCTATTGCTCTCATTCTTTTACCTTATATGATTTTCGTACCTAGCTCTCTGGATATAATAGAAAAAGGTAGCAGTTTTGCTGGTACAGCTTCAGACTTTCTTCCAGCCATGTTTATTTTAAATCTAGGTTTGGGTATTTTCAATCTTATTCCAGCTTTTCCCATGGACGGCGGACGCATATTTCGGGCTTTAATGTCTATAAAATTAGATAGAGTAAAGGCAACTTTAATAGCAGCGCGTTTAGGTCAGATTATCGCAGCATTAGCAGTCTTCTATGGACTGCAAGGAAAATTGGGCGTAACATCTGCCTTTATTGGTTTTTTCATTTTTATGATGGCTCAGCAAGAGTATCGTTTTGTAAAAACAGAAGCTAAGTTCGATTCCGCATTTGTAAAAGATATCATGCGCGTGAATTTTACACGCTTTTTTCCTGAAGAACCTATGTATTCTGCCATTAACGAACTAAGAAAAGATGTAGAGCGTAATTTTTTAGTGTTTAGCAGAGATGAAAAATTGGTGGGAATATTGGGACAAAAAGATATCTTAAAAGCAATGAAAGAGGAGAGACGAACATCTGAAGTGTATCAGTATATGTCTCAAAAAATTGTTGGTGTATCAAAAGAAATGAGATTAAAGCAGGTTTTCGAGGTGATGCAAGATGGAATTTCGATTTGTCCTGTTATGGAAGACTCGGAAGTAATTGGGGTGATTGATGTGACGGCGATGAATAATTTTATGAGAAAAAAGTGATGAAATATGAAATATGAAATATGAAAATTTACTGCTAGCATCTTTGATTGAAAAATAAATAAGTCTCTAATTTTTCTTTTTATTGGATAACGTAAGTGCGTGACATTATTTATGTGGGTAAATTTGAGAGAGAGATTTTTTTGTTAGTTTTCTTTTAAAAATCGTTGCATGGTCTGTATCACGCAACTATTTTTAAGAGGAAAATAACGGAAAAAAAATCTTCTCAAAATACCCAGATAAATAGTATTACGCACTTATAAGCTAAAGCAGTCGTAATTCGTACCCCGTCTCATAATATTTAGTAAAATACAAAAAGCGATTGCCTGTTATAGACAATCGCTTTTTTATTGTGCAACAGAGTTGCTAAATTTTACTCTAATTTAAACTTCACAGGAAGGTTAAAGTAAACTGGTACTGTACGTCCACGCTGCTTTCCTGGTTTCCACTTTGGCATCATATTAACGACGCGCATAGCTTCTGCACCACATCCTGCTTTGATATCACGAAGAATTTCTGGTTCTTTAACGTTACCATTTTTATCAACGACAAAACGAATAACAACCGTTCCTTCTACACCATTTTCGCGGGCGATAGGTGGATATTTGATGTTCTTATAGATGAACTTCAACATCTCGCCTTGAGCACATGCTTTAATTTCTTCTTTGCTTCCTTTGCTTTCGCAATCAGCAGAAAGGAAACGAGGCATATCCTCAACTACCTTAAAGATTTCCTCCACTTCCGGTGGTGGTGGTGGTGGTGGTGGTGGTGGCGGCGGAGGTGGAGCTTCTTCTACTGGCTCTGGCTCTTCGACCACAGTCTCTTCATCGATAGATTGGTCAACGAACTCAGGTTCGTCTTCTTCCAATAATTCTTCTTCAGGTACCTCTTCAATCACCGGTGGTGGTGGTGGCGGAGGTGGCGGAGGAGGTTCTGCGGTACGAGGCGGCTCAATCATGATGTCGTCGTCCATTTCCATTGCCCCTTCGGGAATGAAAACCTTCTCCTCAAAAGTTGTCCAGCTAAAGGCAAGAACTGTCAATAAAAAAGACAGTGCCAAACCACCTAACAAGAAAGTATTACTCCAACGGAAAGCGTCTGCCTCCGGGTACTTTCCGCGTTTAAGTAGCGGCGAATCATTGCCCTCGTACAATGCAGCTAGCGATTCAGGACTGTTGCCACCGAATTTGTTACGCAGAAATAAAATAACTGCAATAACAAGTACAACGACACCGATTACAAGTCCCAACAAAGTGCTACCGTTAAATGCTAAATCCATGCTTAACGAGGTTTGTTAGTTAAAATTGATGATTTCCGTTTTAAAGCTTTAGAAAACAATAATTTACAAATTTTGCTTGTTCTTTTCCCTTTTTACTTCGTTATTCGTCAGTCAAGTAGCCATGCTATTATCCTTCCTTATGCCTTGTTAAAAGAAAAATTACTGCGCCAAATTGCTGCAACTTATTTTTTACTAAACCCTTTGTTGAAATATGAAAAAATAATCCAACCTAAAATAGAACCGACAGTGTTTGCTACAACATCTCCCCACTCGAAAAATCGATAAGGAAAAAATGTTTTTTGGAGAATCTCCATAAGCAAACCGTATAAAGCACTCGAAGAAACTATCACGATAATAATACGTAAAGTCAACTCTTTCACGCTTTTGTAGGCTCGAAGCGCAAGATACACTAAAACTCCGTAAACAAAAAGATGCGCGAGTTTATCCGGTTCAAAAAAATTGGTTTCAGGCAAATTTGGACTAGGTCCGATAGACAAAGCCAAAATAAATAATGCCCAAAGGATTGGATAATATACTTTCAAATTTCAAAAAACGCTTTTTGAAATAGTTATTCAGTTGACAGTTGTCTATTGTTCGTCTATTTTGACTTTACACTTGACGCTGTCTCCTTTCTAAACTGTTTCTATTATTAAAGATGCGACTACCTTTTATTTTGGTGTATGCATCTATGATATTTTTTATAAAAAAGATTATGCTACTAATTCTTCGTAAGCTGCGGCGTCCATTAAGTCAGCTACTTCGTCTTCATTTGATAGCTCAATTTTGATAACCCAGCCAGCACCATAAGGGTCGCTATTGATTAATGTAGGGTCATCGCCGTCGCTTTCATCTAAAGCTGAGTTAAACTCAATTACTTTACCTGATAGAGGCATAAATAGGTCAGATGTAGTTTTTACAGCTTCTACTGTACCAAATACTTCATCTTTGTCCAATTCTTCGTCTACAGACTCTACTTCAACATAGACTAATTCGCCTAATTCGCCTTGGGCAAAATCCGTGATGCCGACAGTTGCAATGTTTCCTTCAATACGCACCCACTCGTGCTCTTTCGTATATTTTAATTCGGCAGGAAAGTTCATTTTTAATTTGATTTTATATCTACAACAAAACTCTGTTTTGCTTGATTTAGTTAGCTGATTAGTTACCGCGTAAACAGTCTCGAAGCAAAACTCCGAGTTACGTCGCCCAAAAATAGATTTTTTTTTATAATACTTGACTCTTATCCAAGACGAACTAACACTTTTTTATTTTAATAAAGTGTATATATTTAACAATCAAACACTTGTGTAACATTTTTATATATTAATAATTCAGCTTATTAGGAATAATCTCTTCAACTATATCAAACAAGCAATGATTATACAACACAAGAGAGAATCAAAAAAGCAAAGAACATATCGTTCTTTGACAAATCCCCCCGCGTTGCGGGACAAGCAGTGATTGAGAAAAAATAAGAGTTCAAAACTCAAGCGAAATTTGAGCTTCTTATTTTTTCTCAATCACATTTCACGGGATTTGTCAGAGAACCGAACATAAGACGGTCCTTTGCTTTTTGCATATATTAGTATGTAACAATAACTATCTCTCTACCCTAGCGGTCATATCATGACGCAATCCTTTATATTCTTTCAATACAGCCTTGACAGAACCAACAGCAAGTGGTGCACCAATCAATAAAGGAAGTTTATTTTTATCATCACTCACCCAGATATCCATTTGAGCATCTTCCTCAAAGAAATCGCCCGCAGTTACTTCTGGACTAAATTTAATTGTCTTGAACTTACCTAGACCTTTTATCTTTTTCTCTTCATCTTTTCCATCGTAGATAACCGTCATCGGCCACTCAGCTTTATCCATAAATATTTTGACAGGTACACGTCCGCCTATTGGCATATTTTCATAATCTAGATTTCGCGCAAAGTATATCACAGACAAAATGTCGTGCATACAATTGTCAATATCCATTTCTTTGTTCTCGTGAATATTATCTTTTGCACGCCCACGTGTAATACTTGCTTTACTATTTGCTTGGTCTAAAATAGTCTTATCATATAAGGTGTATCCGCCCTCTCTTACATCTCGCACAGACATATTAGGCAGCAGAGTTTCCTTACTAATATAGCTTTCGTAGCGGTCTCGCACTTTAAAAAACCATTCGTAAGAGGAATAAGTACGACCGTCCACAGAGATGCGATAGACATCTCCAAAGTCTGCTATTTTGAAAACAGCTTCGCCGGCAGGTATCCAAATGAAATTTAGATTATAGTATAACTTATAGGTAATCTCCTCCCCTGTTTGAAAAGTGCTATTCTCTGTGTGACAAAGGTCAATAGCAGTACTTTGCTTATTTTCAGGTGCTGTACTCTTAGAAAAAGTTGCTAAAAACAACAAAGGGATAACGGCTGCTAAAAAGGGGATTCTTTTGCTAATTCTACTCATAATATTTTTTTATGACTAAAAGAACGAAGAAAATCTTCATTTCACTTTTAATGAACGCGTAAGTATTGTGTATTAGTCTTTTGTTAAAGACGATAATTATACTATCAGGTTACAATTTCTTGAGGGTTTCTCTACTTTATACTTTATACATTCTTCTCAAGAAGAAGCCTTTTACAGCAACTGAATCGCTGCCCCCATAATACTTAAATAGCAAATTTTACGTTATTAGAGTATACTCTATAAAACCTAAATTTAAGACCTATTTCGAATCCGACTAAAAAAGGTCTTATCTTTGCTATATAAGTACTAGTAAACTTAACCTTATGTGTAAAGTTAAGTAAATGAGAGATACTATACATATAATTTTTTTATCAAACTCCTCACTTCATTTTGACGAAACTACTTATTCAAAAGCCTTTACGAGTTATTCAATTGATAGTTATAAGCATACTCTTTTTCAGTCAATCGCTTATTTCTCAAGAACAGACAGCAATAACTACTGCTTATGTCCCTGTTCCTTACTATCCTATTAATTTAGATTCTCTTACAGCGCAATATCGTAAAGAATACAACTCTTCAATAAAAGAGTATGAAGGGAATTATAAAGATAAAACAAAAGAAATTTACGAAGGAAGATTTTCACGAATAAAAGAACAATTAGCAAATGGGGATTTTTACTTTAATCCTATTATTGATACTTATTTTCAAAATATCTTACAAGAAATCATACGTGGTAATCCAGAGTTAAATAAGCACACCTTAAGACTTTTCGTCTCTCGTGATGAATATCCAAATGCCTACTGTCGTGGTGACGGCACCTTAATTTTCAACCTTACTTTGCTGCGTTTCTTAGACAATGAAGACCAAATTGCCTTTATCATTGCTCACGAAATAGCGCACCAAACTTTTGACCATGTTTGTACCGCTATTAATAAAAGAACCGAGTATATCTACTCCAAAGAGACGAAAAAGAAATTAAAAGAAATTAATAAAAATCCTTACAATCGCTATACGAATACTGTCGAACTATATAAAGAATATATTTTCGACGACCGCCGACATAGTCGTTTGCACGAGTCGGATGCAGATGACATGGGATTGACCTATATAAAGAATACGAAGTATAATCCTTTAGCTTCTGTCGAAACTCTAAAAATTCTAGATACCGTTGATGAACAGCCTGAAGAAGCTTCATTTAACATTAAAAATGTATTCGATAATCCTGCCTTTCCTTTTCAAGATAAATGGTTAAAAGAAAAAGAGACCATCGGCTTTTTTATGGGGTCAGACGATACAGAAGAGAAAATATTGGTAAAGGATTCATTGAAAACACATCCAGACTGTCAGAAAAGAATTGCCTTGGTTAGTGAGAAGTTACCGCCTTTTGATACAGCGGCTGCGCGTAAAATTGTTTTCACAGACGAGTTTGCCAAAATGTACACTTATAGCGAATTTGAGCAAGTAGCCAATTTTTATTATTACAATCAAACAGGAAAATCTCTCTATACAGCGTTGTGTTTACTCAAAAAATATCCTGATGATGCCTGGTTATATACTCAAATTAGTAGAACTCTACTAGAGTTAACGGAGGCACAGGAGAACCATCAGTTATCACAAATTTTGGAATTCCCAGCAAGTTATCACGCCAAGCCTTATAAAGATTTTTTGACTTTCATAAGAAAATTGCGACTGCGCGAGATGGCACTCCTCAACCATCATTTCACACAAAAATATCAAGAAAAATTTCCCGATTACGCTCCTTTAGAAGAACTCGCGGAGGAAGTGAGAACGGTAGCAGTTCGTTTAAAATAAACAATCATAGGTAATTACAACACTGTACATTTCCCATTAACTTAATACTTAATAAATCTAACTCATGTTTAAAAAATCATTTTACAGCTTTTTGATAGCTGTCCTTCTTGTGTCCGTCACATCTGTGACGAGTTTTGCACAAAGCAGTTCTTTTTCTGGCATTTCGAAAATGCAACTAAAGAATGCTAGCCCAATAATGGAAGATGGGCAAGTACGAGGCTACTACATTTTTTATCGTGTCGAGAAAAAAGACCGCAAGACGGTTAGCTACAAAATCCAATTTTTGAACGAAAACTTGGAAAAAACAGGTAGCAAGAGTATCACAGGTACACCTTATTTAAGTCTAATTGAGGCTTCTTATAATGGTACTAATGTCATGCTGAAGTTCTTGGATACTAGAGAGAGAAAATATACTTTTCGTCAATACGACCGTGCAGGTGAGCAGGTCAGTAGAAAAAGTAAGGAATATGACCGCAAAGATATCATAGCGAGTACAGCTTACTCTGCTGGCAATACTGGTAACGGTGCTCTTTTCCCCGTTAATGGTAAAGGTTTTCTAAATATCTCGGGTAAAAAATTCAAGAAAATTGGTTACGAAATCAATTTCTATCCTAACTCAAAAGAGGTGCGCGGTTGGACTTATAAGTCAGACCCCGAAGAAAAAGCGACACGTTACGCGGAAATCTTGGGTGCAAATGAAGACATCGTTTTAATTTCTATCGCAAGTTTTGAAGGAATATCAATGAAAGCTTTGACTAACTATGTCGTAGGTATTGATGTCAAAACGGGAAAACAAGTTTTTGAAAAACCTCTTTCTAAGGATGATTTAAATGTCATCGTCAGTAACGGATTTATAGATGAAGACGCTAAAGAATTCACTATTTTCGGAACTTACTTTGGAGAATCTGGTGATGCTTATAAGAAAAACGGAGAAGGTTTGTACTCTGTTTCTTTTGATTTTGAAGGTAATCTTCTCAAAGAAAAAATCAACCTTTGGGAGAAAGACTTCGGCAAACTTTTACCTGTGAGCAAAAAAGGGAAAATGGCCGACTTAGGCTATTTTTATATGCACGATGTTTTTAAAACTGCCGACGGGCGTATTTTTGCTTTTGGAGAGCAATATCGTAAAGCTGCCAGTGGTGCTGGTATCGCAATGAATATTCTTGCTGGTGGTGGACGCTCAGGTGTGTCCGTCGTTAAGATTGTAGTTGAGGACATGCTGTTCTTTGAGTTCACACCTGGCTTTGAGTTGAAAAAAGTTGAGTTCTTTGATAAGAGTAAATCTAATTTTAGCTTACCAGAAGGTTATGGTGGCGTAAAAGCTTTCAAGCTGGGACAAATTGTTGATGCATACGGAGGTTTTGACTATTTCTATAAAACAGAAAACAAAGAAGAAAACTCCGTTTCTGTTATCTACCGTGACTGGAATCGCGAAGAAAGACAATCAGAAGTTCACTCGGTTACTTACGCAGGAGGAGACTTTGCAACAGATATGATGCCTATCGAAACTGAAGCAAAAAGATACCGCTTGATGCGTGGAAAAGAAGGACACATTATCATCATGGAGTATTTCAAAAAAGAAAAGAAATTGAATGTTAGAATGGAGAAATTTAATTTCTAATTTCAATTAAATCTTTGTAAAAAATAAGGCAACAATCTAAACGATTGTTGCCTTATTTTTTTGCTTTTTACAAACCTTACTTCTCTTGATACCCTAAAGATTTCATCACATTCGTCTGCAATATAAAGATTGCTCCGATTAATGCTGGAACGGTTAAATTTATTACAAAAAGCGTAAACGTAGCCGCTAATATATCTATCGGTACATCAGAAAATGAACTCCATACTTTTATAGCAATTGGACCGCGCGCCAATAGCCCTACGACAGGTGGCAAAGGTATACTGGTTTGCATTAAATAAATGGTAGCAATACCTGCAAAAGCCGTAAAGAAAGGAACTTCAATACCAAAAAAGCGCAGCATTAAATAATACTGAAATGTATAGGTTAGGTAGCGAACAAAGGCAAAACCTAAGGTGCCCATTAATTCTCGGCGCGTATATTTATTCAACACACGAAGGTGTCTCAGATATTTTTTAGCAAATTTTGGAAAAGGAATTCTGCGTGCTATCGGGACAATTAGGTCTATATTAAAAAAACCAAAAAGCATAAGCGTAATTCCTACGCCTCCAAAAAAGATTAATAGCAACAAAAACTCCTGTGGAATATCATAAATATAACCTGCAAAAAAAAGCAATCCAATGAGTCCCATCGAGAGTAAAACCAATAATTGACTAAAACTCCCCACTACTGTGGCTATCGCTGCATTCCAATTATCTTTAGCCTCCACTAATAAAATTCGACCACCGTACTCTCCTACCCGATTGGGTGTAAAGATAGAGACTGTGACACCAGCCAAAGTTGCCGCGTAAACTTGCCAAAAGGAATAGGATGTGAATTTTTGGATGAGGACGTGCCATTTTCGAGTTTCAAATCCCCAATTGACGGGGACTAAAATGACGACAATTAAAAGCCAGATGACATTGTTTCCTTGAAAGTGTTGAAGAAAAGAAGTCCACATCTCTGCGACATCTTCTTTTGCAAATACTTGTTGATAAATCGCCCAGAGCAACAAGGCAACTATGGTTGCTTTGACGATAAAATTGATGTGTCTATTGGCTAGTAATTTTTTCAAATGATATCTACTCGTTGGTGATGTGTGGCTTTTGTTGTCAAAAAAACAACTCATTTTCTAACAGCAGCACAAGAACGCAAGAATTATCATATTATTTATAAATTTAATACAAAAAAGGAGCATTCTCTTTTAAAAGAATACCCCTTCTGTTTATTTTTGTCATTAATGACTTCGCTTAATTCACTCTTCCTACACGCTCTCCGTCTTTATACTTCACTAAAAAAGCACGTGCAAATGCTTGTTTCTGACGCACTGTACTTAATGCCTCTTTAGCATCATCATAAGAAAAGTAATCTGCTAGAAGTACACGCGTTACATTTTTCTCTTCGATTAACTCTGTGTCCATACGCCCCATACCTCGTACAGAGTTATAGCGAGCAGCGCTAGAGTCATGACGCGTCACAGCAATCAATTGAACTTTATAATACGTTCCTGAATGACGCGGTGCAGAACTTGTGATACCGTCAGTAGTTACTGGTGTACCTTCATTTGCTACATAAGCTGTTCGGTCAGTAGAAACACCCGATGTATTAATCGAAATTTTATTATTTGGATTGTAATCGTCTCTTAATTTTACTGCTGTAGAACCATTACTGCTACTTGTACTATTTGTACTGCTACTTGGTCGCGTCGTCGTAGGCTGGCTGTATGTAGTCGTAGGATTCGAATTTGTCGTTACTCTTGTCGTGTTTGTATTGTCGTATGTTTCCGTTTTAGGCGTAATAACGACTGGCTTTTCTACTTCTGCTATATTATTATCGTAAATAGTCACCTTAGGCGAAGACGGTGCTGTTTTAGTCATCGTAGGTTCCTCGCGCTTAGGAGAAATATTCGTCCGTGGACTTTCTGGTTCTGGAGTAGACGCTTCAGTCATTGGTGTGATTGTCGAGCTCATTTCTCCTTCGCCGTCCCATACACGTTCCATTTTAATGGTTTTACCCGCAGTACGCATTCCTTCTTCACGAGTCGAAAACACATAAGTCTTTGGTAAAAAACCTTCTTTCTGTGCTTCTATCTCATACTCTGCACCAGGTAATACTTCAAAAAAGTAAGTCCCGTCATCAAAACGCTTGTTTGACATAAATTGCTTGCGACCACCTTCCATATACTGAGAAATGGAAACCATGACACCACTTAAGTTTTCACTACTTTTTTCGTCAATAACATTTCCTTTCACAGAAATTTTCGGAGCAGAATCTCCGTCTGTAAAGGAGAAAATATCTTCATCTGTTGTTGAGATTTTTTCGGCACCAAACAAACGGTTGGATGCAAAAAATCCGCCTTGACGAGAAGGTGTGCGCACAAAAAAGAAATCATCCGCACTACTATTTAATGGCGTTCCTACATTCTCAGGTTTTTCCCAACCAGATTTATTACCATTGGCTTGAAAAATATCATAGCCACCAATCGTTACTAATCCATTAGAAGAGAAATAAAGACTCCCCGCCTCTTGGTCGTAATAAGGAGAGATTTCGTCTCCTTTGGTATTAACTACCGAACCACAATTTATCGGAAACGTAAAATCAATATCATCACTACGTAAATCACGCGTCATATACCAAATATCCATTCCACCTTTCCCGCCTTCACGGTTAGAAGCAAAATAAAGTAACTCTGTATTATCTTGATGAACGACGTAAGGATGAGTAGAAGTTGAACCTTCGATATTCACATAGTCGCGTAGGCGTTCCGGATTTCCCCATTTACCATCTTGATTTTTAATGACAAAAAGGTCACATTCTGTAGTCAAACCACCCCAACTCTCTTTTGACTTACAGATAGTAAAGTAAAAACGCTTGTTGTCTGGCGTTAAGTTTCCATTACAAAAATGGTCATTTTCAATATCTGGGAAACCTCCAGGTTTCTCTGGTTTTGTCCACTCTCCATTTACTTTAAGTGAGCGGTAAATCTCTGCACGCGCGGCCATTGTACTTGAGTAGTATAAGGTTTCGTCGTTAAATGCGAAAGGTGCAAACTCTGTTTCGGGTGTATTTATATTGCTGCTAAGGTGCTGAATGTCCACATCTTCGTCAGGAAAAGCATTCAATTTTATCCCTAACTCACAACCACGGATTTCATTCTGAACCAGCTCAGAAATAATATCCTTGTCTGCCCCCTTATAGTTATTTAAAAAGTAAACCAATTCACGACTTGCTGCATCATAATCGCCCGATTGCTTGAGTGCACGGGCATACTTTAGACCGATTAATGGATAATCTCCATATTCTTCCTTTACATTTTTCAAAGCATCCGCCGCTTTCGCGTAGTCTTTAATAATATAATAAGCTTCCCCTGCCTTATAAGCAAGTTCTGTTTTTTTGGGCTTTTGTTTCCATGCAGCCATGTAGTATTCTGCGGCGCTCGCATATTGAGCTTCACCAAAAAGGTCATCCGCAGTTTTCAAATTCTTTTTCCAGTTATCACTCTGTGCATTTAAGCCAAATGTGAAAAGAAAAATAAAAAGAGTAATATTAAAGTAGCCGATTAAGCTTTTTTTGTTGTTCATGGTTGACATGATTTTTGTCGAATGCTTTAGGGGATTTTCATTCGAAAGACTTTCAGTAAATGGTATTCTTACGTAAATTAAAGGAGCTTGGTTACAATTTCGTCAACAAGCTCGGCATAATGCTTATGCTCTAATTTTAGAACCTTTTTCTGAATGTCCTCTGGTGTGTCGGTGGCAAGTAGTTTAGTTTTTGCCTGAAAAATTATATCCCCTTCATCGTATTTAACGTTGACGAAGTGAATTGTCATACCTGATTCTCGCTCTTTTGCTGCGTGAACAGCGCGGTGTACATTCATGCCATACATTCCTTTTCCTCCGTAAGCAGGCAATAAAGCAGGATGAATGTTCACGATACGATTGGGGAATGACTCCACTAAATAAGATGGAACTAACCACAAAAAGCCCGCCAACACCACAAAATCAATGGGATACGCCTTAAATATTTTTAAAATATCTTCTGTTTTGTAAAATTCCGTGCGTGATATAATGTGTGTGGGAATGCCATTAGCTTTGGCCATATCTAAGACGCCAGCCTCGGCTTTATTGGAAACGATTAAACTGACTTTTATATTTTCATTATCCGCAAAATATTCAACTATCTTAGTTGCGTTGCTGCCTGTGCCGCTAGCAAAAATGGCAATATGCTTCATTCTATTGATTGATTAAAAATGTTTCCAGTACGAAGACAGACTCCTCTCTAAGAATCCATACAAAGTACTAATTGAATCGTAACTTTAATGTGATTTGAGTTATTAAGAGAGTCTTCTAACAATACTAATAAGGACGCAAAGTTAACAAAATACTCTCCTCAGGTGTTTTAATTATACACCAATATTACATAATCAAAAATTACCCTATTATGGCAAATGAAGGATGGATTAAGGTATTCAGTTCAAACCAAGAATATCAAGTAAAAATCGCGGAAGATGTATTAAAGCAAAATGGTATTGAAAGCCATATTGTGAAGCATCCAGACTCTGCTTTCCCGTCTATGGGAGAGGCAGTTTTGTTTACAGTGCCAGACAAGGCAGAACGTGCGAAGGCCGTTTTGGCTGAGAATGATGTGAAGTAGTAGTTGGTTATTGTGTTATTGGTTATTTTCACTCTGAAAATAACCAATAACATAATAACGATTAACGAATACTCGTATCCCTAATCTTCACATTCCACATCAGAATAATACCCACGATAAAGAAAACCGTTAATACTAAAACAGAGTTACGCATACCGACTAATTGGTCAGTAATACCAAAGATAAAGGTACCTGATACAATTGCTAGTTTTTCCAAAATGTCGTAGAAACTGAAATAAGAAGTTGTGTCTTTTGTTCCGATAGGTAACAATTTAGAATAGGTAGAACGAGACATTGATTGAACGCCCCCCATGACCAGACCTACCGCAGCTGCAACTGTATAAAACTGTATGGACTCTTGCACCAAAGATGCAGCAATACAGACAACTATCCAGATAAAGAGCATAGTAATAATCGAGAATTTATTTCCTTTTAAGTCTGATAATTTTGCGAACAAATGAGCGCCACCAATAGCAACAATCTGAAGTATAAGAATCACTAAAATAAGAGACGAGGTTTCAAATCCCAATTCTGTTTTAGCAAAAATAGCTGCTAAAAACAAAACGGTTTGTACACCCGCACTATAAAAGAAAAAAGACCCTAAGAATGATTTAATATTCTTTTCGTTTTTGATGACTTGCCATACTTTTTTCAATTCTTCAAAGCCTTTTCCCATTAGATTATCCTTAGGCTTACTGTCATCATCTTGTGGTAATCTCTTAAAGGGTATCATAGCAAAACCAAGCCACCAAATACCTACCATGAGAAAAGCAATCCGATAAACCCAGCTCCCACTATTTTCTAAACCAAACCATTCTGGCTTTTGAATTATCACTAAGTTGACAACTAGCAGTAACACACTTCCAATGTATCCGTACGAAAATCCTTTAGCAGAGACACGGTCGTATTGGTCCTCTGACGCAATTAATGGTAGATAGGAATTATAAAAAACCAAACCGCCCGCAAAGCCAATCGTTCCCAACATAAAACAAATCGTCCCTATTCCTACTTGCTGCAAATTGTAAGCAGCTGTCGCAGGCAAATCAGAACTCATTCCTTCAAAAAAGGTCAAGCCTATACATGAAATTGCTCCTAAAATGGTAAAAAAGCGCATAAATGTCATGCGTTTCCCGCCATAATCTGCAATACCTGACATCCACGGTGACAAGACCATTAATATCAAATAAGCAGCAGAAATAGCAAAAGCATACAAAGAAGTATTTTTCATATGCATGCCCAAGATATTGACTTCATCTAAAGTAGCCGCCGTAAAATAAGCTGGAAAAATTGCGGTAGTAATCGTCAGTGCGTAGGCAGAATTTGCCCAATCAAAAAATGCCCAAGCTGTAATAGTCCGCTTGTCGTTTAATAGTAAATTTTCACTTACTGAGAGATTATTAAGAATGTTTTCATCTTTCATGTCGGAAAGATAGGGTTTAAAATGATAAAGTTGTAGCGTTATAGAGTTGTAAAGTTCAAGAATGCAGGACTTTTCAACTTTATAACGCTACAACTTCAAAACTCTTCTAATATTTTTTGCTGAATTTTTCGCTCAAAACCTTGTGTTTGTTGCTCAAATTAATCTCGCGTCCGTCAATAAAAGCATGCACAATTTTACTGGTGCGCATATCTAAGACATCCCCTTCGCTGACGATGAGGGTTGCTTGTTTTCCTACTTCTAGAGTTCCGACTTGTTTGTCTGCTCCCATTATTTTGGCAGGAGAAGCCGTTAACGCAGTGATTGCATCTTCATAAGAAAGTCCAAATGCCACCGCTTGTCCAGCGATGAAAGGTAGATTTTTTTGACTCCAATAATCGCCATGACTAAAACACCAAGAGACACCTGCATTTTGCAATTGTAAAGGCGTCTTGAAAGGTTGGTCAATATCGCTGTCTTCGTAACGTGGCAAACTCTGGGTAGAATTTAAAACAACCGCTACTCCATTCTTCTTTAAAAAACCAGTAATCAACCAACTATCCCGTCCACCAATAACGACTGGTGTTATCTCGAATTTTCTGGCAAACAAAACACCTGCCTCTATACTTTTCACGTCATTGGCGTGGATATACATTTTCTTTGTTCCATCAAATAAACCTCTGACCGCTTCAAATTTTAAATTTCTGTCCTTAATTATGTCTTTTTTGGTATAAGCTAACGCTGCGTATAAAAATGTCTCTAATTCTTGTAATTGCTCTGCGTATTTCTCATTCTTCTTAACGCCTGACCTGCGGGAGAAAGTAAATTGTCTAGGCCAGTTTACATGTACGCCTTCATCTGCTTTCACGACAGCATCTTCCCAGTTCCATGCATCAAAATGCACCAAAGTAGATTGACCAGATACGCGTCCACCTTGTGGTGTTATTTGAGCCAATAAAACCCCATTAGAGCGTACTGTCGGAATGACTTCGCTATCGGTATTGTAGGCAATAATGGAGCGAATATGAGCATTTAAAGAACCCACTTCTCTATGGTCGTTCGTTGCTCGGACGGCACCTATTTCTCGCAGTCCCAATACAGAATTCATAGCAATAAATCCAGGATAAACATGCTTGCCCGTTACATCTACTATTTTATGATTTTTGAAATCAGTACTCGCTGCATCTGCTTTTATCATCGTTAATTTCCCTTCGGAAAAAGCGATGTAGGCATTTTCAATAACTTCACCATTTCCAAGATGCGCAGTTGCACCTTTGAGTAAAATGGGCTGATTTTGAGTCGCTGCGGGTGTAGGCACATATTGACCAAAGGACAAAAATGTAAAACAACAAAACAGAAGGGTGCAAAAAATTATACGCATAATTAATTTATTAATTCTTTTTCAAAATCAAATGTACATCTTTTTCGGAATGACCAAAAGTAAAAAACGCGATACAAAGTTAATTGTATCGCGTTCTTTCAGTTTTAGGCTATCCTTGGACTAAGGGCGTAGTGAGTTTTTGCTCATACGTACTGTCTTTAAGATACCTGCATCTTCACTAATAACGCTAACCATGTACAAACCGTCAGGCAAATCACCCACGCTGTACTCCGAAGCTGTAGGAGAAAAAGACTTAACTTTCTTTCCTACGATATTGTAAACAGCAACTTCGCCTGCTTCTGGAATATTTTCCAATTCCGAAATTTTGAACAAGTCTGATGTTGGGTTTGGATAAACACGGATTTTACTGATAGTTACATCAGAAGTACTTGTAGTTACTGCACATTCTCCTGCTACGTTTACTTTAAACTCATACATTGCAGAGTAAAGCACGTTATCTAAATTATCAAATGGTGTCAATTCTAACATCACTGTTCCACATCCTGCAACGCCACGTGGAAATAAGTGAACGTCCAATAAACCTTCTTCATTACCTGCCAATACAACAGGATTAGGAGAAGTCCCTACATTTGGAAAGTAACAAATATTCTTGTCACATACTGGAAATTCCCATTCTGTAGGTGCGGAAACGATAGTTCTTTTCCAAGCAAATGAGCCCTCTGCTGAGGTTTCATTTTTCATAGTTGCATGATTGATGACTTCCAAAAAAGTGTCACTCAAATCTAAACCCTCTCCCTCAAAAGATGCAGGATTAGGATTTACTGAAAGGTCTTGAGCATTCAGAATACTCATACTGCAAAATAGAACTAAAAACAGTAAAATTTTCTTCATAACTTATATTAATGAATTTAAAGTAATATTAGATTTTAACTGAATGGCTAAATGTCATTCGTTGTCTTAGTAAAAGTGATTCAATAACTTTTACTTATACAAAGATATGTCATTTTTCACAACCCGAAAGTGAGAATTATGCTATTTAGGATACTCCACTACATTTTTAGACTGTTTTCAAACGAAAATGTTCATAAATAACAGCTGATTATGGCGACAATTAGCCAGATTCACTATTCAATAGGCCTGTTATAGATTAAAATTAGACAATAATTTTGCTTCTTTGTCCTCGAAATTGCACAATAGATGATTTAGCATCTGACAGACAATAAATTTGGAGATTTATTGAATTTATCGATAAACATTTTAATATTTTTGCGTACACAATCAAATCACTCTCCATTTACATTGGAGCGAAATCAATAATTTTCTGTTTCGTTTAAATCAATAAGCTTTATGAATAAAATTTACTTTTTCACTTTGGCGGTTTTCTGCCTTTTCGTAACAACAACAGCAAATGCTCAGGCTGCAAAGCTTGCTTTCGTTGAAGAGTTTACTCAAGCATCTTGTGGACCATGTGCTGGACAAAATCCTGCATTTGACGCATTATTGGACGGCAACGAAGAAAATGTTGTTGTACTAAAGTACCAAACAGTATTTCCAGGTTTTGACCCAATGAATCAAGACAACCCAGAGGAAGTAGAAACGCGCTGGGATTACTATACGTTTACAGGTGTACCAAGTGGTGCTGTTGACGGTTCATCAATCGCTAATGACTGTAGTGCTTATGTTGGTGCTCCTGCTTGTCTTTCTCAAGCGGACATTGATGAGGCTGTTGCTGTTGGTTCTGCATTCGAAATTGAAATGGCAGGTGGTATCGTTGACGGTATCTTAACTGTTACGGGTACTATCACTGCTGTAATGGATGCTGAAGCAACAACTCCAGTTTTCCGTGTAGCAATGACAGAAAGAACTATTTCTTATGACGATGCTCCAGGTGGTAACAATGGTGAAACTGAATATAACCACGTTATGAAGAAATTCTTAACAGGAACAGCTGGTGACGCTCTTCCTACAACTTGGGCAAGTGGTGATACTTTTGACTTCGAATATACTTTGAATACTGCTGACGTAAACATTTACCAATTTGGTCAAGTACGTGTTGTTGGATTTATCCAAGATGACGCAAACAGATATGTACACCAAGCTGCTACTGTTAATCCTGACATTACTGTTTCTTTCACTAACAATGCAGGTGTTGTAGCTGTAACTGAATTGCCTGCTGGCGTTTGTCCAGGTGAGTCAACTATCACTCCTTCTGCTATTATCGTTAATGGTGGTAATGAAGAATTAAATACTGCTGATATCGTTTACAGTGTAAATGGTGGTGCTGAACAAACTTATATTTACACGGGTAGCCTTGCTACTTTAGGACAAGAAACAGTATTACTTGACCCAATTACATTCTCAAGTTCAGAAATAAACACGGTAGAAGTAACTATCATCAATCCTAACGGACAAGCTGATGAAGATACTGTAGGTGATACTGCAACTGGCGAAGTTGCATTGGCTCCTGTTGCAGGTACTGTATTTACAGTTACATTAACTCCTGACTGTTGGGGTGAAGAAGCTTCTTGGGAATTCGTTGATGACTCTGGTGCTGTTGTAGCAAGTAGCCCAAGTTACGCAGGTACTACTGCTGGTGAAGCTATCGCAGAAGAGGTAACTCTAGACTTTGGTGGTTGTTACTCATTCAGATATGTTGACTCATACGGTGACGGTTTGAATGGTTCTCAATGGAATGGCTGTGATATTAACGGTTCACTTGAGGTTGCGGATGCTGAAGGTTTCGTTATTTATGATTATGACGGTTCTTTCGATGTAGCTGAAGCTGTATCTGCTTTTGGAACTACAAGCCTAGAAAGTGCAGTTGAAGTATTAACTTCTTTGGATGCATTAAACTTATACCCAAATCCAGTTTCTTCTGAATTGAACGTTGATTTCTCTTTGGCAGAAAACATGGAATTGAATGTAACTGTATTGAACGCTATGGGTCAAGTTATCGAAAGAAACAATAGCTCTTTTGCTGCAGGTGCAAATTACATCAATGTTAATACTGCTAAGTATGCTAACGGTATCTACTTCTTACAAATCGAAGGTCAAGAAGGTGTAAAAACTGCTAAGTTTACAGTAAGCAAGTAATTGCAATTAAGTAGTTTTTTAATAAATTACTTTTATAAAAAGGTGCTTTTCTCTCGCGAGGAAAGCACCTTTTTTGTTTCCTTTGTGTTTTTAAAGATGTTAGATATTACACTTTAGATGTTAAATGTCAAACGTCCACTGTTCATCATTACACACATACTAGAGTCTAACGTCCAATATCTAACATCTAATATCTTCAAAAAAATGAATCGCCACCAAAAAGAAATACATAAATACTGCTCTATCCACAGTACGCCTCAGTCCGATATTCTATATGAATTGGAACGAGAAACTTACTTAAAAACACTTGCGCCACAGATGATGTCAGGGCACTTGCAAGGTCGTTTTTTAAGCTTATTATCAAAAATGCAGCGTCCGCGTCGTGTTTTGGAGTTAGGTGTATTCACGGGTTATGCGACTTTGTGTTTGGCAGAAGGATTGGCAGAAGACGGCATTATTCACGCAATAGAAGGTAATCCTGAGTTGGAGCACATCATCCAAAAATATGTCAAAAAAGCAGGTCTAGAAGATAAGGTCAAACTACATATCGGCGATGCAAAGGTCATTGCGGGCGAACTAGAAGAAACCTTTGATTTGGTCTTTATTGACGCTGGGAAAAGGGATTATGCCTTTTATTTTGATTTAATTATCGAAAAAGTCAATTCTGGGGGTATCCTTTTGGCAGATAATGTATTATGGAGTGGCAAGGTCATCTCAGGTGCGACGGATGCGGACACGCAACTGTTGGACGCTTTCAACAAAAAAGTCAATGCTGACCCACGCGTAGAAAACATCATCATGCCCCTTAGAGATGGTCTAACAATCATCCAAAAAAAATAGATGTAAGCCATAAATCTAACATCTAAAGTCTAATATCTAACATCTTTCATACATGTTTGCAAGAGCCATTTCAATCTCATTAGCAATAATAGCAGCTGCACTTTTTGCCTATTCGCACTTCTACGAAGCGCCTAATTTTGCGATATATGCAATCATTCCTTTCTTGCCAGCAGCAGTCGTATTTATTCTAGCGCCTCAAATAAACTGGTGGTGGTACACAAAAAATCCGCCGTCGATTGACAATAGTCTCAAGGTTATATTGCAAACAAAACTTTCTTTCTATCAAAGTCTTTCTGCTGCTGATAAAAAGAAATTTGAAGAGCGTGTGACCTTGTTCATTATGGCAAAACAGTTCATGCCAAAAATCCATGATGTCGTACCAGAAGACATGAAAGCAATCATCGCTGCCAGCGCAGTTATGTTGACTTTTGACAAAGAAGAAAATTGGCTTTTTGATAAATATGAGCAATACGTCATTTATCCACACCCTTTTCCGACACCTCAATATGAAACATGGCATATCTGTGAGCATTTTGAAGAGGACGGCGTTATGCTTTTCTCTGCGGAACATTTACTACATGGTTTTTTTGAACCTCATCAGTATTATCAAATTGCATTGCATGAGTTTGTAAATGTATTTTTAGAAGATTATTCGGGGACAGAATATCCACAGTTTGGAGAGGAACATTGGGCAGCTTTCGAGAAAATTAGTAATTTTTCGGAAGAAAAAACCAAAGCTTACATTGGATTGCCCAATATAAATCCTGCATCTATTGGAACGACTTTGTTCTTTACACATCGGGAAATCTTTGCGAAGGTCTTGCCTAAAGAGTTTGAGGCTTTAAAAGGTATTTTTAGATAATAGACTTTATTCAGTCAACCAAACTTCTCTTATCTTTGTTTTACCCGCACCAAGAACATTTGGACTTTGGACAGAAGATATTAGACCTTAGATTTTAGACATTTCAAGTAGAAAATCTAACTTTCATTTTTTACGAACATTGATAATCAAGAAAATACATATTATCTCGATTTCACTATTTAGAGAGTCTAACATCTAAAATCTTTCGTCCAAAGTCTAAAAGAACATACATGTCAAAAAAAATTCATATTTCATATTTCATCCTTCATATTTAGTCAATGGCATACAAGCTCGAGTCCCCTTTTACGCCAACAGGCGACCAACCGAATGCAATCAAGGAAATTGTTGAAGGCATCAATGCCAATGAACCCGCACAAGTATTATTAGGTGTGACAGGTTCAGGAAAGACCTTTACTATGGCTAATGTCATTGCGAAATTGGGTCGTCCTACGCTTATTTTGACACATAATAAAACCTTGACAGCTCAGTTGTATGGCGAATTTCAAGATTTTTTCCCTGATAATGCGGTAGAGTTTTTTGTATCTTACTATGATTACTACCAGCCCGAGGCTTACATGTCAGTATCCGATACTTACATTGAAAAAGACCTACAAATCAATGAAGAAGTGGATAAGCTGCGTTTGCGCGCAACCTCTTCTCTCCTATCGGGACGCCGTGATGTGATTATTGTAGCTTCGGTTTCTTGTATCTATGGTATGGGAAATCCAGAAGATTTTCAAGCTGGAATTATCCGTATCAAGCAAGGTGAAGTTGTTTCTCGTAATGATTTTTTGTATCGTCTCGTGGAAATTTTATACTCTCGGACAGAGACAGATTTCTCTCGCGCGACTTTCAGAGTTAGAGGAGATACCGTCGATATTAATTTGCCTTATGTGGACTATGGCATGCGGATTACTTTCTTTGGCGATGAAATCGAATCTATCGAACGCATCGAAACGGAGTCTGGTGCCCGCATTGAAAATCTAGAAATTGCTTCTATTTTCCCCGCAAATCTATATGTCGCACCTCGCGATAAGATGCACGATATTTTACGTGCTATCGAAGATGAATTGTACGAACACGTCAAATATTTTGAAAAAGAAGGTAGACTGCTAGAAGCACAAAGAATTAAAGAGCGGACTGCTTTTGACCTAGAAATGATGAAGGAATTGGGTTATTGTAACGGTGTCGAGAATTACTCTCGTTACTTTGACGGGCGAACTCCCGGGACGCGTCCTTTCTGTTTGTTAGACTATTTTCCAGATGATTATTTGATGTTTATTGATGAGAGTCACGTGACTGTGCCGCAGGTGCGTGGTATGTGGGGCGGTGACCGTGCCCGTAAACTCAACTTGGTTAATTATGGTTTTCGTCTGCCTTCGGCAATGGATAATCGTCCTTTGGCTTTTGGAGAGTTTGAAGGTCTTATCAATCAAGTTGTCTATGTAAGTGCCACGCCTGGTGACCATGAATTAGAACAAGTGGGTGGTGTCATCACCGAGCAGATTATTCGTCCGACAGGATTGCTTGACCCGCCGATTGAAGTGCGCCCAAGTATCAATCAGATTGATGATTTACTAGATGAAATAAACGAGCGTATCAAACGCGATGAACGTATTTTAGTAACAACTCTGACCAAACGTATGGCTGAGGAATTGACAAAATACCTGACTAAATTAGACATCAAAGTCCGCTATATCCACTCCGAAGTCGATACTATGGAGCGCGTTGAAATCTTACGCGATTTGCGTCTTGGTGAATTTGACGCATTAGTTGGAGTTAACCTTTTGCGGGAGGGATTGGATTTACCTGAGGTTTCTCTGGTTGCCATTTTGGATGCAGACAAAGAAGGTTTCTTACGTAATGACCGTTCGCTCACGCAGACAGCTGGACGTGCCGCACGTAATGTCAATGGATTGGTTATTTTCTATGCAGACAAGGTAACAGATAGTATGCAACGTACAATTGACGAGACTAATCGTCGCCGCGTTATTCAAATGGAATATAATGTCAAACACAACATTACGCCACGTACCGTTCGCAAGTCGAAGGATGAAATCATGTCAAAGAATAGTATTCTTGACATCAGAGGTAATGAACCAAAATACTACATTGAGCCTGTAAAACCAAGTATCGCTGCTGACCCTATCGTCAGTTATATGTCGCGCGACCAACTAGAAAAAACTATCAAAGTAACGGAACAGAAAATGAAGAAAGCTGCGAAGGATTTAGACTTTATTTCGGCTGCGCAGTTTCGGGATGAGTTGTTTGCTTTGAAGAAAAAGTTAAAAGACGTTTAATTATATAATAATTTGCGTTGTTGTTAGAGTCGTTTGAGTTGTTCAACTTACAGTTAATCTAGAAACTGTCATAATATGAAAGACAATTCAAACTACTCTAACAATGTATCTCTATTCAGACTCCAAAAATTAAGATTTTAACATTTTCCTAATGTGTCTTTTCCCTTTTTTGAGCGTTATATAAACCATGACAGCAAAAAAAATCATATTCACTTTCCTCCTCGCCAGCTTACCCTTCCTCAGCTTTAGCCAAACCATTTTCGCACCCGAAGTTCCAATAAAAACACTACGAGACACCGCCGTCTTTTTCGACTTCGGAAAATATGATTTGCGACCAGCTTCCATTGCAGTTTTACAAGACCTAGCTCTTGAGATTAAAGACTTAAAAAACGTCAGTATTGAAGTCACGGCGCACACCGACGCTATTGGGACAAATGAAGCAAATGATATCTTATCTCAAAATCGTGCAGATGCCGTCAAAGCCTTTTTGGCAACTCAAGGTATCGTTGATAGTATTATCACAGCACAAGTTTATGGCGAAAACGTTCCTGTCGCAGACAACAATAGTGATACGGGACGACAAGCCAATCGCCGTGCGACTATCAAGGTTTTACGCGCTATGCCGACGGGCACATACAAGGGACGAGTCATAGATTTCGAAACAAAAGAGGGTATTCAAGCAGAAGTCATCTTTCGGTCTAAGACGGAACGAGATAGCTTTACGACGGATGTAAATGGCGAATTTATCACCAAGTTACCTTTGGGCGAAATCATTGGTTTTGATGTCTATGCGCCTTGCTATTTTTTTGAGAATAAAATGTTTCGAGTAAAACGGATTGGGGAATTAGAATTTGCATTACCCAAGGTAGAAAAAGGCGCTGTTTTCCCAATAAAGAACTTATATTTTGTAGGTAATCAGTACGTTTTATTGCCAAAATCAGAACCGACTCTACCAAAGCTATTAGCTTTTATGAAAAGGAATGACTGTGGTAAAATAGAAATCGCAGGTCATATCAATCAACCCAATCGCCCGCCAGTTGTACCAGAGAGTTGGGATTTTAAATTGTCAGTCAATCGCGCAAAAATGGTCCATGATTATCTTCTAGAAAATGGTATCTCGCAAGAAAGGATGACTTACAAAGGATATGGAAATTCGCAGATGATTTATCCGACTGCGCGGACGGAAGAGAAACAAGCTCAAAATAGACGGGTAGAAATCCGAGTGACAGAAGATGTAAAGGAAGAAACTTCTGCCGAAAAGGAATAAATTCATTTTCTGCAGAAGTTTAAATTGGAGGAATATTCTACAGATACTTCACCAATAATAATATCAAGAACACCACTCCCCAGGCTATCATCACCCATTGCAAAACAAAGCGAAAGGGGGTATTGATTTTCTTTGCAGATTTGCGAACAGCGGAGTTTATCGGCTGTGAAAAATTTGTAGCTGGTGCGTTATCATCCGCAGCAGATGCCGCAAACGTCTCATCTTGTACAATGTCATCCATGAGTTCATCTAAGCGTTCGCTTATCTTATTACCATAAGGCACTTTTCCTATGGAGTCTTGAATTTTTGGTTTGACGACATCTTGCAAGACTTTACCAAAAAAATCCTTTTTAGACATATTAGGGTCGCGCTCATCTTCTCTAAAATCGTCGTAGACTTTATCTATTGGATACAAAAGAGAAGATATCAATTCACTCACATTTCCAAAGAATGCATCTGTGATAAACTTCAAAATACCCGTCACAGACATCGCTATCATTCCACAAAACCCCGTAATAGTCGCGACAATAATCAACCAAACGGGTGCTTGTAACCAGACTATTAAAACCAATAAGATAATAAAAACCAGTAAGGCTAGAGCGATTGATTTAAAAATCTGAAGTGGAATGGTCTTACCAAAAGTAAGCAAGCTCGTACCAGCGGTCAAAGGATTATTTCCCTTTAAATCTGTAAAAGTTTCAAGAGCTGTCTTTATGTCGAATTTCATATTGTTTTGTATTTGTCACATTGGATTTTGGACTGAAGATATTAGTAACGCGAAAAAAATAGATTCAGAATTTTGACAAGATGTTTAGTCCTCATTTTGCACTTTGAAAAGCCTGAAAATATCAACACTTCTACGGTTTTCAGAGCCCAAACTGAGAACGAAATCTCTTTCCCAAAATTCTGAATCTATTTCTACCGCGTTACTTAGACGTTAGATTTTAGACTTTTTTAAAAATCTAACGTCTAACGTCTTTTATCCAAAGACTAAATATCACAAAACTACCAAAAAAAAGGCCGCTACGCAATAGCGCAACGACCTCGTATGTTTAGTGCTTTTCTAAAAGTTCCCATTCAGAGTGAACGAAAACGTGTATGAGAGAGCTAAATATTCTCCCAACTCATAGCAAATTAAAAAGCATGTTTGTTTCAATTTATTCTCATCGCGTCAATAACGCACGAATCTGCTCAGTTATTTTAGAACTTGCTGGATTTGCTGCTGGACTTTCTGCTATTCGACCTTTTTGGTCTATCAAAAAGTAAGCTGGTAAACTCTTCACTTTGTACAATTCAGCGATTTTAGAGTGATATCCATGTCCTGCTTTCGCACAAACATGAGTCCCATGTAAACCATGAGATTTCACATAACTTTCCCAATCGTCCTTATTATCATCCAGTGAAATGTACAAAAAGACAACTTCGTCTTTCGGAAAATTATTTGGTAAGCTCTGGCTATGTGGCAAATAACGGCGACAAGGCGCACACCAAGTTGCCCAAAAATCCATATAAACTACCTTTCCTTCAAAATCACTCAACCGCACTACTTCTCCATTAATATCCGTCAATTCAAAATCAGGCGCCTTTGTCCCAATCACCAATCCTTTCGCCTCATTATAAGCGAATCGCAATACATTGCTATACAAATCATATGGGCATTCTGCAATGAACGTTTGGATAGCGGCACCTGCTTCTGCCAGATTTCCACGACCACAAGCAGAATTTAATAACTGTGCAGCAGTGAAATAATAAGCTTCACCTTTCAAATACTTCTTTGCAATTTCCATTTGCGTCATACCTTTATTTTCGGGTAGTAACACAAGATAGTCTATATATTGCTGTAAGAAATAAATGTAGTTTTTCGCAGGCAATCCGCTTTTCTCATTTATATTCAAATCCTTTAAAAAATCATAATAATCCGCCGTAACAGACATTGGTGCAGGCTCATCATTATAAAGTGGATGCTCGTAAGGATAATTCAATAAATTAGAAGCGCGCCAGTAAGTAATATTTGTTTTTGCTACTGGTAAAAAAGTCTCACTCAACTTAATTTTCTTACAATACTTATCAGAAAATTGTTGACGGATTTTTACTTCTCGCTCTAAATATGCGCTAAATTCTTTAGCATTGGCATATTGTAATTTTGCTCGCAATTCTTCATCTTGCGAAGCAAAGCCAAGCGCCATTTCTTTCAAATAAGTATTATTGTTTTCTCCCTTACCTGCAAAAGTAATCGTCTCCGTGATATTCGCAGCATCAAAAGAAATATTCAAATCATCTCCTGGTTCAATGAATATTTCAATGAACTTATTGCCGTAGGAAATCTCGCCACTAACGCCATGCGTTAAGCTAAAGTCAGTCGCAAATGTACCGTCAGCTTCTGGTTTGATTTCTCGTTTATCTTCTTTATATAAAATGGGGTCAAGGAAAAGCGTTAACTTTACTTTGCGACCATTTGAGTTATAAATTTTTCCTTTTATAGAAACAACCGTTTCTTCCACATTTTGCGGTAAATTATCAATCTCTGGCAAATCTCTCGTCGAAAAATCTGCTACTGACTTGCGCGCAGTTGTTCGTGTAGGACGCTTTTTATTAGCAACTATCGGCGCATCAGAAGGCGGCGGCGAAATCTTAATTATTTCTCTTTGTGCAAAGTCTGTCGTCTTCATACCTGCCCGACGACGCAGCGCATTCTCATAAGCGCGCTGCACTGTAAGGTCATAATCATCAATGGGATTTAAACGCAAAAAATTAAAAACATCTGTCTTCAGTTGCCCTTGTTCCTCGACATTAGCACGTTGATATAAGTCTTTGGCAAGTGCATAAAAAAGTGTTTGCCCATTTAGATTTGCCTTCGCTGCCACATTACTCATGCGCAGTTTAATCTTCTTTGTTTCGCGCGTAGTGACCTTACGTTCTCGCATCTCTACACCACCTCTAAAAACCCAACCAGTAACACCACTTTTAGTCCGAATCTGATACCAATAATCAGAATACAAGGTCCCAAAATGTCTATATCTAAATTTTTCTGTCGTTTGATTTAAAAGAAATTCAGCCTCTTCACCTTCTTGCAAATGACCTAGCACTTTATCTTCATGTGGTAATTCACGTATTTCAGAACGATGAAACCTTCCTAAAATATAAGGCTCCATGTAGCTACTCTCGACCTCTCTCGTCTGCGTAAATTTATCGTCCTCCTCTTGCGTTGGAGACTGATTACTGTAGCTAATATCTAAACCAGATATCCATCCTGTCATTCCACCATAAGCTTCTACTTTGTAAAAATTTTCTACGTCAATTTTTTCAGAGTCCAAAAGACGTTTATCTACAATGTGTAGTGTTTTACCTTTATCAATATTTAAAGTAACTGGAATTATCTTATGCTCATTCAATAAAATAATTGAAGTATTCTTTACCACCAATTTATCCGTTCCTCTGCTTATTTCCTGCCATTCTCTCGGATTTTCCTTTGCAAAGTCTAAAAACAAATCTAAGAAATAAAGGTAATCCTGATTGATAAGCGCCGCGTCATTACTCAATTCTATCACTCTCAAAAAGTCATAATACTCCGTCGGCAAGGTCATCGGAATAGACAAATTATTACCAGCAGGATGTTCTGTTCGATAACGCATTAAGTGATATGCCCACCAATAATCAATCGAAGTACTGGCATAAGCAGAAAACTCTTTAGAAAACTGCCCTTTTTTCTGCGCTAAAAAATCTTCTAAAAAACGTTTTTTCTTCGAGCGTACTTTATCCATATATCTACGAAAATTCAAAGAATTCCGTTGAATAATAGCCTCACTAATGACATTCTCAGAATAATTTTCAAATGCCAAGTCACTCTCATTCAGATACTCATTGTGCAAGGCTGCTTTTCCTTCAAAGGCAACCGTTTCACGTAAACTCTCTCCTTCAGATGATATTTTTATTGCATCGCCTGGTTCTAAATAAACATCCAAATCTTGTCCGCTATGACTAATACGCATGACGGTCGTTTTTTCCAATGGAAATTCAAAACGAAACTCGCCAACTTCACTCAATGGAATTTGGTAGATTTTTTCCTGACGTGTAATGTAATTTTCGACGACATGCACCTGTATCGTCCCTTCGGTAGGTTCACTTATGGCTCCGCCTATAAGCGTATTTTTTTGCGAGACATGGACAGCAGGCATTTTTTGCCCGTATACCTGCCCAACTGTCAGAGTCAATAGGATGACTCCGATATATTTTAAACTTCTAATAAGAGTTGCTTCCATTATATACTTGAATCCGCTTTTCATGCTGCCGCTACTTCTTGACCTGCTAGTTTTTACCGAAAATTTAGTATTGTTCATTCCGAAACTGATTTTTCTCAAAAGACCATTCAACAGTGATTATTTCAAATCATATGACTTGAAAATCAGGAGGGTCTTTTATCTATTACGTCTGAAAAAAGAGTTAGGTATGTTGTGTAGTTAACTAAATAGTAAAACAGTTTTTGTAAGTAGTTTTTGCTTTATTAAAGTATGTTTATTCTTGTGTTTAATAGTTTTTATTTGTTCGGTAAAATCTTTACTGGGTAGTAATTTTTGAAGTGTAACTCATAATCGAGGCACAATATAAGTTTTTTTCTTTGTCTTCGGATATGCTATGTGTTAAATTTTATTTTTGTTGTATTTTAAATGCCTTTTTTGCTGATTTTTCTCAAAAAAAATTAGTTCTTCTTTAATTCATTTCATAATAGACTAAATAACAATACTTTACAAAAACTCAATAATATAAAGTGACAAGACTATTTTTCAACCAAAAATTAATGGCTTGTATAATAGAAATTATACTTTCTCTATAATTTACTTAAGTTCAAAATAATTATACCAAAGAAATAACTTCTCCCATTTCCCAAAACAGAAAATATATAATCTCGTTAAAAATTCGTTATTTTAGGCTATGAATTGAAAAAAGATAAGTTTTTTCAATTCATAATAGGGGTATCTCCAAAACCAAGCATCATACAAGCAACAAGACAATATTAAAGCGTGCAAAAACACAATACATATTCAGAACTTTTAGCTAAAAAACTTTCGGGTAATGCGACCGCAGATGAACTGCGGCAATTAGAGAATTGGCGCAAAGAGCAAGTCGATAATGACAAATTTGCTAAAGACGCCGAAGAACTCTGGCAAATGTCCGATAAGTACACAGACCGTCCTTTTGTTACTGACAAAAAGGCGGCATGGCAAGCTATTGAGTCGAAACTAGATACTCAGAAAACAGGAAAAGTCGTACAAATGCGACCATGGCGCAGAGTTTTACAAATTGCTGCCATGTCTGTTTTCATCATTGGCGCTTATTGGTTATGGAATAATTCCATGAATAATACAGCAGCCGACTTCATGGCTGTTCATACCTACGAAGACGAAAATAAAGAAATAAAATTACCTGACGGTAGTAAGATTTGGCTAAATGAAAACAGTTCTATCCACTATGCCGCTGATTTCAAAAAAAGAGATGTAACTCTTAATGGAGAAGCATTTTTTGAAGTGGCGCGCATGGAAGATAGTCCTTTCGAAATCACCTCTGGTGGTGCAACTACCCGTGTACTAGGTACGTCCTTTAACATACGTGCTTATCCGGAGGAAACACAAGTTGAGTTGACCGTAAAAACTGGAAAAGTTGCATTTTCGGATGAAAACAAGCAAGACACAAAGATTTTAATAGCGGGAGAAGCTGCTAATTATAAGAAAGAGGAGAAAAGAGTGATGGAAAGTCCTGCTTTGGGAGTAAATGCATTGGCTTGGCAAACAAAGAAATTAGCATTTATCTCTACGCCATTTTCACAAGTCGAAAAAGACTTAGAGCGTTATTATGGTGTCGACATTGAAGTCAAAAATCCTGCTCTAGCTAATTGTAGATTCGCAGGTGGAACTTTTAAAAAGGCAAAATTATCTGAAATTTTAGAACTCTTGCAAATAACTATGGACTGGCAAGTAAGTCAAGACGGAACGAAATATATTATAGACGGAGAGGGATGTGAGTAAGTTAATGGTTATTAAGTAACCATTAACAAACAACGAAATAACCAACAGAACTTGAGTAATATCACCAACATAATAACCTTTTTTTGCTTGTTGTACGCAACAAGCTCTATCGGTCAAGTACTCGAAACAAAGGTTTCGTTTAGCTTTGGTGGTTGGGAATTAGGGGATGCGATTACGGAGATTGGAAATAATTATGATATTCAATTTGTGTATAGTCCTGACAAAATCCCTGTTCATGAGACGGTGACGGTGAGTGTAGAAGAAGTACCGCTTTCGGAAGGATTGGAAAACTTACTAGCTAACCTGCCTGTAAAATATGTGGTTATTGGCGAACGTATAGCTTTCAAACCTGACCGCTTGAAAAAATTGCGCTCTTATACGCACATGGAACTTCCAGAGGCAGACGAGCCTTGGGTAATGCGGACACCGATTGAAAATGAAAATACTGAAATCTATACGGCAGCTGGTGATACGCTTAGCTTTTCGGCAGGAGCGCCTATTTTAGATAGTGTGACAATCGTGCCTTCTTTGAAATTATTGATGCAGGAAAAAACGCAGCAAATTAGAAGGTCAGGCGGTAATAGTTTTATCGTTCCAAAGATTAACTTGTCATTTTTAGATGACTTTGAAGAATATAAAGGAAAGCAACGGGCAGCACAGATTTCTGTTGCGCCTGGAGTTAGCTCAAACTTTGGCGATACAAAACAAATGACCAATCGTTTTTCATTTAATATGACCTGGGGATTGAATGGCGGCGTGAATGGCGGAGAAATCGGTCTATTGGGAAATACAGTTGAAGGTGATGTACAAGGCGCTCAATTTGCGGGCTTGGTTAATGTGGTAAAAGGAAATGTCGTAGGAACTCAGGTCGCAGGTCTAGTTAATAATAGCAAAGCGTACGTATCTGGTCTACAGATTAGCGGCTTGCGTAATAGTGCACAACAAGGTAATGGAGTACAGATTAGCTTTCTTTGGAATAATGTCAAAGAAAATTATGTCGGTTTGCAAATCGCAGGTTTGACAAATCGCACTAAAGGAAAAAGCTTCGGTTGGCAGATTGCAGGTTTGAGTAATAAAGCAGGCGAAGGTAGAACACAGGTCCAAATTGCAGGTTTATTTAATAAAGCAAAAGAGGTGCAAATTGCACAAATCGGCGCCATAAATATTGCTGACAGAGTTGGAGGTATTCAAGTTGGTTTGATAAATGCGTCCGACACAGCTACCTTGGTTTCATTTGGCTTATTGAATTTTATCCGTAAAGGCTACAACCGTTTGGAGCTATCTCGTGGCAGAGTTTTTCAGTGGAATGCCAATTATAAATTTGGAACGACAGCTTTTTATAACATCATTCAAACGAGCTTACATTCTGAAGAGACAAAATTTTTAGGCGTGCCCGCAAATTGGAGTGAAGAGAATGTAAGTTGGAGTCTGGGTTATGGATTTGGAACGTCCTTTAAGACAGGAAAAAGATTGCGCTGGAATTTTGAAACCGTTGCCTCGCATGTTAATGAGAAAGCACGTTGGTCAAATGACGAAAACTGGTTAGCTCAACTAAAAATGACAATAGACATTAGGCTTTCTAAGAAATTTTCAGTCTTTGCAGGAGGTATTCTTAATACTTCTGCGTCGACTAGAATTAACCCCGAAACGGGGACAATAGGAACAGACTTAGCTAAAGACGGCATCTTTGCAACAGGAGATATTCTTACGGATAGCGGAAAAATTTATGACTTAAAAATGTGGTCGAGCTGGACAATGGGGGTAAGATTTTAAGTTTTAAAAAGAAAAATTTTCATGAAAATCATTGAATAAAAAATTAAAACAGTCATTACTGTTTCTAGGCATTCTATGTCTGGATATCAAGAATATTAGACTTTAATACACTGTAATTTAAAGTCTAAGAAAACTATCACCGACGAAAAAACGACGTCACTAAATACTTACAAAAATGAAAAAATCAATCATCTTATTTAGCATTCTTTGCTTGACAGCAAGTAGTCTTTTGGCACAACGTGATGCTACAATTTTTAAAGGCAAGCAGCGCGGTGGCTTCTTTTTCACACCTTGGTTGACAGAATACGGTCAATTTGGAGGAGATACACGCCCTTCTTTTGGTGGCGGTTTTGGAGTAATCACTGGGGACCTTTTTATTGGCGGATATGGTCTAGGCAACACAGATTTTGATGATTTTGTCAATAATGGCGAAATCGAAGAGATTAGTCTTGCGCATGGGGGACTGTGGATTGGCTACGTACCATTACAACACAAAGCTATTCACCCTTATAGTAACTTACGTCTAGGCTGGGGAGCTGTTAAAATTGATGAAGAGACCGTTAATACCAGCACGATTGACGGTGTCAATGTAATTACGCCTGAGTTAGGTGTCGAAATTAATGTATTCCGTTGGTTACGCATTGCAGGTACAGGCGGTTATCGCTGGGTAAATGACGTAGACAGTCCTTCTGTCGACAGTAAAGACTTTAATGGCTGGACTGCGGGTTTGAATGTTCGCATCGGCTGGTTTGGTCGTGACCGCAATTGGCAAGACCGAGATAAGGCGCGTAAGTTGAAGGATTAGTTGATTGATTCTTTTGATTGTTTTTGCACAGTCAAAAGAATCAACTATTGAACGTAATCAACTTGTCCAAAAATCACCTAACTATAAAATAGGCATTCTCAAACAGCCTAATGAAAACAAAAAACAATTATGAAAAATATTATTTTAATAATAGCGCTCTTAGCTACAGTCAGTTT
Source organism: uncultured Saprospiraceae bacterium (assembly GCA_937923465.1). Taxonomy (GTDB): domain Bacteria; phylum Bacteroidota; class Bacteroidia; order Chitinophagales; family Saprospiraceae; genus JAHDCG01. The sequence continues at coordinate 40,322 of CALDUB010000195.1, forward strand.
TGTAGGATGTATCGACGATGATGGTTCTTTTGGATGTACCTCTGGCAGCGGCTCGACGATAGAGGAAACCTTCCAATTCATAGATTTTAAAGGTTTACAACTTAAATGTTCTGCTGATATAATCATCACACAAGGCGAAGAATTCTCAGTAGTTGCCGAAAGTCAGTCAAATATCTTAGACAATTTAGACCTAAAAATAGACGGCGATGTCTTAGAAGTTGACCTCGATGGATGTAATAGAGATTTCGAATTAAAGCTATTCGTTACAATGCCAGAAGTCACTTTTTTGAAAATTAGTGGTAGTGGAAATATAAAAGGAGAAAATCTTTTTTCCTCCGAAAATCTAACTTTACGTGTAACGGGGAGTGGAAATATAGACTTAGATTTGGATTATGAGACCATAAACGCCAAAATAACAGGAAGTGGTAATATGGACTTAATCGGTCTTTGTGACGAATTTGATTATACAATTTCGGGAAGTGGTGATATTAACTCTTTTGGTCTCGATAGCAATCGAGGATTTGTCGAAATAAATGGCAGTGGCGACACCGAAGTATTTGTCAATGAGTTTCTTAGCGTAAAAATCACAGGAAGTGGCGATGTTCTTTTTAAAGGAAATCCTGATGAAATTATTTCAGACATTACAGGAAGCGGTGACTTACGTGATGTGAATTAATATTCTTTTTTAAACAATTTGTAAGCTAAATGTTTATACGAATTTCCGCTCTTGTCCTGAGAGCCGCATAAAATGGTATTTTTTTTAAAAAAAATTGTGTCAAAATTTTGGAAATACAGAATTCGCTTATACTTTTGCGGCGTATTATTTCACATGAAGCGCTTTTTAAATGAGATAAAGGGGAAAACTTCACTCTCTGATTCTCGACTGTTTTCGAAAAAAGAATAGAATTTTCAGAAACCATTTGAAAAGAACTTCGCTAAAAATTTCTCAGAATGAACAAAGGAGATTTAGTAAACAAAGTAGCAGAAGGTGCAGGTATCACTAAAGCACAAGCTACAGCAGCTGTAAATTCAGTATTTGATTCAATTCAAGATGCTGTTAAAGCAAATGACAAAGCTGCATTCGTAGGTTTTGGTACTTTCAGCTTGGCACACCGTGAGGAACGTCAAGGACGTAACCCACGTACAGGTGAGGCAATTACTATCAAAGCGAAGAACAATGTAAAGTTCAAGCCAGGTAAAGAATTGACTGCATTCGTAAACTAAGAATAATCCTTACAGATTTTCTTAGATATAAAAAGGGAATTGTGACTTCGGTCGCAATTCCCTTTTGTTCTATCACCCGTTTCAAGTATCACGTCCGTTCCACGGCGTGAATTATGCACAGGAAAACCCGTGAGCTACTTTACACCCCGTGAAACGACTGTGATACTATCCTATCAAAAATATCGCAGGACGCTTATGCAAATCAGGCATTTTCGTCTTCTTCCAGTCCCCCACTCTCTTCACTTTCACCCATTCCGTCGGCAAAGTCAAATCTGCTGCAATTCCAAATTTCGTATTTGGAGACAAAGTTTGTAGTGCGGTTTCTATCAGTGCCGTATTACGGTAAGGCGTCTCGATGAAAAGCTGTGTCTGCTGCATCTTACGCGCATTCTGTTCCAAACGCTTTAAATCCTTCGCTAAGTCTGGCTTCTTTGCGCCCAAGTATCCAACAAATGCAAAGTTTTGTCCGCTCATACCACTCGCCATTACTGCTAGTAAAATAGAAGAAGGTCCAACTAGAGGCACCACTTCAATATCTCGCTCATGTGCTGCTGCAACAATCACCGCACCAGGGTCTGCTACACCAGGGCAGCCTGCCTCTGACAATAAACCAATATCATGTCCTTTTTCCGCCGCATCTAAAAATGTCCGCCATTCAGACTGTTCTGTTCGCTTATTCAATTCATAATAAGTCAATTCTTGTAGAGGTCTTGGCAGTCCTGTTGCTTTGATAAAGTGTCGCGCAGTTTTTGCTTTTTCGCAAATGAAGTAATCTAATCGGTGGATTATTTCGACAACGTAAGGTGGTATTGTCTGTAGCGCATCATCGCCAAGTGGACAGGGTAGTAAATATAGTTTTCCTTTCACTATTGTTATTTTTTCTTAATCGAAATGATGATAAAGGTGTCTGACACTTATGAGTCCGTAAAGAATAGAAAGGTAGTTTTTTCATGAATTCAACTAAAAAGTAGTGTCTGACACCTGTTCTTTAGTAAATCATTATACAGGTGTCAGACACTAATCTTAGCTAGATTTTCTAATAACCCTCTACCTTCCTTTCTTCGATTTAGTTTAAGTGTCCGACACCTTCTCAGTTCCTATCGTATCTATTTTGCCACAAAGAACGCTATTTTAAATATCAATGAGAAAAAACTTTTACGAAGTAAAAGGATTCCATAAGTTGAACCATTATACTTACCTTTGCAATCACAAAGAAAAAAGTAAGGTCTACAACTTTACTACTCTTACAACTTTACAACCTTTTCTAGTGTCAGCAGAAGTTCAAAATTCATATACGATAAGATTGCCGCAATTTGAAGGACCCTTCGATTTGCTCCTCTTTTTTATTGAGCGGGATGAACTGGATATTCATGACATTCCAATAGCTACTATTACTGACAATTTTTTGGAGTATATCCGAGAAATGGAAAGAATGAATATTGACTTGGCAAGTGAATTTATTTTAGTGGCGGCGACTTTATGTCGCATCAAAGCTAAATTATTAATACCACGTAAGCCTGTCGATGAAGAAGGCAACGAAATAGACCCTCGAGAAGAATTGGTGGCGCGCCTCATGGAGTACAAACGTTACAAAAGCGTTTTGGAGGAATTAGCAGATTTGGAGAATGTGCGTGCTCATCGAGAGAGTCGAGGAAATATTAGCAAAGAACTAAAGCAAATAGCAACGAAAGCACTTGTTGACGTAGAGTTAGAAAGTGTGACTTTGTTTAAATTATTGCGGGCGTACGAACGCGTACTCGCTAATTTTGAAGACCGCTCGAAAAAGGTAACTGTACACCGCATTATGCAGTACGAGTATTCTATTCAGGGGCAGCAAAATTTCATTTTTACTAAGATTCGCGACGGCAAAAAAGCCAAATTTTCGGGAATTTTTGGAAACTGTGAAAATCGCATTCATGCAATCGTTACTTTTTTAGCTTTATTAGAATTGCTAAATCTCCATAAATTAGGGATGACACAAGGTGAAGGAATAAATAACTTTTGGATACATGAGTATCAGGAAGAGCCAAGTACAAGGGACGAAGAAGAATAAGTAGATTATGAGTTAAATATGTTTAAAAATAGAAATGAAACTAGCTTTAGTTAGTGAAATTTAATTCTATTTTTTAATTTTTCACTCTGTAAAGCTGCAAAAAACATCAATAAAGTGCGTGCAATCGAAATAACTCTAACAAAATAACAAAATAACTATTCATAGTTTGTTCTCTTCGGAAAATAATATTACCTTTGCCGCCCGAATAAAAGCACGGCGAGTCTAAGACTCATCATCGTGCACAAAAGATAATTTACAATGAGTAAAAGAACATTTCAGCCTTCCAGAAGAAAACGTGCCAACAAGCACGGGTTTCGCTCTCGTATGAAAACGAAAAACGGTCGTAAACTTTTAGCACGTCGTCGCGCAAAAGGACGTTTACGTTTGACTGTCTCTGACAGCATGAGTGGTAAGAAATAATATAAAATAAGCATGGCAGTAATAGCAATGTAACCGTAGAGTTACCTCTTGTCGTGTCATAGATAACTTATAAAGCTTAAAGCATGAAACAAGGAATTCATCCTGAAGAATATCGTACCGTAATTTTCAAAGATTTGTCTGCTGACGAATCTTTCATGGGTCGTTCTTGTACAGAGACTCGCGACACTATCACTTGGGAAGACGGCAAAGAGTACCCTCTAATCAAATTAGAAATCTCTTCTGCATCACACCCGTTCTTTACTGGTAAGATGAAATTCGTTGATACGGCAGGTCGTATTGATAAATTTAACAAGAAATTTTCTAAGACTCGTTTCGCTAAGAAAGAAATGGACGAAGAAACAACGACTGAAGAGTAGAATAAATCTATTTTTCTTTCAAAAAGAAGTCTTAATTCCGATAACAGGAGTTAAGACTTTTTTTCGTTGCCTTTAATCTCGAGTTTTAAACTTGAAAAGATAATTTTTCCTTTTAAAAATAACATTTTTCCTTTCCTACACCTTAACTTCACGCCCTCTAAAGTGTTTTAGATATTATACAAGGATTTATCTCGTTTATTGTCTAAAGTCTAACATCTCTATTTTATGCAGACAAATAACATCATTCTCTTCGATAACGACGCCCGCGAGCGTCTTCTTCCATTGACATACACACGACCTGTCTGCGAATTGCGTGTTGGTATTCTAACCATCCGCGAAAAATGGGAACGTCATTTGGACGGTGAAGCCTCTTATATCACACAGGACTATCTATCAGATAAGTACGATATAAAAATAGCAGAACTCAATTACATTATCAATGGTTCTGTATTACCCTCGGATGAATTGGTGGCAATCGTCAAAGATTTGCGAGTTAATCAAGCACTGCTCCATAATGAGGAATTGATTGCGGCTAAATTAGACAAGACGCAGTTTGAGTACCTCATGGACAAGGATGAGGCAGAAGAAATGGAAGGTTTTGACCTTCAAGATATTCCATTTTTAAAAATTAATGATTTACACGACATCTTTTCGCTGAATGATGCAGCGATAAGAGATGATTTTAAGTTATTGACAAAGGGAAGAAAGTCTCAGCCAATCTCAGAGACAAATCGCGTTGTCGCTCCTGAAAATATTTTTTTAGAAGAAGGTGCAAGCGTTGAATGCTCTGTTTTAAATGCCGCTACTGGTCCTATTTACATAGGAAAGAATGCACAAATAATGGAGGGCTGCTTGATTCGTGGAGGATTAGCTATGTGCGAAAATTCTACTTTGAAAATGGGCGCTAAAATCTATGGAGCAACAACCATTGGTCCTTGGTGTAAAGTAGGTGGAGAAGTCAATAATTCAGTATTACTGGCCTACTCTAGTAAAGGGCATGAAGGTTTCTTAGGAAATTCTGTCTTAGGTGAATGGTGTAATATTGGAGCAGATACGAACAACTCCAACTTGAAAAATAACTACGCAGAGGTTAAACTGTGGAACTATGCTACAGAACGCTTTGAACTAACAGGCAAGCAATTCTGTGGATTAGTCTTAGGCGACCACACTAAATGCGGTATCAATACCATGTTCAATACCGGTACGGTTGTCGGTGTCTCTGCCAATGTTTATGGCGGTGGTTTCCCACGTAATTTTATTCCTTCCTTTGCTTGGGGTGGCGCAGCAGGTATGACTACTTACAGGACTGCTAAAGCTTTTGAAACGGCTGAACGCGTCATGGAAAGACGTGGAAAAGTACTGACTCCAGAAGATCGTTTGATACTCTTACGGGTGTTTGAAGATAGCGCGAAGTTTCGACGTTGGGAGACGTGATGTACGATGTACGAATTACGACCGCTCTAACTTATGAATTAAGAAAAAGTGCTTAACAATTGATTTTGTTAAGCATTTTTTTTGTCTCTGCTCTTTAATATTTTATCGATATTCGATAAAAATAATTTCATTTGTATCGAAATTCAATTCAAAACCAGTAAAATCTTGCTGCATCTTTGTATTGTCAAATGAATTGATACCTCACAAGAACACCATAATCCATAAAGCTAAAAAACACAAGCGGCAAAAAACCGCACAAGAATGAATGGTCTTTTTCTACGAGAGGTTTAACGTTTTTTGCGTTAAACCTTTCTTTTTTCTTTTCCCTTTTAGCTTGTAATTGGAAACAAATATCTCTTTCGCCTTTTGCTTACCGACGTCTCCCACATTTCGCATTCCATAGGTTAATTCCCAAGTATAAATATGCGCAAAATCAAAAAGCTCTCGAATATATGCGCTATTGTCATAGGTAATCAGCCATTTATGCGGACAATTCTTCATGGTTTCAGCAAATCTTTCATGGTCAAATCCCCTATGCATATTCCCATTTTTACCGTACAATCCTGCTTTTGTTGCGGAATAATACGGTGGGTCTAAAAAAAGAAATACCTCCTCCCCTGGTGCATTAACTATTTCTGCGAAATCCTGATTGGTAATCTCTACATTCTCTGTCAGGATAGTCGATAGATTCTCTGCTCGCAGAATGCTTGACTCCGTAAAACGCTTTTCAAATGCTTGTTTTGAGAAACCACCGCTTTCACTCGTCCCTGAGAATGTCAATCGATTCAAAATAAAAAACGCAGCCGCTTTTTGTAGGGAAGTAAATTCTTTTAAATTTTTAATCAGATACTTATGTAAGAGTTTTCCTTCTTGATATTCATCTTTCCACTGTCGTACTAATGCGATGACGGCATCAGGTTCTTCTTGTATTTTAGACCAAAAGCAGTACAATTCTGTATATAAATCATTCACTTTAAATGTAGCTTCAGGATACATCTGTCGCAGACGCACAAAAATAGAACCTCCACCTAAGAAAGGTTCGCGGTATTCCTCAAAGGCGGGAATATGCGGTATTATTTGCTTTAAGGCACGACTTTTTCCGCCTGGATAACGGAGAGGACTTTTAATCATTTTTATATTTATGCATTTAAACTTAGAAAGCTAAAATGCGGGTCTACTAAGCTTGGAAAGCGGAGTTACGGGTTCGGACTGAAATCCGAATTACGGTGCAATTTCTTAAAAAATCGTTATAGTTTACTAATCTTTGGTGAAATGTAAGCAATCTTTCGTCGTTATTATTGTAAGTCAGGATTTTTACTCCGATATTGAATTACTTATTCTAAGTCCCTAAAACACAATCGTCATGAAATTTATCTTCACTTTATTTATCCTCTCGACCATTCTCTCTTCAAATATGAGTGCTCAATCCGCACGCGTCATAGAATGGGAGACGCCTCAGACGCATGAGTTTGGAGATTTAATTCAAGACGTACCTGTCGAACATTCTTTCGTTTTTAAAAATATCACAGACGAACCAATAACTATTGAAAACGTACGTACGACCTGCGGCTGTACTGTCCCTGATTGGTCTTACGAACCTATCCTTCCTGGCGCAACAAGTGAAATCAAAGTTGAATACGATGCTCATAAATTACAAGGATTTAGAAAACGCATCTTAGTATTTTTTTATGACCAGAAAAAAGGAGAAAAGCTTTATATCGAAGGTTATGTCGAAGAGACAGAATAAAACTCGACTTAATTTTTTTCTCATTCTCCAGACTAATCTCCCTCTTTTACAAATTCTGCAATGCCTGATTTACCAAAATATAAGACATCACAAACAACCAAAAGCACTATTTTCCGTAGATAACAATAGAATAAAG
>CALDUB010000196.1 GCA_937923465.1 uncultured Saprospiraceae bacterium
GATATGGTTATATTAAAGACTTTCCAGTAGAGAAATTCTACCGGGATTCTAAATTATGTACAATCGGAGAAGGAACTTCTGAAATCCAGAAGTTAGTTATCTCTCGAAATATCCTTAAAAAGAAGAAATAGAGTTGAAAAGGTTGTAGAGTTATTACAACTCTACAACCTTAAAACTTTACAACTCTTAAAACTTTTTCAATGAAGAAAATACTTTTCACCCTATTCATCGCGGCGTCGATGACTTTTACGAGCTGCATTAACATTTTGGAAGAAATGTTTTTGAACAAAGACGGTTCGGGTAAATATGCCATGACTATTGACATGAGCGCACTTATGGAAGAATCTACTCGTGAAATGCTCAAAGGCTTTGCACAAGAAGAAGGCGCCGAAATGCCAGAAGAAGAGGACGGACCTCCAATGGAAATGGATACTATGATACTATTTAAAGACATGCCCGCAGAGATGCGAGGTGAATTGTCTAGACCAGATTTTTACGACAAAGTTGCTATGAAAATGGTAGCGAGTGAGTCAGAGGAGATTATGAAAGTCACGTTTCAATTAGATTTTGATAACGCAGACGACATTGATTATTTTCTCAAAAATATGGACAAACTCATGGCTTCAACGGATGATGAAGACAATCCTCTTGGCGCTATGGGCGGCGGCGGAATGGGCGGAATGCTCCCTTCTGCAGGTAAAGATTACCGTCTTTTTGACATCAGTAAAAAACTTTTGAAACGTTATAAAGCACCTGCTCCAGCTGAAAATCTAGAGGAAGATGAAAATATGGCGATGCTGAAAATGTTTATGACTGGTGCAGAGTATACAACGATTTACCATTTTCCTGGAAAAGTAAAAAGTGCTACAAATCCTAATGCTAAAGTTGATGGCAAAACAGTCACAATCAAAGGCGACCTTTTAGAAATGATGGAAGGGAAAGCGGATATGAGTACAGAAGTGAAGTTTAAGAAGAAGTAATGGAGATGGTTACTAGTTATTGATTATTTCTTACTCTATTTAATTAACGGAGTAAGAAATAACCAATAACTAATAATCAGTAATTACCTAGCCGTCGGCTTATCAGAAGAATTTCCAATCTTAGCTTGAATACCATTCTCGCCAAAAGTCTCCGTTCCTACCCAAATCATAACGGTTTCTTCGCTGCTCATTTTTACAGTGAATTCCTCATCACGACGTTCGTGGTGGTCAAAGTACAAAGAAGGTACCTTAGGGTTATAATACCACTTACCTTTTCCTGTCTCTTCTTGATATTTTCCTGTTACAAAATTTCCGTCTGGTGAAAATTTGAACCAACGACCAGTATTTTCTTTGTTCAAAACATCACGCTCTTCTTTTTCCAAAGACATGCGTAAGTAAGCTTCAATTTCCCAATAATCAGTACCCAATGCAGCAATTACACGAGTAGTCTGTGGAGAAATTGGGTCACCTGCTGCGCCGATAACTGGAGAACCAGGAGCAACAGTTTGTTTCACATTCGTAGGTGCAAAGTTTTCAGCTGCATTCGCTTCGTTCTTTGCTGGCTCTGTTTTTTGTTCCGTTGGAGCAGGAGTTTCCGTGTTAGTTGCAGTCGCAGCAGCAGGCTTATCATTCTGACAAGCAGTAAAACTGCCTAAAATAAGTGCGAAAAAGAATAATCTTTTCATGAGATTGTAATCGTTTATGTAATGTGAATTTGGAATATGATATTCAGTCTGTATAGTCAAAAAGGACACCAAAATTGATATTCGATTTGGTAATACAGCACAAATGTAGATATTTTCACATAAATGTTTGTTCCGTTTGAATTGTTTGTATTTTTGACCTGCCGTAAAGACGACACACCATGGCGTCTAAAATCACGCAATCTAAACCAAAAAAAGCAAAATGACACAAACAAAATTTCGCTGGGGCATCATCGGCGCAGGAAGCATAGCAGGACACTTTGCCAAGGATTTAGCCCTAATTCCTCATGCCGAGCTATACGCCGTTGCCTCTCGTTCTCAGACGAGAGCAAATACTTTTGCCGACAAATATGGAGCAAAACACGCGCTAGACTCCTACGAAGCCATGCTAAAGGCAGGTGTAGACGCCGTCTATATTGCCACTCGCCATCCACAACACTGTGCCCCAACAATCATGTGTCTAAACGCGAAAATCCCTGTACTCTGTGAAAAACCTCTAGCGATGAACAGCGAAGAGGTCGCTAGAATGATACAAGCCGCCAAAAAGAACAATACTTTCTTAATGGAAGCTATCTGGACGCGCTTCTTGCCTTCATTTAAAAAAGTAATAGCATTAATTGACGCAGGCGAAATAGGAGAAGTATTAACAGTTAAAGCTGATTTCGGCTTCCATAGCCCTGTCAATCCTGATAGTCGTCTCTATAATCGTGAAATGGGAGGAGGAGTTCTTTTAGACATAGGCATTTATCCTATTTTGTTAGCTCAATTATTATTAGGACAACACGAAAAAATGCAAGCAACAGCGCATCTCGGCACGACAGGAGTAGATGAAGAAACTGCGGTGAATTTATCTTATCCAAATGGTAAATTTGCCATACTCCATGCGACAGTACGCAACGAAACAGAAACAGTTGCCTTTATCCACGGTACAAAAGGTACTATAAAAATAGCATCTCGCTGGCACGAGTCAAATAGCTTTTCTACTCAATTAAACGATGGAGAAACTCGGACTTATGATTTTGATTTTAAAGGTGCGAAAGGGTATAAGTTTGAAACAGAACACGTCATGGAGTGTATCCAAGCAGGGAAGAAAGAAAGTCCTTTAGTACCATTTTCTTTTAGTGAAAATCTGATGCGGACTTTGGATGAGGTGAGAGGGGAGATTGGGTTAGTTTATTAGTTATTGTGTTACTTGTTATTGGTTATTTTGTTAAATTTGAATAGCTTATGTTTGGTACGTTTTCTCTCTACTTGTGTTTTTCTAATTAGATTGAAACCAGTAAAAAAACTTAGTATACTTTACAGAAAAATACAGAACATTCTGATTTTTTCACCTAAACGAGACTATCATAACCAAAAATGGGGGCTCATAAAAATAAAGTCTAAGTAACGCGGTAGAAATAGATTCAGAATTTTGGGAAAGAGGTTTTGTTCATAGTTTGGGCTCCGAAAACCGCACAAATGTTGATATTGTAAGGCTTTTTGAAGTGCAAAATATGGACAAAATATCTTGTCAAAATTCTGAATCTATTTTTTTCGCGTTACTAATACAAAGAGACAGTATAAAAAAAGTGAAATTTGTTAAAATAACTTTTGAGAGAAAGCCCTTCATAGCCGAATAAATCTACTCCGTATCGAAAAATGCCCCAATAACCAATAACTAGTAACCAAGAACAAAATAACCAATCTACTTATAAACCACTGTATTCGTCTTCTCCGCCAAAGCATCCCGCATCTCATTCAACTTCATCTGCACCCGCAGCAAAGTCATCAGTTGTTCAACATCATCTTTCCCGAGTTCCTTCATACGTTCTTGATTTTGGCTACACATCCGAATGACCTTTTTCAATTTAAAGCGCTGCAAACCTTCCACACTATCACGCGTAAAATTTAACTCAGGCGCTTTTTGCGTATTCAAAATAACCCCGCGTTCCTCCCAGCCTGGACTCAATTCGCCATAAACAGGAGAGAAGCAATTAATCGTAAATGTTTGAATTTCTTCATCTTCGTGCTGCACAAAAGTCTTATCTGTTATTGGTTTTTTACTAACCAACATCTCCAAAGTATTTCGCGCTATTTTTTCGTAAAGTGGCTCGTCGAAATGGTCTAAAACCTCTTGGATTTCCGTCAAAATATACTGTGCAACAGAAGTATTTGTTTCTGGGTCAAAGATTTTATCACCTGATGAAACCAATATCCTTGCTATATCTCTCTCCTGAAAAGCATCCCCACTCGTACGTCGAGGCGTTACATCCTCCACATGCTCAGGTGGCATCCCTTGCCCCGTATCACCATAATTTTCCTCGCCTGGCCAACCAATATCTTGTGGCATCCCTGGCATGTCAGACTCTCCAGGCATTGGCGGATAGTGCGCAGGCTCACTATTTCCTCGTTGTTGATAAGAACCACCACTATTTGGGCGACTTTGATTCTGACGACGCCGCCTTTCTCTTTCTTCTTCTTTTTGACGTATTTTGGCTTGTTCGACGACCGCTTTATTGACCTCTGTGACCAATATCGTTTCGTCCAAACCTACGATAGTCGCACATTCTTTAGTATAAAATGACCGCTTTATCGCATCAGGAATACGCGCAATACTTCCCACAATATCTTTCACCAAACCTGCCCGTTTGACAGGGTCATTCCCAACTTCTTCTAAAAGTAAATCTGTTTTGAAGAGAATAAAATCCTTCGCTTCTTCGTCGGCATATCTTTTAAACTCTGCGCGTCCGACCTTTTGCATATAGCTATCAGGGTCTTCGCCGTCTGGCAGCAGAACGACCTTGACGTTCATATCCTGTTCTAATACCAAATCTAATCCCCGCAAAGCCGCCTTAATACCTGCGGCATCTCCATCATAAAGGATTTTTATGTTGGGCGTGTAGCGTTTTATCAGGTTGATTTGACCAACAGTCAAAGAAGTACCACTACTGGCAACTACATTTTCGATGCCCGATTGGTGCAAAGAAATAACATCTGTATAACCCTCTACTATAATACACTCATCCTCATTACGTATACTCTTTCTCGCAAAATGCGCCCCAAAAAGAACTTTGTTTTTGACGTAAATCTCTGTCTCTGGCGAGTTTATGTACTTTGGTACTTTCTTATCCTTAGAAAGCGTTCGACCAGCATAAGCAATGATTTTGCCCGATAGACTCCGAATTGTAAACATGACGCGCTCACGGAAAAAATCACTATCGTACTTATTTGTTAAACCAAGTTTGCGCAGCAACTCTATATTGTAACCGTCATCAGTCGCTTGTTTGGTAAAGCCGTCTTTTTTAGCTGGCGTTATTCCCAATCCCCATTTTCGGATAGTTTCCTCTCTAAAACCCCTAGACTTAAAGTAACTCAGACCGACACTCTTACCTGCATCCGTCTCAAACATCTGCTTCTGATAATAATCCTTAGCGTACTCCGTGATGATGTGCAAACTATCAACTATCTGACGTTCTTCTATGGCTTCCTGCGAGGTTTCTGTCTCTTCAATTTCAATCCCATATTTCTTAGCGATATAACGCAAAGCCTCTGGAAAACTCAACTGCTCGTACTCCATCAAAAATTTGATAGGGTCGCCACCTTCTCCACAACCAAAACACTTATATATATTACGAGTAGGATTGACGTTAAAGGATGGCGTTTTTTCATTGTGAAATGGACACAGCCCTGACAAGTTTGCCCCTTTACGTTTGAGCGTCACAAAGTCACCCACAATGTCTTCAACTTGTGCGGTGTCAATAATGAGTTGCTTACTTTTTTCTGAAATCAATTGCTGGTTATTAGTTATTGGTTATTATGTTGATGTTTTTAACAAGAAATAGTAACGAATAAGTGTGTGTATTTTCCATGCGCTAAGGTAAGGTAAAAATTTGGTTGGTAAAATTGAAATCTTGTTAATCATAGACACATCGAAATTTGATGATACTGTAACATTGTTACATTGACTTTTTCTCAATTAAGGCTGGTATCCAGCACCTTGTTCCATATACAATTGTTTCTCTCCCGACTTTTTCAATACAATAATTGCTATTATTATCAAGTTTAATTAAGGAAAATAAGAGTTCACACATTTTTATTATTTTTTTTTAGAAAAAAATATGTATCGAATTTGAGTTTAATATGTTGTTGTTTAGCTTTTTACAAATTAAAAATAGTTTAAATTAAAAAGCATTAAGATTCTATTAAGAATTTTCTTTATGCATTCTTGAAAATCCCTGCGTCCTAATACCGAATTTACGAAGTTACTATAGCGAATTTTCGCTTCACATAAGAAACAAAACATAAAGTATAGAAAACACACTTTACTTTCCTTTAATAGAAAAAATGTCGGTGCGAGAAGAGAGATGAAAATCCGAAACATTTTATAGTCCATAAGATTTAACGAAATAAGTTAGGAAAAAATAAAACGAAAATGACTTGAAGCAAACGTGCTTTGGGCTGACTTTCGCGCACATCAATCAGAGTTGAAGCAGTTGAGAATTGAGAAGTTATGCGAAAAAATTGAAAAATTAATTGGGTGTTCTCATATAAGTGTGTGCTTAAATGCCGCCCCGCGCTAGAGCGGGGCGGATTTTTTCCACCTTTAGAACAATAACCTTACAAGAATAATTGGGTGTTCTCAAAGTGTGTGCTAATACTGTCCCGTCTTATTGGGCGGGACAGGTTTTTACTCACTAACATTCCAGAAGAGTAATTGGGTGTTCTCATAGTGTGTGGTACTGCCTCCCGACTGCGGTCGGGAGGTAATTTTCCACCTTCTAAGTTTTTAAAAATATAAACTATGAGTTCATTTAAACTTGATACTTTGAAAAGTCAAGTGTATTAAGTAAAAGTAATATTTAAATTAATTCAATGTAAAAGGAACAATTCAACAAACAAACACATTGCTTTCTTAGAATCTGTTTGGATTTACTTAAATTCAAATAGCTTTTAAAGTCGCTGCTAACCAGAATAGAGGAGAAGAGTTGAGAAGGTCAAGCAGCCCTCAGTTTTCGGAAACACTTTTGGGTGTTCTCATAGTGTGTGGTCTGCCCCTAACTCAGGTTAGGGGTAGCTTTTAAACTATGAGAATTACTACTACTACGCTCCTCATACGAAGGATTTATTGGAGAAATAATAAGAAATCCCCCGTTCCAAAAATCGAAACACTAGCCCCCTGAAAAGTCAGGCAACATTGGTTGTCTGGCTTTTTCTATTTTTAATCTTCAAATGTAATTATGAAATCAATTTTTTACTCCCTATTATTACTACTTCCCGTTATTGGATTTTCACAAGAAAAAACCAACCGCTTTCACATTGACGGCGTTTTAGGTCTTAATATTGGCGCGCCTATTCCTGACGGTATATCGGCAGGTTCCGAAGAATCAGGAGGTGCAACAGGTGCTCCAGGTGCAAAATTAGCAGTGGGTGCTATTTCTGAGTTAATGTTAACTAAGAAAATATCCTTTTCCTCTGGTATGCTATTGTCTATAAAAGGTGCCTCTTTCACGGGTCCACTAGAAGGCAAATATGACATCGCCAAACAGGTTTTAGGAGACAATTTCCCAATTTCAATAAATGTAGATATTGAAGGAGAAATCGAAGGCGAATTCGCCAATGTCTATCTAGATATTCCTTTATATTTTAGTTTTCAAGCGAATAGAAAATGGCAATTTTTGGCTGGTTACCAATATTCTCGCTTACAGAGAGCCAAATTTGAAGGAACCGCAGATATAGATGTTCTCTTTTTGAAATTAAAAGACCAAAGCTGGGACGAGTCTGATTTGATTGCTAAAAATGACCACGCCATCATAGCGGGCATGAAATATAATATTTCTAAAAGAATCAGTGCAAATCTTCACATGAATTACGCGGTGACAAATCTTTTTGAAGAAGAGTCAGATGACTTTCCTAATCCTCGTAATATCTATATGAAATTAATGGTAGGATATCGCTTGTTTTAGATTTTTTGGAAGAATAATTTGCGAGTTGGAGTCGTTAAAACTCTTCATTGATTTAAACTCACAAATACTATATGAAAAACGCGTATTTCGGAAACGAGATACGCGTTTTTTATTTTGTATCGAAAAAGCTACCTTTAGGCGCAATTTTGAAAGTTGATTAATAAAGAACTAATCTAACGTCTAATATCTAACATCTAAAATCTTTAAAAAAATTTGCCACAAGCCAAGCTTAAAATACCCACACTTTATCGTCAAGTAAAAGAAGGAGAAAAAGAGTATCACTACGAGGTACGCCCTTTGTTTTTTCCGCATCCCACTGCGCAACACCGTCGTTATGACCGTGCACAGACTATCTTTTTGCGTGAATTACGGAGCTATTTTTCGCGTTATGTTTTCTCGCGAGCACAGGCTGATACCTTATTGTGGTTTTCTTTTCATCCAGAAGTTAAGTACGAGCAATTTAAACTCAAATTTACCCTTAATGGGACTTTTGTAGATGGGACTTTTGGTGTGGCACATTTTCATTTGCAGGGCAATAACTTTGTGGTCATACCCGCTTTTGACGATTATATGTTTATCGCTAAAAAGGACGGCACCGCTTTATATGAGCAAGTCTTGGCGGTGGTACGCAAGCAATGTAAGGACTTGCAAGGGGACAAAGAAGTGGATTTTGATTGGCAAGATTATGTCGTACCACAGCGCGAATTTGTTAGAAGTATAGAGTTGTCAATTAGCATTGAAAATGGCTCTTTTGGTGCGGATGATGGAGATGACTCTGAACAAATGGCACTCATCGGTGGCTCGGAACAATTCTTTGGTCCAGAGGAAGTGGCAAAAACGGGTTTTGCGCTTAATCATTTGTATCCGACAGACTTAGGACAGGCATTTTTTAGAGAAGAAATCACGGCGCAAGTTCAAAATATTTTATTCGGAAAAGAAAATACACCTTTCGTATTAGTCGGAAATGCGGGCATTGGAAAACATGCTATCGTACACCAAACCGTAAGAAATTATATAGAAGAAGGACATCATGAGGACGAGTCTCATAACGACCACGTGTGGCACATAGACCCGTCGCGTGTCATCTCAGGCATGAGTGTGGTTGGTCAATGGGAAAGACGCTTTGAGACCATAATAAAATATCTGCAAGCACCAGTTAGTGGAGAAAAGCGCTCGGATAAAATGCTGATAGACAACGCAGTAGCTCTTTTGCGCATTGGTCAGTCGGCACAGAGTAAGATGAATTTGGCAGGTGTATTAAAGCCTTATTTGGAGCAGCGTACTTTACAGCTAGTCTTATTGGCGACGCCAGAAGAGTGGAAAATTGTCCAAGAGAAAGACCGTGGATTTGCTGATTTATTTCAAGTTGTGCGTCTGCAAGAACCTGATGCAGAGACGGTCGCTAAGATTGTTTTAAAGCAGCGTCGATACTTAGAACGCAGAGAGAATGCGCGCTTTACGATGATGGCAATTCGCCATTTGTTTACGATACAACGTAATTTTTTAAAGAATCAATCGCTACCTGGTTCGCTCCTGAAATTAATGGAGCAACTGGTCACAAAATACTCTTTTCGGACTATTGATATACCCGAAGTACGGGCAGAATTTGAGGATTTTAGTGGCTACCGAGAAGAAATATTTGACCAAGATGCAGAGACGGATGCGACGGAATTACATGATTTTTTCGCCAATCGTTTAGTCGGTCAACCCAAGGCTGTACAGCGATTGACGGACTTGGTTCATACGGTAAAAGCCAAATTAACGAACAAGTCAAAACCGCTCGGTTCTTTCCTTTTTATTGGACCAACAGGTGTGGGTAAAACGCAGGCAGCTAAGGTTTTGTCGACCTATTTAATGGGCAATCAAGACCGTTTGTTGCGTTTTGACATGAACGAATATATTGACCCTTTTGCGGTTAATCGTTTGATTGGAGATTATAATAATCCTGAAGGACAACTGACGGGAAAAGTGCGTTATCAGCCTTTTTCTATTCTTCTTTTGGACGAAATAGAGAAAGCGAATCCTGCCGTACATGATTTGCTTTTGCAGGTTTTGGATGATGGTCGTTTGACGGATAGCATCGGTCGGACGGTTGATTTTACCAATACGATTATTATTATGACCTCTAACTTGGGGGCAAATGAAGTGAGCAGTCGTCTAGGATTTGGTTCGGATGCGGCAGATGAAGGAGCGATTTATCGAAAATCGGTAGAATTGAAATTCCGCCCCGAATTTATCAATCGTATCGGGCAGATTGTTATTTTCAATCCTCTAAAATTAGAACACATTTTGGGCATCGCCCAATTACAGATTGGAGAACTTTTAGAGCGAGATGGTTTTGTACGCAGAACGACCATTTTAAATATCTCTCCAGAGGCACTAGAATGGGTAGCAAGACGTGGTTTTGATGGTAAAATGGGCGGTCGTGCGCTCAAACGTCAAATAGAACGCGACTTGACAGAACTATCTGCTGACCAGTTAGTTACGACTTATTCAGAGCAGCCAATTATCTTCGAGATTGCTTTAGAGAAGGATAAATTGGTGCCACATATTCAACCATTAGAATTTGTGGATGATTTGGAGAAAGACGTGCTGCCAGAGATACCTGAGATAGAAAAAGGGCGTGGATTTTACAATAAATTATTACGAGATTTAGAGTTTTTAGAGCGCAAAATTCGTCGTGTGGAGCCGCCTGAAAGTGGAGATGTTATTCAAATCGGAGAAGAAGGAGGTAGCCGTTTAAATTGGCAATACTACGACTTTAAAGACCGCATAGTTGAGCTGAAAGAACAGATAAGAAATCTTTCATTAGGCTTTAGAGACAGTCGTTTTTCAGTACAATTGGCTATTCCTTTGCGCTTAAAAACGTCGATTACCAATGAGGACTCTTGGTCGGCTACACGAATAAAATTTAAGGATAGAATCTTCCAAGAAGAAGCCTTAAATGAGCTATCGGATAACTATAATTTAGGAAATCCACAGTTTGATTCTGTCGAAACGGAATTCATTGACAGCTACCTAAATGTCGCTTATTTAAAATTAGCAGCAAAAGGATTTTTGCGGGAAGAAACGGATAAAATTGTCTTAGAATTTCATTCCCTCATCAATGACAAGGGACAAGAAGAAATTGAGTTTTTGTGCGATAGTTACGTCGCTTTCTTTGAGGAAATGAACATTGATTACAAAGTAGCAAAAGACAAATGTAGCATCGAGGCAGAGGCATATTCTTTACGTAAAATCCTGAAAGGGGAGGAAGGCTTACACTTGTTTTACAAAGAGCATCGTAATCCAATTCCTGTCAGATGCAGTATTCGTATGGCGGATAAGAAACCTGCCAAACGATTGAGTATGAAGGTGTTGCGGATATATGCGCACGGTACAATGACGGACTTAAGAACAGGGTTTTCGAATGCAAAAAGTGTATCGGCAAGAGAGATGAAATTGCTGGTTTATGCAGGAACAGTTTAACTATGAACTATGAACGATTTAACTATGAACCTCGTCTCTGTATGCGTTTTTGATGAGACGAGGTTCATAGTTTATTCGTTTATAGTTCATAGTTTTTAAAATGATATTTTAAAGACATGATTAAGAATTTTTTTCTTTCAGAGAAGAACATGCTTTTCGCTATCGTATTGAATGCGGTGGTGATTTTTTTGTGGTACTTTCCTCAATTTCATGGGAACAGTTGGTTGCAGTTAATTGACCATATTTTTATTGTGCTTTTTGCATTAGAAGCCATTGCAAAAATCAAGGAATTCGGCTGGAAAAGGTATTGGAAAACTTGGTGGAATCGCTTTGATTTCTTAATCGTTTTAGTGAGTTTACCGTCTCTTTTAGAGAATGCCGCTATTTTACCTGATGCCTCGTATTTACTTATTTTGCGTTTGTTTAGGTTGGTGCGCCTAGTGCGTTTCATTAGTTTTGTTCCGCATATTAGTGAGATTGTGAATGGATTGGGACGGGCTTTGCGTGCTTCCGTTTTCGTGATGATTTTACTCTTCGGATTAAACTTTCTATTAGCGATTTTTACTTGTCATTTTTATGGAGAAGTCGCTCCAGAATACTTTGGAAATCCTTTGATTTCGAGTTATTCTATCTTTCAAATGTTTACGGTAGAGGGTTGGAATGAGATTCCTGCTTCAATTATAGCAGACTCGGATGACTCTATGTATGCAGGATTGACCCGTTTTTACTTTGTCTTAGTTGTGCTTTTTGGTGGTATTTTTGGAATGTCCCTTGCCAATGCGGTTTTCGTTGACGAGATGACTATGGATAATAATGATGGATTGGAGAAAAAAGTAGATGAATTGAGTGCGCAGGTGGCGGAGTTGAAGGAGATATTAATGAATCGAGAGCCCAAATAACTATGAACTATGAACGGTTTAACTATGAACCTCGTCTCAGTAAGGCGTCTTGATGAGAGGAGGTTCATAGTTAGTTTGTTCATAGTTCATAGTTGTTAGATTTGACATTTCGCTAAACATTCTGCATTTTTGCATTTCGTAAAATATCCGATTTTACGAATTAAAACTAACTTACATGTTTCAGACAAAAATTGCCGGTTTAGGCTACTACGTTCCAGAAAAAGCAGTGACGAATGACGACCTTTCCAAAGTAATGGAAACTTCGGATGAATGGATACAGGAACGAACAGGAATAAAACAACGCCGCTATGCGGATAAACATAAGGAAACAACGACAACTCTCGGCGCAAAAGCTGCAAAAATAGCTATCGAGCGTGCAGGTATCACTGCCGAAGATGTCGACTTTATCATTTTTGCTACTTTGAGTCCTGACTACTATTTTCCAGGTTGTGGCGTCCTTTTGCAACGTGAATTGGGCATTACGAAAACGGAAATACCTGCTTTAGACATTCGTCAGCA
>CALDUB010000197.1 GCA_937923465.1 uncultured Saprospiraceae bacterium
AATGAAGAGACGCTACTAACTAAACCCGTTTTCATCAATCTAATAAAATAAAATAAAATAATA
The DNA here is from genome assembly GCA_937923465.1 of uncultured Saprospiraceae bacterium. GTDB lineage: Bacteria > Bacteroidota > Bacteroidia > Chitinophagales > Saprospiraceae > JAHDCG01. The sequence continues at coordinate 64 of CALDUB010000197.1, forward strand.
GCTAACAAAAATGGCTGATAGAACCTAAATTCTATCAGCCATTTTTACATTTACCCGATTCTCAAATAGGATTAGATAATGTAAAAACAGCTTTTTAATAGTTTGTTTTAATTCCTCTCTTCCTGTAGTTTTGGTCATGAAAAATGAAGCCCGAAAATTTAAGTAAATAAGCAAAGAATGAAAGATAAAATCAACGCAGTATTAAAAGAGATGTCAATTCAAATTGACTCGCATCGGCAAAAGTTATTAGGGCTTAATGTAATTGACATTGCAAGCTGCGACAAAGACGATAAATCATTATATGACAGGTTATTTATTGATGATAAAAAGATAGATGGAATGATTGATTCTTTACATCAAGTAATGAAGAAAGAATCACCTGTGGGCAAGACCCTATATTCATTTGAGCATGAAAATGGTCTAACAATATCTAACAAAACCGTTCCATTTGGGACAATTATGATTATCTATGAGTCCAGACCTGATGTTACCGTAGAAGCTACAGCTACCGCCTTAAAATCAGGTAATAAAATAATACTGAAAGGCGGCAAAGAAGCCAGAAATAGTAATCTAATCTTACATCATTGTTGGATAAATTCATTAGCAGCAGTGGGATTGGACGAAAGCAGAATTCGGTACCTAGATATGAATCGTACGGCATTACAACAGTTCCTAAAAGAGCCAGATGCCCCCATAGATTTAATTATTCCACGAGGTGGGGAGAAGTTAATAGCTTACGTAAAAAGTGTCGCACAATGTCCCGTTTTGGTCAGTGGTAGAGGGAATAACTTTCTTTATGTTTCTGAATTTGCTGATTTAGCTATGGCGATGAATGTCATTGTGCAGTCTAAAATTTCTAAAATTTCAGCCTGTAATGCTTTAGACAAAGTGCTAGTCAATGAAAAAATTCCTAATAGCTTTATTGAAAAATTAAAAGCCGAATTAATACAGCAAGAGGTAGAAATTATTCCATCTCCTGACAATAAGATTTGGATGGAAGAATTTTTAGACAAGAAAATAGTTGTAGAAAAAGTTAGCGATTTACAGGAAACGATTGGAATTATTAATAAATTTTCTGGCAAACACTCTGCATCCATAATAAGTCAGAATGAAGCAGAGGTCGAGGTATTTATGAATGAGGTAGATTGTGCTGCGGTGTATCATAATGCATCTACAAGATTTACCGACGGATTCCAGTTCGGCTTGGGAGCAGAAATGGCAATCAGTACACAAAAACTACACCACAGAGGACCTCTGGGAATAGAACATCTAGTAACAAACAAATGGTATATAAAAGGCAATGGACAAACAAGATAAACCCAAATTATTGTTAAAAATAGGAACGGCTACCCTGACTAAAGGAAAGGATAAAATATCGAGAGCAAAGTTAGAGGACATTGCTATTCAGGTGGCAGAGCTTAGACTTGAATATGATATAATTTTGGTCTGCTCGGGTGCAATTGCGGCAGCTAAACAGTTTATTCAACTGGAGAAGATAGGTAGTCAACTAAAGGAGAAACAGGCTTTAGCTGCTATTGGTCAACCCTTTTTGATGCGTCTTTTACAGGAGTCATTTCGTGACCAAGGAATACCTGTCGGACAGTGTTTATTGTCTTATTCAGACTTTGATAATGAGACTTCGAAAGAGAATATTGTCAATACAATAAATGTTCTTTTGAAGAATGGAATTCTCCCCATTATCAATGAAAATGATACGACGGCAACGGAGGAAATTAAGTTTGGAGATAACGATAAACTTTCTGCACTTACAGCCGTCTTACTACAAATAGATTTACTCATCTTAGCGACGAATACTTATGGTGTTTACGATGACAATAAGGAAACTATAAGCATAATTGAGGACATAAATCTTGTGCGAAAATATATTAATAGTAGTTTTTCAAATCAAGGAACAGGAGGAATGGAATCTAAACTAATAGCCGCAGAGATAGCCCAAAAAAGTAATATTGAGTCATGGATTGTGAACGGACATGAAAATAATTTTCTTTTGGATGCACTGAATAATATTTCGACGTATAGCAAAATTGTGACCACTGGTTAACCGTACGAGCATTTGTGAAGATAATGATTTTCACAAATAGAAATGGCTGATAGAACCTAAATCCTATCAGCCATTTTATCGTAAAAGTACGCACTCACAAAGTCCAAGTTAGAGCAGTCGTACTTCGTAATTCGTACATCGTACTTCCTACGCCGCTCTCATTCTCTCCAACATATAATACTCCTTAAAGCTAATCATCCGCTGTTGTTCCTCGTCCCACAATTTATGAAACATCGTCTTCAAACTCTCCGTAAAGGTTATTTTCGCTACGTATTTCTGTAAAATTGGATTCTCACGCGCACATTTCGCCAAGTTGTAATTTGGTATTTTAGAACTCAAATGGTGGATGTGGTGATAACCAATATTCCCCGTCAACCAATGCCATGCTTTTGGCAATTTATAGTACGACGCGCCTTTGATAGCTGCCAATAGAAAATCCCATTTTTTAGTCCATTGCATGTACGTTTCTTCGTGCTGATGTTGCACATAAAAGAACCAAAATGAAATCACTCCGAAGCAGAAAACAATCGGTAAGTGAACCATTAAGAAATTTGCCCAACCTAAAGCAAAACCTAATATCAAAAATACGCCTAACAACAAAGCATTATTGACGTACTGACGTATATGCGTAGGTTTCCAACCTTTAAATCCTATCGTTGGCAAACGGTTAATAATACCCAGATAAATCACTGGTACGATAAAAAACAGGACGATTGGGTTACGGAAGGCACGGTATTTGAACTTGCCAAATTTCGATAACTCTCTATATTCTTTTACTGTCAAAAAGTCAATGTCTCCAATGTCGCGGTGCTCTAGTTTACCTGTGTGACCGTGGTGGTAATTATGAACTTTTGCCCAATAATCATAAGGAATTGTACTAAAAAAACTGCTCAACCAACCAATGCGATTATTCCATTTTTTACTACTAAAAAACGACTGGTGTCCACAATCATGCTGAATGATAAAGATACGAACTAAAAAGAACGAATTCAATACTGCTAGCCCTAAAGTTATCAAATAAGACCAGTCCAAAGAGAAGTACATGAGTACCCAAATTGCTAAAAATGGTCCATAAGAATTCAGTATTTGAATGACTGCTTTTTTGGTATCTGCTTTTTTGTAAGGGCGAATAATTTTACCCCAATCTTTAAGTGCTTCTTTTATTTCTTGTTCCATTGTAGAAGAAAAATTACTTGGTTAAGGAAAACGGAATAATAGGAAAATTTAGTTTATTTTAGGGGAATTTTGCCGACATTTTGATTAGATTTAGAGTGGCAGTCAGGAGAAGTATAAATTTAATTTATGATACAAAGATAACCATTTCACTATAAAATAGTTCTTAAATATAGTAAAAACTTACTGTTCATTCAAGTTCAAGGCTACAACACTCTTCTTTCCCATTAATTGCCGTATAGAAACCAAATGCCCAAAAAACACAATAGGAACGATGAAAGAAGGCAACCAATTATAAGGGAAAAATAAGACCCCGTAGTTAGGTGTTTCAAATGCAAATTGTTGTACAGGCGTCGGTGCCGAAAGTAAAGCATTAACAATAATTCCCATTAACAAAAGTAACATGGCAACATTCCAAATTATCAAACCAATACGTCCAATTTTTCCCTTTTTAATACCAAAATAAGCAATCAAAGGAGCCGTAATACCTGCAATAATGTCAAAATTTCGTCCTGCGAAGGTCATGAGTTCTGGAATGGCGCCTCCTGCTGCTAAGCAAAATAATCCTATCTCTACAGGTATGCGTACGACATTGAGCCAAGTAACTTGATACAAAGGCAAACTGTCTATAAACTTCCGACCTTTCTTGGTAAAAAACAAGGCAATCATAAAGATAAAAGGAGGTCCAAATGCCAATGCAAAATTAGGAGGTAATGCGTCTAAATCTTCTGCGTAAAAACCACTTTTAGCAATTAATCCTTGTATGAGGAGCCAGATTATTAGTCCTCCAAAAAATTTAATTCTTGACGAAGATGTTATTGGACTATTTTTTAAAATCCAATAGAAAAAAAATAGCGTGGCAATGGTGCAAAGTATGAAAATTGCAGGTACGTAAGTTGGTAAAATTGGTAGCATAAAATTTAAATTTATGTGTATATGCAAGTATTATTATAAAAAAACGAAAGCCTCTAAGCGTCGTTATTTTTTATTTCATCGACATGTGTGCTAATCGCAGCGGTGATTGAATCAATTTGCTGAATATTATGTTTTCCTAAAATTTCCTCCACAGAATGGTGCATCCGTTCCCATACAGGCGTTACCTCTTCCAACAATTCAATGCCTGCATTTGTCAATTGCAACTGCTTGTTTCGCGCATCCTCTCCCCCTTTAAAAAAATCTACCCAGCCTTTTTCTATCAACTTTTTCAAGTCTCTACTCATTGTTGATTGGTCTAAAATCAAAATATCAGCAATTGCTTTTTGATTTACTCCAGGTCGTTTTCCGATGATAAAAAGAATAGAAAGCATACTACCTCTTAAACCAAAAGGCTTTAAATTGCTCATATACGCTGCATTGATGATGCGGTGTAGTTTACGCAGTTTTGCGTTTAGACAAGTACGTGGGTCTATGCGGTCAAAATTAGGAGAGGGTGATTTTTTTTCGGAATTCATAATACGAAGGTAG
>CALDUB010000198.1 GCA_937923465.1 uncultured Saprospiraceae bacterium
GTCTGCAGCAGTTGTATTTACCAACATATTCGCTTCAAAGGCAGTATCATCTGCCAATGTCGTACCCGCTGGTATTACGGCTGCTCCCGTTCCTGCTCCATATACTCCACCTGTAACTGCTCCGTAATTTACGGCTGTTACTAAGCCTGCCGTTCCTGCTACCAAATTGAATTCTCCCGTAGGTGCATTTCCGCTACAGATAACTTCATCAAATACACCTGTTCCAGATGTAGCTGTGTCATCGTTTGCGTTTGCTTCTGGTGTAGGGTTTACTGTAACGACTACTGTGAATGTAGTACCCAAACAGTCATCTCCTGTTGCATCACTATCCGCCTCATCAGGACCAAAAGTATATGGTTGAATAGTATAAGTTACTGTTTGGTCAGTAGATGTTGTGTTTGTTAAAGCATTAGTTTCTAAAGCTGAACCGTCTACATTATTATAAGGAGCAGTACTTTCTCCCATACCAGTAGTAGTCGCAACAACACTTGTCACTTTATACCGACCTCCGTTTAAAGCAGTTACGTCTATTATGGTCGTCGGTACTTCACCAGAACAAATTATTTCATCTGCTGGGTCTGTTGCCTGAGGCTCAGGCTCTACCGTAACAACTACATCAAATGGTGTTCCTGCACAATCATCTCCTCCTCCAGGATTACCGTCAGGTCCATTACTCATCGGTGTTACCGTGTATGTAACAGTACCATTAGTAGTATTATCTGTACTAGTTAAACTACCTGTATCTATTGTCCCGCCTAAAGCAATAGAGGCTGGTCCTGCTGCAGCACCTGAAGCATTAGCTGAGACTGATGTTACAGAGAAGTAATCTGTAACAGTCATTGCCCCTCCATCTGTATCATTTAGGGTAATAGTAGGTGCAGTATTGTGACATATAGTTTCTTCTAAAGCCCCGTCTGCTGCAGCATCAGTAGCATCTACTGAAACTCCATTTGGATCATTACAAGTACAATCTACACCATTAATGCCAAAAGAGATGCTCTCCATAGTAGCACTAATGTCTCCTAAACCTGAAGTTGCAGGAGCAATTCCGACACCTTGTATTTGGATTTGTCCATTGGTGTATTCCAATCCTGCAGGAGGAGGAGGTAGAGTAAACGTAACCGCTTCCATTCCATCAGCCCCTACATCTGTAAATGTTGTAGATACATTTTGCATTAAACCAGCATAAGGTCCTCCAACTACCTGAACAGGGACATCAATCTCTATTCCATAATCTGGGCCTGCAGCCAATGGCAAATTAATAATATCTACAGTAATTGAATACGGCGGGGCAGCACCTGCTGCACTACAAACACTAAAAGGTGCACCTGCTGGGTCAATAGAAATATCCATCATAAAAGTGCTGGACATAGATACATCACCAGAGAGTTCACTTAAAGTAGTACTAGCTTCTACTGCAATTTCTGAAATTGCACTTTTCACCTTCTCCCAGAAGCCAGAACTACCACTATCGGGAAGCCCGAAGCTAAGCATTGTTGCGAGACAACAGAGAAGAGTCAAAAAACCAATCCTTCGGACTGATTTTCGAACAAGCCTGTGTGTAAAACTCGTTTTTTTCATAAGATTATAATTTGTTATGTAAGTTAATTCAGGGGTTAAATGGAATTATTTATCAAATAGGTTCTGCCTTCCCCTTATTCTAAGACAGTATCTGACATGAGACAATACGTATATGGAATACAGCTATATCCTAAAAGAGTATAGCTGGCGATTTTCAGAAACGAAAAGGGAAATAAAACCTAATACAGACTGGTATAAATAGGAAAGGGTGAACCTGTTGAAGGGCACACCAAGAGAAATCTTGAGTTTTTTTCTTAACTGCATTTGGATTATAATTTGCTTTTATGTAACTTTGTAATTAAACATAGAAATTCTAGTACTCCCGCCAAGCAGAAGTATCCCTAAAAAATTAATATTTGTTAAACTTGATAGGCTAAAGCCTATCAAGTCTGAATGTGCCAAAGCTAAAAGCCTACTTTTAGCACAAGTGTATTTAGCGTTTATTTATATAAATAATTCAGATGTACACACGCGCTCTGTCACAGACTAAAAGTCTTGATGACAGTTCCAAAAGTGAATATCTTTTACCTATTTGAATTTTAGAATTCAAATAAACACTAAATAAAATTGATAATTGAAATTGTAGAAAGGAAGGGACGATTAAGATGTTACCGTCAGTGTAAGATAAGATAGTGGCAGGTTTAACAACATAAAGCGGCACACAATTTGCATTCATATTAAAAATAAACACATATCAAAATACAGGGGTTGATGAATCTCTTATTAGCTATTACTCATGGTTGTCCGCCCGAGTTATTTATAGTTTATAAGTATTTGTCGACCCTTCCTTTTACTTGGATTTATTCTTCAATAAATCCTATATTAAAAGCATTAACAAAATGAAAAGCAATAAACTATATTGCTCTCTATTCTATTAATAGCACACAAATATAATAATTTTAATTTTAATTTTAACCAATTCTTAACGAACGGCTGTTTTTTCTAACGAACGGTTGTGCTCGTTTATGTAGCGTTAAAACTCGTTATCTAACTGTTCATACCATCTCCAAAACATTTTTTTTCTTCTTCTTGCTATTGGAATTGACACTTGATTAGTCAAAATTAGGTTCAAATCAGTTTTCTCTTTTTTCTGCTGTTGCACTCTTACCTTGTTAACTATATACTTTCTATGTACGCGAAAAAAATAGTCCTTATCCAGCATTTGCTCACATTCTGAAATTGAATTATCAATTTTTTTAACCTGAACTTCCTTCTCTTCAGTAAGAAAACAAATCTTAGCAAGGTTACTATCGGCTTCGATAAATAGTATGTCTAATTCTTTAATTATCAAGGGTTGGTTTACACCTATTCGATTGAAAGTTAGGCGATTAGTTTCTTGCAATCGAAATCCTCTTTGCCGTTCCTTATATTTTCTACAAACCTGAAAAAAACATTCCTCTACTTCTACTTCTTTAAAAGGACGTTTCATGAAACCATCCGCTAAGTTCAATGCTAAAGGGGATAAGTCAATTTTGTTTGTATATAAAAAGAACACTAAACTTCCTGGTACAACTTCTTTATCATCACTAAATTCAGTTAAAGAAAAAGTGTCAATAAAAACCATATGTATTGTTGGCACCGAGTAGTTGTCAGTATCTTTGAAACTTTTCGATTCGGTAGAGTCTTTAAAAGAAATTTTGACTTTATTTTCAAGCCGCTCTAGTTTATTTCTATTCCATATTTTACTTAGTTTATGAGAGAGAAGTTCTCTTTCTTTTGATGTTATGGTTACTTTAAGGGTAATTATAATTTCCATCTGGATTTTACATATTAGCTATTCATCAATTAATGGTGTGCTTGTTTTTATCGGTAAGTTATAGCTTGTTTCTTCTATCTAACTTTAAATTTATTACATACATCTACAAACAGAGAAATAGCAAATAGACTTGAGTGTATGTTTAAGAAACAGTAAAGTTAATCTACTCTCTACAACTAATAGCAAACAGAATTGACCTGTACAATAGGTAGTAAAATGTAGAAGGTCTGAGAAGATGTTTTTAAAAATGTAATTTACTCTTGTCTTCTGCAAATTTACAAGAAACCATGTCACAATATCAAATAATTTTATTTTTTTAAATTGACAAAAATAGTGCATAATCGTTCTTACTCATTAAAATAAAAAACATAATTCATTGATAATCAACATACTAACACGTAAAATAATCGCTATTTTTGCTAATAAACGATAATTCTATTATTTATTTATTTTGTTTCTTTACATTATTATTTGACAGAATAGCAATTTTCATGGCTCTCGCTTTTATTTCTCTACACATTTTTTCCTTGCATACTATCGATTTTTCTACAAAACAGTAACACTTTCCATTCCGATGCAATAACATAGTAAATAACTATTATGCAGATGACTTTTCGTATTGTAATTACAGTATCAGTATTGATATTTGTTGGTCTAACATTGAATAGCCAACCTGAAATTTATATTCCTCAAAATGGAGAAGATACTCTCTCCATCCAGAGCTTGCCTTTATCTGAAATAGACAAAGGTATTTCTTTTGTGATGCCTCCAGAAATCATCTCAGCCAGTGACGGTCGGTATGAGAGATATGTAAAAATAATTTGGCAATCTTTACCAGAGGGTTTCTTCTATAAGGTGTACCGGAGTGATACGCAAGATTTTGTAGAAGAAATAGAGATAAGTAATGGCTGGAAAAAAAGTAACTGGCTATTAGACACTTACCGTTTAGTTCCCAATAAAAAATACTACTACCGAGTAGTTGCGGGTAAAACAAGTCAAGATGTATCAGCACCAAGTCCGTCAGATAAGGGATACATTAAAGAAAATATATTCGCACAACAAAACGGTACTACTGATACAATATCACAGAAAGGCGCTGCTTTGTCATTAACGGCTGAGTTTACTTATTTCAATGATGAAGTCATCGTTACCAAAGGAGAAAACTTAGCTATACCTTTTATCGTCAACAATGCTTCTATGGAATTAATGGCAGACAAAAATCTACTTTTCATACTAGCGTCCGTTCATTCGAGAAATACAGATAGGCACACTTTCGAATATTCATTACCTCCAGTACCTGCTGATAGTTTTCACCGGAATGTGATGACTATTAAAATACCTGATAACTTAAAGTCTGGTGTTTACAGACTTCATATTGCAACACAAAAAGAACAAGATGATACGCTACTCGATAGCAGACTCATAACTGTAAAAAACAAATAATTATGTTCAAATTACAATTTTTCATACTCGCACTTTTTACTTGCACACTACTTAATGCTCAAGAAGATGTAGATGGCGCAATGTTACAGGCCAATCAATCTATCCTAGTAGAGGATATAGGTTTCGCTAATATGGGCGCGATGACCGCCGCTCAAAATGTCAAATCATTTTTGATGCCACCACGCGACTATAGAGAGCGGAGTATGTCTGCATTTTATGCTGCTTGTAGTGTGGCGGAATACTATGTGAACTTAGAAAGCAACTATAAAGTAAACCTAAGTCCAGATTACGTTTACTTGAATTTGCTTAAAAATGACGCCTCTATCGCTGATATCCTAAGTTTTCTAAAAGAAACAGGAACTGTGAGTGCTGCTATCATGCCTTATGGTTCTGAAAAAATAAGTAACTCTGTCCACTCCGTAGAAAAATATAGCATTGGTGGACATGTGCATTTATTCCGTAAAGAGAACAAGCCACGCAGTCGTGTCTTTGAAGCGCGCGCTGCTTTGATGCGCGGTAATCCTATCATTGTCAAAATGAAAATACGTAGAAATTTTGTTGAACTCCAAGAGAGTCAAATGCTATGGGATGCCAACAAAGGAAATACAGATGATGCGGGTACACATACCGTGCTCGTCGTTGGCTATGATGATAACTCGGATACTTTTGAATTAATGAATTCTTGGGGTTTTCGCTGGGGGAACCGCGGCTGTGTGAATATCAGTTATGATGATTTTGGGGATATGGCGATTGAGGGATTGGTGGTTTTGCCTAAGCGGGATTAGGTCTTTTAAAAAATTTACATATACATATCATTTTGCAGCGGAGTGCTTTGTGCGCTTCGCTGCTTTTGATGTTTTTAAAATGGTGTTAAGATGAAGAATGTTTTAGTTTTTTTGGGGTGTTTTCTTTGAGTCAAGATAATCTAAACATCAATGTGGCTACACCGTCCAATGCACCTGATGATGTCGCCATGGGTGCTTATGGAGAGGAATTACGGGTAATGTCTTGGATAATGATGTAAATACAGAAGAAGTAGTCTTACTTCCGTTTTTCTTTAAACGTACTTGTTTTCCTTGAATTTCAATCTTCGTTTCGCCATAATAATAGTGTCTATTGCTTTTTTTTTAAAAGCCCCTCCCCTACTTCAACCCTTCCTTCAATTTCCGCGCCTTCTCCTCAAATTTAGCAGTCGTTTTAGCAAAAGCCTCTGGCTCTAATTCTACGATTTTACCCTTTACCAATTCTCGTAACATGGGGTCTTTTCGATAGTCTTCAATCACCAATGCACGCCCCAAAGTTGTCTCTTGTTTCTCAATAATGAGCTTAGCCATAGCCATTTCACGTAAAGATTCAACTGCTTTTCCTGTTAATCCTGGAGATAAAGAAGTCAATTTTTTAATGATTTTGTTGATTTCTGCTGCTTTTTTAATCTTCAATTCCTTTAATTCTGCTTTTATTCGAGTGATTTCTGCTTGCTTTTCAACCGCTTTTTTCTTCTTTTTTACCGTTTCTTCCTTCACATCCGTATAGCCTTCCTTCAATGCTTTGATGAAAAAACCAGCAATATTGGTCTTTATTTGCTGCTGATACTTAGCTCTATTGGTTACTCTTACCGCTTGTTCGATAGCTTCTTTGTCGTATTTACTCAATAATTTCATAAAAACTGAAGGCGTTACTCCAAATCGTTGGACAACATCTCCTAAGAAATAGTCAAATAATTGGTCTTTTTCAGTCTCTTTTGAGCTATCTATATATTCTACTTTTACTTCTTCTGCGACCTCTTTTTTAGTATTTTTTCTCTTAGGTATGAATACTTCTCCCCGTATTTTAGCTAACTCTTCATCGCTTTTAGCGCGGAACTCAAAACGTAGTGCAGTCACTCTCCTACCCGTCTTGACCTTTTCCAATTTGGTTATAGTTATATCAGTATACTTGTTGATTTTATCGTGTGCAGGCTTGATTACTTTCTGAAAAAAGTTAGCAAATAGTGGGTATTCGCTCGTCAATTCAAACATTCTTTTTAGCTCTTCTACTTCCAATTTCCGCCACTTAATCTTTTGATATTGCTTCAAAAGCTCATAAATACGGACATGATAGGTGCCTAATTTCTCAATATTTCGCATGTCATAGGCAGTATAAGACTCCCCTTTCGTGAGTTCTCCCCCTTTGTAAGTGTGCCCTAATTCTAACAATAATGGCTTCATTTCTGGGTCAATCGTAATATCAATATACTCTTTGCCAGCATCCATTTTTTGTCCCTCCGTGGCATAGTTCACCGTTCTAATGATATGATACTCCGTTTCCCTCTCATGACCTTCGATATAGTCGGTTACATTGAAAACTTTACGCATAATCATACGCGCGGCATCTCGCAAAAAACCATAGGATTGGGAAGACTTGAGGTTAAAATTCTTGATAACATCCTTATAATGAATGCGATAGACCTTAAAGTCCTCGTCATCTCGGTTGATTTGTGCTAAGACAGAAATGAATATCCGCGTCTCCCAGATATCAAATTTATATCTGGATTCTACCAACTTATTGGCTTTTTTGATGAGCTTTACTCCTGTATTTTTCTTCTTTTGAATCTTACTTTTTGCCATAAGGTGTGTCTGTGTAATTATACCCAAATTGGAACGAATACCAATATTACGACTGCAAAATAGGGTTTTAGCTCTAAATATAACCGATTTGGAATAAAAAATCTTCCAATTTAGTTATACTTGACTCGAAATCAGCTATCTATAACTAAATTGGAACAACATAAAAATACTTGGTTATACTTCTTTCCAATTTAGTTATAGTACGTTCCAATATGGTTATAGTACGTTCCAATTCAGTTATACTTCTTTCCAATTTAGTTATATTTCATTCCAATACGGTTATAGTTAAAAGCTGGAGCCTATGTATTTATTGACTCTCAGCTAACGGAAAAGACTAAAAAGAATCAAAAAAGAATTACAACAACAAAAAGGCAAATAAAAATCGAGAGCTTTGTTGTTGTTGATTCTTTTTATTTATAGTTTTATCCCCTAACTTATCAGAAAGAAAGTATGCAAAAGAAAAAAAGTTGCGCTAAAAAAAGAAAGAGGAATCATCTCATCATTGTTAATTGATTTCAATTTTAAGATTCGAAAAGAGAGTCTTCTCAAAACCTATTCTTCAACAATTAACAGATTCAATTTATAATAAAAACACAAATTAGATACACAAAGGATATTTTTTAAGTATCTATTGTGTATCTAAAATACATAAATAGTAATTATATCAGATAATTAGCAATTATGGAGTGTCTGCAATTTCTTAATATTTGCCTGTGCTATTTTGAATTGAAACAGCATTTGATTTAGAAATGTATTTGAATAGGTTTTCTTTGCTGAAGAGTTATCTTTAATTCTTGTTAAGGTATCTATTGTGTATCTAAAAGATACTTATTAGGTATCTTTTAGTATTGTTTTGCTTGATTTTTAATTTGATAGAAGGTCGAAATATTGATTTAAGACTCTGCTAACGAGCCATGGCTAAGCGGCTTTTAAAAGAGTTTAATAATTACATTTGAACTACAAATAATCTCGAATAAGCCATTTAAAAAAGATATTTGACCAAGTAGGCGTATTTTTATTTAAAGCCTTTAAATCGGCTTAAAACTTATTGGTTTCACTCCTCTCCCATCTTTACAAAATGAAACACAAAATCACGAACTATAACCAAATTGGAAGACCGCAAAATCTTCTAAAATTGATATTGTGTATCTGAAAAGTATCTTTTTGATATCTATTGGATATATTTACTGTGATACTTCCTTGTAGTTGGGGTGCTTAGATATTCCGTTCTATCTTCTTTGCTCAACTTTTGCTGGCTCAATTACCTAAATGAAAATTTTACGCAATTGAGCAAGTAATTTTTTGAATTGGCATAAACGAAAATGCTAACTATAACCAAATTGGAAGATGAAAAAAAAACATTGAAAGTATCTATTAGATATTTCTTGGGTATCTAGAAGATACCTGTTTGATATATTGAACTTAGACTTTACTAATTTTCGTGGGTTATCACCTTCGAATAAATTCTAACCATATCCCATTTCTGAAATACATCAGGAGAAATCAAATTTCCGTTATTTTGAGAATGACGGAAAACGAGCAGCGTTGATATTAGTTTTTCTGAGGAAGTGATTTGTAAATTTCAGAACTGTAGCAAAATTTCAATCTCGCAAAAAATGAGGAGGATAGAAAGACGGTTTTAAGGTCTAAGGATAAATTGCGCATCATTATTTAAAAATCCGTCAAACAGGCTTAAAATCGCCCGTTTTGATTTTGATAAGTTGAAAGGAAAAGGAATGGAAATAAATCAAAAACTGATTTTCGTTTTGAAAACCTTGTCAAATTTGTAGAAAATGGGAACGATTGAATTTTGAAAGAATATTGAATTTCAGATTTCAAAAAGGGAGCATGAGGAATTTAGAAATTAACTTAAAAGCAACTCTATTCTTTGATAAAGTACCTTTTGGATATAAAATAGATACACAAAAGATATTCAATGTATATCCAAAAGATACTTTTTCTATTTATTTCTTCAATTTGTCCCAAAGAGCCTGGACCAAAACAGCCTTTTTTGATAGACCAGTACTCTTCGCTTCTTCATCAAGCGCATTGTATAGATTTTGCGGCAATTTCACATTAAAAGGAATAAGTTTCTGTTTTTTAGAAACCAGCTTTGGTTTTTCCTCACTTGATAATTCGCGCAACACATCATCAATTTTATCATCCGACGGTTTGCGCTTAGTTGGTTTTAAACTTTTGAATTCTTTTTTCATGATGTGTCGTTTTACGAGATTAATTTAAGTGCAACATCAAAAACTTCATTAGCGATAGCTTTTGCTTCCTTTTTCGCTTTTGGATTATCCCATTCGATAACACCGCGACCATTTGCATTTGCCTCGCCATAAGCGTTCCGTTTTGCCATTACGGTCGAAATCATACCGACATTGTAGACTTTTTGATGCTCTTTGAGGGCTTCCAAGTAGGCTTTGTGCATATTGACATTACTTTCGTAGCGATTGACCACAAAATAACATGGAATGACAGCATCTAATTTTGAACGCAACAATTCGATGTGCTCCAAGAATTTTTCGGTTGCCCAAATGTCGCCGCCGCCGGTCGTACTAACTGGAATTAGAGAAATATCACTTTTCATGACTGCTCTACTCGTGACATTTTCAATTGCTGGTGGACAATCTACTATCACAATTTCATATTTCTCAGCCAAATTATTGATGGTCTTGCTGATGTCACCTTGTTCGCTCACATGAAAAACAGGAACAGTCGGTAAATCTTCATCTCTGAAGCGTTCCCAAATGCTCGAACTCTCATTTTTATCTGCATCCAAAATACAGACTTCGCGTTTGTTGTGTGCAAAAGTAACAGCAAGATTTTGGCTTAAAGTTGATTTACCAACCCCACCCTTAAAACTGATTACGGTTATTATCATTAGACAGTATATTTAGTGAAATATATCTTTTAGATACACAATAGATATCCAATGCATCTTTTTTGCATCCTTATTGGGTATCTTTTGGAAAACTCATGCAATGAAAACCATTTTTTTGATGAATACCAAACTTGAAAGAGAATTTATTTACGGATAAAAGTAATTACAAATATCTCTACTGTTGATAACGCTGACAACGATAGATGAGTAAGAGGGATAAAATTCTAACAACACAAGCTATTTCTATGAAAAAAAATGTAACTTCGTTTGACCACAAATATTATACTTGGACTTTTAAAGTAAGAAAGCATCTGAGTAATTAGGAAAGAAAAATTTTAACCTTGCGCGAACGCGCAAGGTTAGAAAAGTAAAATCTATGAAGAAACAAAAATTGAATGTAAACGGTGTGATGGTTTCTGTCAAAGACAACGATTACATCTCATTGACGGATATTGCACGTCATAGAGATCCAGACACTCCAGCTTTTATTGTACGGAATTGGTTGAAAAATCAAAATACACTGATGTTTTTGGAAACTTGGGAAACGGTACACAACGAAAATTTTAATGTGGAAGCCTCTCGCGATTTTCGCCTGGCTAACGGCAGCGGAGGATTTTCTCCAACTCCGCTTAAATATATAGACCAAACAAATGCTATTGGTTTACGCTCCTCTGCGGGTCGTTATGGAGGTACTTTTGCGCATTCGGAAGTCGCTCTACACTTTTGTTTCTGGTTTGATGCTACTTTTCAAGTTTATCTAATGAAGGAATTTCAAAGATTGAAAAAAGCAGAATTTGAACAACAACAAATTTCGCAAGAATGGCATATTTCCAAAATTACAGATTACGTTGATAATGCACGTATTCTATTAGACAGTATTCCAGGACAATTGCCCGAAAATGTACGCGTAAAGTCAGAAGAGGAAGAGTAGTTTTTTTGAATTTTATTATGCGTCCTATTCACAGAAGTACTTGTGGGTATCTACAAAATGTTGAGTTACTTATTCTTTGATGTTTGTCTATTGGAATGTGCAATATATAGGTTGATAAGAATGAATACTCAAACGCATTCAATTTTAATTACGTCGAAAAGGACGTAGTTAAAACTCGATTAAAATATTAGCTCTCTTCTATTTATTACCCTACCGCCGCACCCTGTTCCAAAGCCGCCGCCGCATGTATCAATTCAATATTTTCAATCTGCTTACGGGTACCAGTTTCCTTTGCCTTGCGCAAGCGTGTCTTGTTTGCAGAAATGTTTGCACGTACCTGTGAAATATTGAGTCGTCAGCAAAAGCTATTTTTTGAAAAATAGCTTTTCGTTAGGGTGTCAGCAAAAAAACGGAAATCCGTTTCCCTCTGGTTAAGAAATATGATTTTATTAGAGCGACAATCAACTTTCGTTAGGGGAAAGAGCTAGAGTCAGCGAAAGCTGCTATTTTTCAAAATAGCAGCTCGTTAGAGTGTCAGCTGAAAAGTAGTTTACAACTATTAAGAAAAGATGTTTGTCTTAGAGCAGCAGCTAATTTTCGTTATAGAAAAAAGGACTACAGTCAGTAAAGACTATTTTTTTATAAATAACATTTGGTTAGGGTGTCAGCGAAAGGCGAAAAGCAGTTTACATTTATTAAGAAAAGATGTTTGCCTTAGAGCAGCAGCTAATTTTCGTTAGAGAAAAAAGGACTACAGTCAGCAAAGGCCACTTTTGGAAAAAGTGTATTTCGTTAGAGTGTCAGCAAAAGCCGAGAAATATTTATGTCAGGGAATGGAACGTTTTTTTAAGCGTTTGCGAACTTTCGTCAGAGGAAAGTGCTACAGTCAGCAAAAGCTGCTTTTGGTTAGAGTGTCAGCAAAAGTCGAAAAATGTTTAAGTCAGGGAATTGAACGTTTTTTTAAGCGTTTACGAAACTTTCATTAGAGAAAGTGCTACAGTCAGCAAATGCTACTTTTTGGATAATGAGTATTTGGTTAAAGAGTCAGCAACAGCTGATAAATGTTCAAATCGCTTCTTTTGACAAAGAAAAATACAATCAGAAAATTAATAGAATGTAAGACCTATTTCTGAGCAATTATTAACAGTTTAGAGTTCACGTATCATTCCCATTTCTGAAACTGTGATTCTCTCTCCGCAGGTATCTTCTGCAAATGCCCAACCGTTATAAAACGGCTCAACTTGCGTAAACCTATGACTGTAAATTTCCTCTCCCAAAAAATTAATATGAAACCAACCCGCTTCATCTCTCGCTGTCGCATAACCTTTATGAAAAACTCCCAAATCAAGAAACCATTTTTGATGTAAGAGTTTTCCATTTTTATCAATGTGCGTAAATCTATTATCTGCATTCATTACACAAGCAAAACCATATTTGAAGTCACCGGCATATTTGTACTTGTCTGGATAGCAAGGCTGACCGGTTAGATCAATATGATAATAATTGCCATTCTTGTTTCTGACGGTGCAAATTTCCTCCTGATAATTACCACACCATTCAAATCGCTCTGAATAGACTGCTTTTCCCATTTCATCAATATGAAAAGTTCCTTCATCAGAAATAACCGCCGCCCGATTATCATAAAATCCAAAAGCTCTTTGGTAATGTTCAGAATAAAGTGCTTGCCCAAAAACGTCGATATGATACCAGCCTTCGCTATCTGCTACTGGCGCAAAACCGGGCGCATGAAATTTCAATGCCGCAACAAATTTTTTATCCTTAAACAAATCATGTCCTCCAGATGAAAAAGTATTGGTAAACTCATTTAATTGAATATCTCTGTAATTCATAATCTCTGATATTTTCCATTGATGATAATCTCGTCTAAATTTAATTCTCTCGCCTCATTTAAGGCATCTTCAGACATTTCTACGATTGGATTTCCTCTTTTATTGAATGATGTATTTATGAGTGCAATAACACCGTGTTGAACGTCTAAATACTCTAAAAGGTCATGTAAGAACGGATTGTCCTTTTTGTCAAACAAGGTTTGAATACGTGCAGTCCCGTTTTTGTGCACAATACCAGATAGGGGAGTAATGTACTCTTCTGTAATTCTAAAATCCAATAACATAAAACGAGAAAGGTGATGAATTTCTCCCAAACTGATTACTTTTCGAGCATTCCTTTCCAACATAACCGGCGCAATCGGTCTAAACCATTCCCGCTCTTTACATTCCATACTCACTTTTTGAGCGATTGATTTGCTATCAGGTCTTGCAATGATACTTCTATTCCCTAAAGCACGTGGTCCAGCTTCGCCTTTTCCGTTACAAATGCCGATGACCTTTCCTTCAATAATATCTGCGGCAACCTGTTTAATTGTTTCTGCTGTGTAAGTAAAAGTCGATTGCTGCTGCAAATTATTCAAATAAGCATCGTGCTTTTTTGCCTTTTTACCTCTTGCCCAATTTACATAAGCAGCTGCTCCCAATGAAAGACCACTGTCGTTACAAGCGGGCGGAATGAATACATCTTTGAAAAATCCCGAACGGATAATTGCAGAATTGGTGCAAATATTTAGCGCACAACCTCCTGTGTAATAAAGATATTCAGTCTTTGTTTTTTGTTGGAGTTCTTTTAGCTTCTTGATGATGCCTTTTTGAAAAACTGTTTGTAGTCCAGCTGCAACATTCATCAAAAATGGGTCGTCGTTATTTGCTAAATCTCCATTCCAGTTCCAGTTTTGCGCCGCATCATAAAATGCATCTTGATTTTGCCAAATATCTTTAAATAAATCATTTTCACTCAACCACTTTTCCATATCTGAACTTGTACTTCCCATAGCCGCATAACCCATCAGTTTGCCAGGTACACTACAATGCTCATTTGAATTAGCTTTCATCAGAGCAAAAGACAGCGCGTTATCATTGAATATTTTTGATAGATGACTCAAATCCCAATGATATTCTACGATAGACAATTTGTTATCTTTAAATTGAAATGCTGAAAAATTGCTCACACTTGCTCCACCATCAAAATGTACCAGTAGGCTGTTTTCTTTAAAGTCTCCGTAAAAAGGAAGGCAAGAAAAAATATGCGCCAATTCGTGTGAAATTATTTGCGTATTAGGTGCAAAACCATCTTGCTGATTTCTTTGAAACCATGCCGTAGCATCTTCCGCTTGCGTGCTAATACGCATCGGTGTATTTGAATCAATACGCAATCTTCCCGTTTTTGAAATAAAACTACTGCCAACAAAAGAGTTGACATTTACCAATTCAAAACTTTCGGATAAATCCAAATTCGAATCTATGATTTCTTCGATAAAGTGAGATAAACGATTGTCGTTTTTTCGTCGGGTGAGTCTTTCTAAGTGTAGATAGTTCTCAATCTGACCGTCTCGCATAACGGTCAGGTTATGGTCGTGGGTATAACCCGGATATTGATGTTCGTAACGGTCTTGAATGCCGTACAATGCTAAAATCGGTTTCATCGCTCAGTCAGTTTTTTGATGAGTTGTGTTTGCATCGCATTATCAACACCTTGATAGCGGAAAAAAGCCTCAATACTTCCCGTTCTTTCAATTTGTTCAAACAAGATTTTAAAAACCTTCAAATCGGTATCAATATGACTGGCTAAGTAGTCTTTTTCCACTTTTGCGCGGTTAATTCCTAAAAGGAGTTGGATAGCACCAATGAGTAATCCTGTTCTGTCTTTTCCTGCATGACAATGTATCATCGTCGCACCTTCTGAGTCAATAATGCCTTGTATTGCTTTTTGAAAAGAAGATTGGCAACCGATGACAAAAAAGGTATAAGCAATTTCTCGATTAGTACCAGAATTGTGCTTTTCCTGAAACCAGTCAGGCTGATGCCAGGGGTCAAAAGGAGCTTTTATGTAAATCTTATCCTCTAAAGTTGAGGCAGGGTAGGGGATGGCTTCAAGCTCTTGCGGAGCTCTTAAGTCAATGATAGTTGTAATTTGATTTTTATTCAAAATTTCTTGAGCTTTATCTGTCGGAAAAAGAGAAAGCGAAGCACTGCGAAATAATATTGACGCGGGTAAGTGTGGAACATGCTTGTTATAATCTCGAAAATTCCAAAAGTAATCCCTCTCAAAAACACGCTCACAAAAATCTTGACAGTTTCTAACTTGCTCAGGTGCTGCTTTTTCCAGAACTTGATAAAATTGAGTTAAGAGCAAGCGCTTTTTAGCATTTGCTTCTGGTAAAAATAATGTGCCTTTTAGATTGTATAAATCTTCGGCTTTATCATTTGCCCATGCCCGATTGATAAAATTTTTCGGACTGTACACAAAATCGTTAATCCCTGCCGTCAAATATTGTAATTGTATCAAACTATGTAGCGCGATATTGTAATTGAAGTAGAACTTATAGCCGTCACTTTTCGCGTGATGTTTAGAGCAATTTTCAAAATTGAAAAGAAAATAATCAATAAGAGCCGTCGTCGTTAGATTGTCGGGATGTTTAAATACTCCTTTGTTGATTTCACTCAAATGATTTGTAACTTTGTCTGTTTTATCAAAAAGGATAGCTTCGGATAAGCGATTTTGAGGAATCATAGAACCCAGAAAATTACGATTGAGTTCATTCAGTTCTTGTGCGAGTAAAATATCTATCTTCTCTAAGTTTTCTGAGAATAGACTTATACTATTCTTACGAGGGAGAGTGAAAATTTTAACCTTTTCACTTTGTAAAGCTCTATGTAAGGTAGATGATAAACGCGCTAAGTCCGTTCCTTTTTTGACCCAAAGTGCAACATCTGTATCAGATAAATAATTGTTATCGCCACGTGCCACCGAACCGAAGAGAAAAGCAGCATTGGTGAAAGACAGAGA
>CALDUB010000199.1 GCA_937923465.1 uncultured Saprospiraceae bacterium
TCTAATACTTATCCAAATACTTCTCAAAAGTAGCCAAATCCTTATCCCCTCTACCTGACAAACAAACAACCAAAACATCACTCTTATCATATTCCATCACATCCAAAGCCGCAAAAGCATGTGCCGTTTCCAAGGCAGGAATAATCCCCTCCGTCCGTGAAAGGAAGAATGCCGCTTTGATAGCTTCATCATCTGTAATAGAAATCGCTTCAGCCCGACCTGTCTGAATTAAATGCGCATGTAGTGGTCCAATCCCGGGATAATCTAATCCCGCAGAAAGTGAATACGGTTCAACAATCTGACCGTCTTTCGTCTGCATCAAAAGGGTGCGACTGCCATGAATAACGCCTTCTGTTCCAAGGACAGATGTCGCTGCCGACTCGCCACTGTGAATACCCAATCCTGCCGCTTCTACTGCGATAAGGCGCACGTCTTTTTCGTTCAAATAGTGATAATATGCACCTGCTGCATTACTTCCGCCTCCGACACAAGCAACAATCGCATCAGGATTTTTCTTGCCTGTATGCTCTTCTAATTGCCATTGCATTTCCTCCGAAATGACGGACTGAAAACGCGCTACCATATCTGGATATGGATGCGGCCCAACCACCGAACCAATGATATAATGTGTATCTTCTGGATTGTTAATCCAATCACGGATAGCTTCGTTTGTTGCATCTTTGAGGGTACGGCTACCACTCAAGGCTGGACGCACTTCTGCTCCTAACATCTTCATTCTCTGCACATTGGGTGCTTGTCTTGCAATGTCAACCTCGCCCATATAGACGATACATTCGATGCCCATTAATGCACAAACAGTTGCTGTTGCAACGCCGTGTTGTCCTGCTCCCGTTTCTGCGATAATGCGTTTTTTACCGAGACGTTGAGCAAGAAGAATTTGCCCGATTGTATTGTTAATTTTGTGTGCGCCCGTGTGATTCAGGTCTTCGCGCTTGAGATAGATAGTCACTCCGTAATGCTCGCTGAGTCGCTCGGCGAGATATAGTGGAGACGGTCTGCCTACGTAGTCACGTAGTAGTGACTTGAATTGCTTTTGAAATTTATCCTCGTACATAATGTCGGTATACACGCGCTGGAGTTCTTCGACATTTGGGTATAGCATTTCGGGGACGAATGCGCCGCCGAATTTGCCGTAGTAGCCTTGTGGATTGACTTGTATTTTTTCCATTTTTTATATGATTGATAATCGGATGATGCGGATTGGGCGGATTAGGGCGGATTTTTTCTGCTCTATCTTCTCAATCTTGTTTCTTTCTTCTTTTGGTTGCTAAAAAATTTTCTTTCGAATTTTGGTTCTTTTCCGAAGCTTAGTACGTACCCCACTTCGATGTCTGTGCTTTTTAAATAATTAAAGAGCTGCAGTTCATGTTCTACTTTTATTGGTGTTGCTTTCAACTCTAAAATCACCTTATCTTCTACAATAATATCTGCAAAATAATCCCCAACAATTTGTTCTCGATACATTACCTTAATTGGATACTGACTGATTGCTTTGTATTTACATTTTCTTAGCTCTATCAAAAGAGCATTTTCATAAACACGCTCTAAATGTCCATAACCTAATTCATTGTAAACGATGAAGAAACATCCCAGTATTTCTTCACAAAGATGTTTGTGTAATAATCTCATATTGTGATTTTTTATCAAAAATATAACAATATACAAAAATCCGCCTCAATCCGCCAAATCCGCATCATCCGCTTATCTATCCTGTCTAAATAGAAAGCCACGCAAGTGTTTACAGACCAGCTATCCTTGTCATCGAAGAAAACGCCAATAAAACAAAATTGAACAAAGGAAAGAACAATAATATTTTCTCTGACAGACTCAATTCTCTTAGATGTTTCCTCCAATAAGTCGTCGTAATACGAATACCTAAAAACATCACGAAAAAACCAATCATCGCTATGACTGCAAATACTCCTTGTATGCTTTCACTACTGACTAAAAAGAAACTTTTAATCGTGATGATAGCGAATATAACTACATTCATCCACAATATTCTCTTTTCTTTTTGTGGGAGAATGTTTGATTTTCGATTCATTTCTTCGTCTAAGATGTTACTCATTTTTTGCTTTTAAAATCTTGTTTTACTTACATGATTTAAACGCTACGGTGCGTCATCTCTACAATAAACTGTTGGACTTCTTTTGCTTTTTTCATTGCGGGGGCGCTTTCAAAACCGCTATTGATGTCTACTCCCCATAATTTGGGATGTTGGAATGTTTTTATGGCTTCCACGTCTTCTAAACTTATGCCGCCACTTAATAAAAATGGGGTTTCTCCTTTATATTCTTGCAGAATTTCCCAATTGAATTTGAAGCCGTTGCCGCCTCGTTCTTTTCCTTTGGTGTCGAAGAGGAATAGGTCTGCAACTTTCTCGTACTTTTCTGTTTTTACAAAGTCAAAAGACACTCCTACTGAGAATACCTTGATGATTTTTACTTGCGGATTTTCTGCTTTGATTGTTGCACAATATTCGGGACTTTCGTCGCCGTGTAATTGTACATAATCTAATTGATAATCAGCTATTTTTCTATTTACGTATTGCTTTTCTGCATTGACGAAAACACCTGCTTTTTGAGGGTAATATGCCATATCTCCAAGATATGGCATATTTATACGCTGCAATTCCTCATTAAGATATCCCATATTTTTGAAATATGGCATATCAGGTTTGCCAATGAAACGTTTCGACTTTTCAAAGAAAATGAATCCCAGAATATCAACGCCAGTTTTTACAATTTCGGCAATATTCTTTGGGTCGCGCATGCCGCAAACTTTTACTTTCATCTCTTTTGTTGTTTAGAGCTTGGCAGCTAAAGTAGCTGGTACTGCCGCGTTAATTTCTCTAATAAATTTTTGAGCACATTTATGCGGTTCTGCATCTCGCATGAAGTGTTCCCCAATGAGAAATCCTTGATAGCCTGCTGCTTTTAAAGTTAAGATATTTTCTACGTTTGAAATCCCACTTTCGCTGATACGAACAAATTCTTTTGGTATTGCATCGAACAATTCTAATGAAGTATTGATGCTTACTTCAAAGGTTTCTAAGTTGCGATTATTCACACCTACAACATCTAAATCTGATGTTATCTTATCCAACTGACGCATAGAGTGCACCTCCATTAGCACTTCTAATCCAAGGCTTTTCGCAAACTTTGCTAAGCGTGCAACTTCTTGTTTATCAAGACATTCTGCAATTAATAGAACGGCATCAGCCCCGATTGATTTGGCTTCGATAATTTGATATTCATCTACGACAAAGTCTTTACGAAGAATTGGACAGAAATTATATTTACGTGCTTCGGTCAAGTCTGCATTCTTACCCTTGAAGAATTTTTCGTCCGTCAAAATAGATAATGCGCTCGCCCCTGCTTGCATATATCCGATGCTGACCTCTTCTACTTTTGCATAAGGATGTATGTCGCCTTTTGACGGGCTGTGACGCTTGAATTCTGCGATGATACCACTCTTGTCTTCACGCAATAAGTACTTGCGTAAGCTGACAACGGGGGTCTCAAAGTAGATACTTTTTTCGAGTAGTTTCGTAGGATAGAGTTCCTTCCGGCTGGCTACTTCTGTGCGTTTGTGCGTCGTTATTTTGTCTAGGATATTCATTTATATTTACGATTTACGAAGTACGATTTACGAGGGCTTCGTGGTTATTTTTATTTTTCAATTTGAGGGATTTCAATATCAAGCATTTCTCCTTCTCCTACTAATATAGAGCCTTCATGTATCCACCATTTCCTTCCCTTTTCCATGAACCTTTCAACTCTTTGTGCATTTGGAAATCTCACATTTACTTCATACGTTTTACCTAACTCAAGTTCTGGAAAATCACCAAAGGAAAAGTCTGCCGTAAAAGTCTGATAGACTTTTCCATTTTCATCATACTCGAAAACTTGGTCACACCGATAACCACTCAATATACCTTTGTTTCTCCCTCCTTCCAAAAGCGTTTTGAAACGAACTTTTGCTTTGACCGTAATGATATTCATAGAATTTTCAACGTCTAAATCAGTGTAACTAAATTCCGTATGTTTCGACCATGGAAATCGGTCAAACACTTTAGAATATCCAAGGTCAAACCATTTCTTATAGACAAGTTTTCCATTCATGTACAAATAGAATTCGTTATCACTAAACTCTTTACGAATATTCATTTCGAAATTTTAATTAATTAATTTCTTCAAAATCCCCAACGCTCTCCCACTCTCCAAACTTTCCTTAGCCTCTGATACACAATTACTTAAAGAAGCCTTCGGTTTGATTACTTGAATAGCCAAACCAGCATTCGCGGCAACAACGTCATTCTGCGCAGGCGTTCCTCTTCCTTCTAAGATATTGCGGAAAATGACTTTTGCTTCTTTCACTGTGTTTCCTCCGAAAAGGTCACTTTGCTTATATTGTGGTAAGCCAAAATCTGACGGTTGTAAGAGTTCTTCGGTCTTTGGAGTTATCACTTTTATCGCTCCTGTCAAACTTACCTCATCATAACCGTCTAAAGCGTAAACGGCTGTGAATTTCTTGTCATCTGTTCGTAATATATCACGATACAAACTCAAAATTGGCAAATTGAATGTGCCAAAGAGTTGATATTTTGGTTGCGTAGGATTGACCAAAGGACCTAGCATATTAAAGAAGGTTTTTAAACCCAATGCTTTACGAATAGGTACGACGGCTTTCATCGCAGGATGAAAAAGTGGTGCATGAAAAAATGTTATTCCTACTTCATCTAACTGTTTTAATAACAAGTCTTTATCATTCTTAAATTCGTAACCCAATGCCATTAAAACATCACTCGACCCACTACTACTACTCACACCATAACTTCCATGCTTGGTTACTTTATAACCCGCACCAGCGATTAAGAATGCGGCGCAAGTACTCACATTAAAAGTATCTTTCCCGTCCCCTCCTGTACCTACGATGTCAATGGTCTCGCGTTCTTCCAAGTCTACTTTGACACACAATTCTAGCATTGCATCTCGAAATCCTGCCAATTCTTGATACGTAATGTCACGCATCATGTAAGCAGTCATAAAACTGGCTACTTGCTCGTTATTGTACTGCTCTTTACTGATATTGAGCAGTATATTTTTTGCTTCTTCACGGCTTAATTTTTTGCCGCTGTGAAGGTGATTTAGTATTTCTTTCATAATTTTTTACCGCAAAGACGGAGAGTTTTTACTCGACTCTAACCATTCTAACTTTTTTCAAACTATTCTAACAAATCAAACTATCTTTAAGCAATCGCATTCGTCAAATCTTCCCGTTCTGCAAGGATACCTTTTTGATAGTCCAACCAATTACGCAACATCTGTTTTCCATGCTCAGTCATCACGCTTTCAGGGTGAAATTGCACGCCCCGTACATTATAAGACTTATGGCGCATCGCCATGATTGTCCCGTCTTCAGCTTCTGCGGTGACTTCAAAACAATCAGGTAAATTAGCCTTTCTAACAGACCAAGAATGATAGCGACCTGCATTGAATTTCGCTGGAATACTTTCGAATAAAACATCACTTTTTGTTACCTCCATTGGCGTTTCAATACCGTGGTAAACTTGTGATAAATTATATACTTCGCCTCCAAATGCCTCACCTATCGCTTGGTGCCCAAGGCATACGCCAAATATGGCTTTACGATGTGCATATTGCTTGATGAGTTCGGGCATAATCCCTGCATCTTTGGGCAATCCTGGACCTGGACTCAGAATAATTGCGTCGTATGCATTGACTTCATCAATCGTGATTTGGTCGTTGCGAATAACGTCTATATCTTGTCCTAAAATCTCTTGGATATATTGGACAAGGTTGTATGTAAAACTGTCGTAGTTGTCGAGAACAAGTAGTTTCATTTACGAAGTACGATTTACGATTTACGAAGTACGATGTGTGAAGTACGATTTACGAAGTACGATGTACGACATAAGCGACTTGGATGCGTGACTTGTAATTCTGATGATTTTTTTAATTTCTTTAAAAACAATTTATGATGTTAAAAACGAATACAAATTTAAAGACGGAACAAGTCAAAACAGTTCGTACTTCGTAATTCGTACCTCGTACCTCATAATTTTTCCGCCTCCTTCAATGCCTTCGTCAATGCTCCTAATTTATTATTGACCTCTTGGAGTTCACTTTCCTCATTACTACTCACCACGATACCTGCACCAGCTTGATAATGTAGCGTATTATCCATACTCATAAACGAGCGAATAACTATCGCTTGGTTCATGTCTCCATTAAATCCGATGTAGCCAATACCTCCTCCGTAGAAAGCGCGGTTTTGGTTTTCATGCTTATTGATTAACTCTAAGGCGCGGTATTTAGGTGCTCCAGAGAGTGTTCCTGCGGGGAAAGTATCGCCAAAAACTTGTATAGGATTGGTATTGGGATTCAGTTTACCTTTTACGTTACTCACTAAGTGAATGACGTGGCTGAAATATTGTATTTCTTTTAGTTTGTTAACTGTTACCTCGGTGCTACATCTGCCTAGGTCATTTCTTGCTAGGTCTACGAGCATGATGTGCTCTGCATTTTCTTTTGGGTCTGCAGCTAAGGCGGCGGCGCGGCGGCGGTCTTCCTCGTCATCTCCGCTGCGTTTGTATGTCCCGGCTATTGGGTTTACACTCGCTTCATTGTCTTTGATAACCATTTGTGCCTCGGGGCTACTGCCGAATATTTTATAGTCGCCGTAGTCAAAATAGAAAAGGTAAGGAGAAGGATTTATGCTCCGCAATACGCGGTAGACATTAAAGTCGTCTCCTGTGAATTTCTGTTGAAATTGGCGGGAGAATACGATTTGAAAGACATCTCCAATCTGGCAGTAATGCTTACCTTTAGTGACGAGTTTTTTGAATTCGTCATCTGTTAAATTAGAGGTTTCTTTTCCTTCTAAAATAAAGCTATTCTTTGTCGTGATATGCGTAATATCTAATCGACGTTCGAGTTGGTCTAATTGAGATTTTCCGCCCGTTGGAATATTCTCTAAAAAGTACATTTCTTCTTTGAAATGATTGATAGCAATAACAAAACGGTAGAGACTGTAATTTATATCTGGCAGGTCAAATTTACGTTTCTTCGAGTCAAATTTTAATGTCTCAAAGTACTGTACTCCGTCAAATGAAGTATGTCCAAAAAAACCATTAATCACTTGATATTCAGACCGTTGCTCTACATCAAATCGCTGCAAGTAAGACTGAAAACGTGCAGGTACATCTGTGTAATTATCAAGTTTCTCCTCACTTGCGTCTTCATTAGGAAAAGACTCAGACAACATTCCATTTTGGACTTTAAAAGTAGCAATGGCATCAATACCAATAAAGCTAAATGAGTTTTCTGCACTACGAAAATCATTACTTTCGAGCAAAACAGTGTTGCTGTAATGCTCCCTGATTTTGAGGTAAAGCGACACAGGAGTCACAGTGTCTGCCAAGCGGCGGCGGACAACTGTTTTTATTGCTATTTTAGAGTCGGTTGCGGTCATTGAAAAAAGTTGTAAAGTTGTAAACTTATGAATGCCTATTGGCTGTATTTTGCCTCAAACAAAATCTGAGCATATAAAAAAGCGGCTTGTCGAGTGAACGACAAGCCGCTTTGTAATATTTTGTTTTCAAATTTGAACAACAAATATAGCGCACTTATTTCACCCGAACGGAGTAAAGTCTGTGCCACCACCAATTGTTATTCAAGATTTTTACCAAAATATTATAAATTGTTTGTTTGTTTGTGCTTAGTGTAAAATTTCTGTGCACAAATATAGGTTCTTTTTTCTCGGAAAAACAAGTTTTGTTTGCACCATAAATTTCGTTTATTTACGATACGTTCTGTTAATCTGTTGATTTCCAAAGTATTAATTAAAGCTATTTTTTTCAAAAAAAATTAAAAACATCTTTACTTGAGCACATTTTATACTTTTTAGTTGCGGATAATTTCTATTTTTCTTACGGTATGTAACGCAGGTAGAGTTGCATAAAAAAGTCAAATTTCTAATTTTGACACGCTAAAAAGCATGATAGTAGAGATTTTTAATCTTCTTATTAAAACTAAGTACACTGTAAACTAAATATCTTCATTTTTGACTGTCTCTTTTTCATTTTTGCTTCGTTATGAATTTTTACCGTAAACACGGCTACGCGAAAAATTTATGCCTTGCTAAAATAAAAAATAGCCTTGTCAAAATTTGAAGCTACTTAATTTACAGTGTACCAAGTCTAAAACGCCTCCCCAATAGTTAAATAAAATCCACTATTCCCTTTCGCACCAACGCCATAATCTATTCGAATATTCGCGCCTTCATTTTCATTTAACAAGAAGCGAATACCCCCTCCATATGCCAATCGAAGATTATTAAACACCTCTCCTATCTCTGGCGCAACGCCGCCCGTACTCGCAAAAGCCACACCGCCAAATCTCCAAAATAAAGGAAAACGGTATTCTGCTTGCAGCGTAGCATAGTGTTTATCACGATAACGACCTTCGATATAGCCACGCATCC
Organism: uncultured Saprospiraceae bacterium; assembly: GCA_937923465.1. Taxonomy (GTDB): domain Bacteria; phylum Bacteroidota; class Bacteroidia; order Chitinophagales; family Saprospiraceae; genus JAHDCG01. The sequence continues at coordinate 8,530 of CALDUB010000199.1, forward strand.
TTTTACCTCCTCCGAGGTACGACAATTGGAAAAAAGGAATATCGCCACCCGTAAATTCACCATAGGCATTAAGTGCCAAAACAGAGCGTTTTTCTTTTCCTAGAGGAATAAATTTACGGATATCTAATGAAAATTTAGAGAAATTAAAATCACTACCAATACCTTGCAATGCAAAAAGAGATGCCGCTTCAATAAAATATCCGTTAGTAGAAGTGAAAATATTATCTCGATTATCAAAAACGGCTATTGGACCAAAACCAGATACATTTCCGCCTTCCGCGCCGATAGGTTTATTCCGTTCGATAAGTCCATTTTCTTTTGTCCCTACAATATCATAGCCGTCGTACCAATAGCGTAGCCCTGCATAAGTTTTAGGATAGACACGCACCAAGGCATTTAACTTCACTCTTGGAAAATTGACATCAAAAATCTCTTCTTCCTCTGGATTTATATCATTTCCTATACCCGAGTAAAAATAATTGTATCGGTAATAGCCAATCTCACCATAGTTATAATACTTCTCCTCTTTCAAAAAGAACTGGAAAGGAACAAATAATAAAACCTGTTTATTTAGAGTATATGCCCCTGCCAAACTGACTTGCGAGGGACGGCTATCATCCTTTTCACCTTTTACTCTAAATGCGTAAAGACCAATCGCCCCAAAAGCCCAATTTGTCTCTGGAGTAAAGTAAGCTAGCGGGAAACCTGCAAAGGAATTGCGCTTCGACTTCGTCGTATCAGTAGGAAAATCTGCAATAGTAATTGCATGACTGTCTATGCCTATAAAAATTAGAAAAGTAAGTACGAGGTATATTTTTTTCATTTGTTTTGTTTGGACATGTTTTGTCAAAAATTGCTTAAACATATAAATACGAAAATAGAGGGTAAATTGGACTTTAGGTGTCCGTCGCAATACTTTTTTCCAAATAGGATTTATTAGACTTGTTAACATAATAATCAAAACCAGTTCTTTATGAAATCTGTTGGTAGAATTTGACATTAGTTACTCAAAAGGTGACTTTCCTTACAGACAAGTGAGTCGAATGTCGTCAACTTAAGGTAAATATATTATTAGAATTTTCGTGCGTGACTTGCAAATATGATGCGATAGGAACGCGGAAAAACACGGATTCAACGGATTTAAACGGATTTCTAAAGAGTACTAAATAAAATCCGCGTCCTATCCGTGTTTTTCCGTGTTCATCCGTGTTCCTATCAAGTCATACTGGAAGTCTATTTCCTCTAAGTTGACGACATTCGACTTTGAGTCACTTTTTGAGTAGCGTCTTGCGATTTACCAACCAAAATCATAAAGAACCTCAAAACCTTACAATACACTTAACACTTTTCGGTTATATATTTGCACGTGTTCAGTCATCTATTAGTTCTACACAACGATGATTGAAAAATGATTAAATTTCTTGCGGGTACATTTACCCTTTTTATGGTCAGTATTATCTGCTGGGCAGACTCTGGTCATGCATTTGGTGCAATATCTTTATTGATGCGTATGCCTCATGGAGACAAAATTGCGCACTTCTTATTGTTAGGTACTCTGTCCTTTTTAATAAATTCTAGCCTGTCCTGTCGTAAATTACCTATAAATGGTCATAACATTTTGCTGGGAAGTTTGTTAATTGCGGTAGTAATCAGCTTGGAAGAATTCAGCCAAGCTTTTATTCCGCATCGAAACTTTGAAATTCTTGACATAGTCTGTAACTATGCGGGTATTTTTACTTTTGGCAAACTCGCATTATTTTATGACAGCAAAAAAAGCAGTACCATTTCAGTTTAAAAAATTCTCTATTGCACAAGACCAATGCAGTATGAAAGTAGGTACAGATGGCGTTTTATTAGGTGCATGGGCAGATATTTCTGGAGCCGCACGCATTTTGGATATTGGAGCAGGAACTGGTCTTATCGCAATTATGTTGGCTCAACGTAACGAAGATGCTGTCGTACATGCCGTCGAAATTGACGAGACTGCTTGCACACAGGCAGTTGATAATATGGCAAACTCACCTTTCGCTGACCGCTTGACATCTTTTCCTATTTCTATTCAAGATTATTCTTTTAAAAAGGAAAAATACGACCTTATCGTCAGCAATCCTCCCTTTTTTAGTGGAGGTACTCTGAGTAATAATTCAGACAGAGATGCTGTACGTCATACCGTAAAGTTGCCTCACGGTGCGCTTTTACTTTCGGTACAAAGGTTGCTGACTAACGATGGAAAATTTGCCGTTATTCTCCCTTTTATTGAAGGTTTGCGTTTTGAGGAAATGGCAGCGACTTACAATTTATATTGTACAAGAAAAACAGAAGTAAAACCAAAAGCAGATAAACCTGTAGAACGTCTTTTGTTAGAATTTGAAAAAGTAAAAAACGAGACCATTACAGACCAATTAGTTATTCAGAAAGAAAAACGCAATGATTGGACAGACGATTATATCGCTTTGACAGGTGATTTTTATTTGAAGATGTAGTTCTTGACAAATCAAAAACAAAAGGACTGCAAGTAAGATTATAAGTCAATTATCTTCATAATCCAGCCTTGATTAATATGCCATATCTCTAAAGATATGGCATATTTTTTTGTGCTATTTTCTACCAATCGAAGAAAACCAAATACCTTTTGACAACCTAACGCCTGATTTTTAGCCCTAAACATCTAGAAAAAACAAAATATTTCAATAAAAAATATAGACGCTCATTTCCTTGATTAAAAGCTTTTTACAAATTCAATAAAAAACCAATACAATACATTTTCCTCCTTCGTACATTCTGACGGCACAATCCTTGTTCCTTATTTGACATACGATTAGGTAATAATTTATTATTTTTCTAATTCGTTATTTTGAGGTGTTTAACATCTCCCCTTCCTAATCTAATTTTGAATAACATCAGTTGTAAGTAATACTTGCAGCTACAATTTTTTGTTTTCAGTTCGGAAAACGTCTTGCGCCTTAGGATGCATAGACGAGCAATTCGACTGTAAGTAATTGTTATTCAATAATTTACCTACTGTCTAATTGTATTTCCGTCCTGATAATTCCATGTTTCTTTTAGAAAAAGCCTTAACAAACGGTATTATGAGAAATCAGACGCTACTTTACACATTCGTATCAAAGACTACTTTACTTTTTACTATCCTTTTCTTTATTGGGAATAACATCGGTGCATTTGACAATGGCCCTACTCTACTTTTTGACAAAGCAGGTAACAGTTATTCTGTTCAATTGGAATGCGATAACCTGACCAGTGGTGGTCTTATCAATGGAAGTGAAACAGGACAAGGCGCTCCAAATTTTGACCCTACTCTTATTACTAGCGTTTTACTTCCATCAGGAGGTAGCGGAGAAATTCAATATCTCTGGGTCTATACCAATGATGACCCAACAATGTCTTTTACGCAATGGCTCCCCATTAGCAATACTAATAGCCCCGAGTTTGACCCTCCTTTGATTTCTCAAACGACACACTTTATGCGCTGTGCTCGTCGTACAGATTGTGTAGATTATATCGCAGAATCTAATTACGTTACAAAGACAGTTGTTACCTGCGATAATATCATCAATGGTGGTTTAATTGCTTTTAATCAAGAGGGTGATGCTCCTTTTGAACCAAACGATTTAACAAACTTAGTCACACCAACGGGCGGCAGTGGTACACTAGAGTATCTATGGCTGAGTAGCATTGTGGGACCTCCATACATTCAAGGCAGTCCAAACTGGATAGAAATTCCAAACTCTAATACAATAAACTACGACCCTGGTGTTTTAGCCGAGACAACTTATTTTATTCGTTGCGTTAGACGAGCTGGTTGCGATGACTATATCGGAGAAAGTAATATTATCACCATAACGGTCAATCCAACTGAGCAAGAATGCGATAATGTACTCACAGGTGGAATGATTGCGCTTAATCAAGAAGGTGACGCACCATTTGACCCAAATCCATTAGTAAATACAGTGTCACCAACAGGTGGTAGTGGGACGCTAGAGTATCTGTGGTTTTCAAGTACAACAACATCAATTTACATCGAAGGTAGTCCATTCTGGACAGCTGTTCCAAATTCAAATACTCCAGATTATAACCCTGAGGTATTAAATGAAACAACCTACTTTATTCGCTGTGTTAGACGTGCAGGATGTGAAAATTATTTAGGAGAATCAAACGTCATTACAATAATAGTTAACCCTGTAATAATAGAATGTGACAATGTCGCAACAGGTGGAATGATTGGATTTAATCAAGAAAACTGTGGAGCATTTGACCCTGCAAACTTACAAAATACAGTAATGCCAAGTGGTGGCACGGGTGATTTTGAGTATTTGTGGCTGATGAGTACTATTACTCCTGTTTACATTCAAGGGAGTCCTGATTGGATAGAAATTCCAAATTCAAATTCTCCAAATTATGACCCAGGTGTCATTTCAGAAACAAGCTATTTTATCCGTTGTGTTAGACGTACAAATTGTGAAGACTATCTAGGAGAATCTAATGTAATAACCATTGCGATAACAGAAAGTCCTATTATTAACATTGACAATATTCAAAATGTATTGTGTTTTGATGCACCAACAGGTTCTATACAAATCACTGTATCAAACGGCGTAGCGCCTTACTCTTACGACTGGAACAATGATATTGGAGTAGTAGAAGACCCTGAGAATTTGACGCCTGGCTTGTATACTGTTACGGTAACTGATGACAACGGTTGTACTGCAAGTCAAGAAGTAGAAATCACAGGAACACCACTTGTGACTACAGATACAATGTATCTTAATCCGACTTGTAACGGAGGAAATGACGGCTTAGCTGTTGTAACTATAAACGGAGGTTCTCCTCCCTTCACATCTCAATGGGATGATGAAAACATGACTCAAGGAAATACTCTTTCCAATATCTCAGCAGGAGTTTATACGCTACTCACTACTGATGCAAATGGATGTGATTTCTCTACTGAGTTTACGATTACAGACCCTATTTCTAATCCAACATTTAGTATTAATGTTGAAGTCCAAGATGCAACTTGTGCAGGAAACAATAACGGTTCAGCTACAGTGACCATTCCAGAAACAGGTGAATATACTTACCTATGGAATGACTCAGAAGGTACAACTGGCAATACATTATCAAATGTAAGTGCTGGCGTCTACAATGTCACTGTAACACCTGCAGATGCTTGCCCGATTAGCCAAGATGTCATTATAGAAAATTCGGTAAGTCTCGTTTTACAACTTTCATCAACAGAAGAATCTTGTGCAGGAAACATGGATGGAACAGCAACTGTAGAGGTGCAAGGAGGGATGCCGCCTTACTTGGTACAATGGGGTGATGATGTCAATTTAAACAGTAGCATTTTAGAAAATCTAAGCGGAGGCATTTACTCTGTAAAAGTGACAGACGGAAATAACTGTACAGTCAATGGAGAAATTTTAGTAGATACAGGAAATGGATTAAACTTGAGTACAACTCAACAAAACATTAGTTGTTTTGGGCTTGATGACGGCTTTGCTATCGTAACGCCACTCAACGGGACTCCTCCTTATCAATACGAGTGGACAAATGTAAACTCAACTAATAATACTGCCTCTGGGCTCTCTCCAGGTAACTATATCGTCAACGTAACCGACGCAAATGGATGTACAGGTATCACGGGATTTGAAATGTCTCAACCTGTAGAAATCAACGTCAATCTGTTGACACAAGATGTGACTTGTGCTGATGATTTAACGAATATAGAAACAGTAATCGGTGGAGGAACTGCGCCATATTCTTATACATGGAGCACGGGAGACACTAGTCCAAATCTCATAAATGTGGGCGTAGGCGATTATACAGTCACCGTAACAGATGTCAACAATTGTCCTCAGACAGTATCTGTGAGTATTGCTTCTACCTCACTTTTTGCAGCAACTGCGACGGCAACAAACTTGTCTTGTGTCGGTTCAAATGACGGTACAGCAACAGTCATGACGACTAACGCTAACTCTGCATTTATTTCATTTTGGAGTACAAATAACATAGGTGAAACTATCACTGATTTGACCGCAGGCACCTACACCGTAAGTGTCACAAATGCAGCTGGATGTGAAGTCGTAACGTCTGTAGATGTTCTCGAACCAAGTCCAATTATTATTGACATAATAGTAGAAAATGAAATTTCAGGACAAAATGAGAATGACGGTGTAGCAACAGCGACAACAAGTGGTGGCACAGGAACATATACTTACCTTTGGTCAAATGGCTCAACTGCTGCAACAGCGACAAACTTGTCACCAGGCACTTATACTGTAACTGTAACTGATGAGAATGGATGTACAGAAATGAGTGAAGTCACATTAATTGAAGGTTCTAACCTGACAATTGAAATTGGAGATTATGTTTGGTTTGACTCTAATGCAGACGGTATTCAGCAAGCATTTGAGTCTGGTATTGCGAATATCATCGTCAATCTAATTTCGACAGCAACAAATACGATTGTCGATACTCAAACTACGAATAATCAAGGATTTTATTTATTTCAAGATGTGCAACCGGGGGAATATATCATTGAGTTTGTAATCTCTAGTTTACCTGAAAATTATATTCTCTCTCCTCAAAATATGGGTGATAATGACTCTGTAGATAGCGATGCTAATCCAGAGACAGGTCAAACAGACCCATTTGTGGTTGTTGAGGGGCAAGATGATGATTATAGTTTTGAAGCAGGTGTGCGCCCTAAGTGTTTGAATGTAAATAGTGGCGGTTCGATTGCTGTAAATCAAGAGGTTTGTCCAAATGAAATTCCTAATCTAATAACAAATGAAACCTTACCTAACGGTGGTTCTGGCACGTTAGAATATCTATGGTTACAAAGTAATACTGGACAGTATAATGGTCCTGGTGACCCAAATTGGGTTGCAATTCCTAACAGTAATAGCCCTGATTACCAACCAGGTGTTTTGAATGAAACGACTTACTTTGTCAGATGTGCAAGACGCGAGTGCTGTGTAGACTACCCAGGAGAAAGTAACATTGTCAGTGTGACCGTCAACTATTTGCCTTACGCCAATATTGTAGCGGCACCAAATAACGGATGCATTGACCAAGACTATACTTTTGAAGCAAGTCCAGCGACAGGAAGTGCGACTTACTTATGGGATTTTGGTGCAGATGCAACTCCACAAACGAGTACAACCCGTGAGACAGATAATGTATCTTGGAGTAGTGAGGGAGAAAAAGTTGTTTCTCTTATCGTGACGCGTTCGGGATGTAGTCTAACAGATACTAAATTTGTAGAAGTTGAAGATTGTAGTGGTTTCACTGGAGAATTCAATGGCTTTGCTGCTAATCTAATAACCGAAAATACCGTTTCCTTAACTTGGCAAACGACAACTAATGATGAGAATAGCTTATTCTTTATCGAAGAGTCTCGACTCGGCAACGAGTTTGAAACGATTGCAACTATGGAAGGCTACGCTAACGGCGGTATCAATGTTTATCAATATTCTGATGAAGAGTTATTTTTAGGTCTCAATCATTACCGTGTTCGTCAGGTACGTCCTGATGGGACTTCGGGTTTATCGGATGTTGATTGGATACACTACTTACCAGAAAATTCGCCAGAGGTGCGCGTTTTTCCTAATCCTTTTAATGATAAATTTACAGTCAATGTTTTGCTGCCGCAGGAGGATAATATGCTGTTGCGTTTAATGAGTCCACAGGGGCACATTTTGGCTTCTGAAGTATTAGAGTCTTCGACTTATCAGCGTTCTTTTGACTTATCTAGTTATCCAAGTGGCTTGTATATTATACGGGTTTATTATGGAGAAAGTGGAGAGGTGACGGAGAAGGTTCTTAAAAAGTAGGATTTTAGACGTTAGATGAACTAACATTGTGCAACTTGTACAATAAAAATTTTCAACGCAAAGGCGCAAAGACGCAGAGTTTTGAGAGCGCAGCTTGCAAAGAACTCTTGTTTGAGAGAACGCAAAGAGAAAAAATCTTACGATTTTTCAACATAACAAAAAAACCGAAGCAATTTTCACCGGGTAGTTCATTTGTGTAAGTTTTCTCAGTTAAGAAAAAAATTTGAACTACTAATCGGGAAAGATTGCTTCGGTACAAACTAAATCTCTATCGTATGCGATGTGATATCGCTATATTTTTAAAATTAATTTTTCAGAACTGCGCTGTCAAGGCGAGGTTCTAAAAACCAATTGTTGTTATTTTTTAATTACACTTTTTGAAAGTCACCCTTTTAGGGTGGCTTTTTTTTGTTTAAGATATGTAGGAATCTTGGTACTGACGTACCAAACTGAAGGCTGTCATGCCTTTGGCTCTTTTAAAAGAAGTAGAATGCGCGACCTACTTTTACAAACCGCAAATTTTCTTACTTCATTTCCATTCTAAACTCCACTCTCCTATTCAATTCTCTGCCTCGTTTAGACTTGTTGTCTGCCAAAGGGCGCATTTCACCGTAGCCGATGTATTGGATATTTAAAGCAGGAATATCGTTAGCGATAAGATACATGTAACAAGCTTTTGCACGATTTTCAGAAAGCATTTGATTTTCGCGCGCGTCTCCTACGTCATCCGTGTGCCCTTCTATCATTAGGCGGAAGTTTGGATAGCGTTGCATGACTTCTTTTACTTGTTCTAAAACACTGTAAGAAGAAGCTTCTAAAATATTGCTTCCTGTCTCAAAACGGACTTCACGTGCTGCTGTCATAAATACAGCTAAATCTTCATCAGCTAGAGTACTTTTAGCAGGACAGCCTCCATTAGAAACTAAACCTAGTTCATTTGGACAATTATCATTTGCGTCATTGACGCCGTCATTATCTGTATCTGGACAACCTTTTAAGAGACCTATAGACAATGGACATTCGTCAACTTCATCAGTAAAACCGTCACCATCGCTATCAGGACAACCTTGAGCATTTTTACTACCAGGTTCGTTGGGACAAGCGTCTTCTGCGTCAGCTACACCGTCATTATCAGCATCTGGAGCACTTGGTTTTTCGATTTTTGGAGCAACGACTGGAGTCTCTATTTTTTCTTCAATCTTCACTTCTTCTTGCACTATTTCTTTTACAACTTCTTTTACTTCTTCTAATTTATCCTCTGCATCATCTGCTGCAAAATCAATCTCTCCAATCACCACTTCTTCCACTTTTTTAGGGCAACCATTATTTCTTTTTTTACCTTTCTCTAGGGGGCATTCATCATCATTATCAGATAATCCGTCGCCGTCACTATCTGGGCAACCTAAATCTTTAATCGGTCCTGCTGCATTTGGACAATCATCATCCGAGTCAGGAATGCCATCTTTATCCGTATCAGGACAACCTAAAGCTTCCAAAGTTCCTTTTTGATTTGGACAGTCATCCTCTGTATCAGGCACACCGTCTTCGTCGGTATCGGGGCAACCAAAGAACGTAGAACTTCCAAAATTATCTGGACATTCATCTGTTTTATCTGGCGTTCCGTCATTGTCACGGTCTTTCACAATCGCTTCTTTAACTTTCTTTTCTTCTTTTACTTTTTCTTCCACTTGTACATTTCCTAGACGAAACATATAACCTACACCGTATTGCATATTATCACGTGCGACGACCATCGATTTACGAAATTCGGCTTGCACATTAATGTATGAATTTTTTCCTAATTCAAAATTTAAACCCATACCAAATGGTACTTGAAAATTAGATTTTGAGAAATTTTCAGACGCAAAACCGCCACCGCCAAATACATAAGGAACTAAGCGATTACTGCCATTATAATATTGAAGTTGTAAAATTGCATCAACACTTGCTATCGTTGTCTTGTTCAGGTCACCTGCAAAAGTAGTCAAACCTAACTTTGCTGGTACTGCGATATTTATCCAATTATTGATATTGCGGAGGTAAGTAATTTCTAAGCCGTTAGAGACTTTAGTCTTTTCCAACTCAGGGTTTGTCATTCCATAATCCAAAAACAAAAGCTTGGCAGCTAAAGCATTTGGGTTAGTTTTTATATTTTCCTTTGTTTCAGGAATTACTATTTCTTGTGCGAATGTATGAAAACTAGCAAAAGAAAAACAAAATAAAAGTAAGACTGCACGCATGTGAAAAGTGTTTTGTGTAATTTCTCATAAATCAAAATTGGATACGAACACATAACCAATTTCACACATACGTTGAAAAAATCTTGCCAAATAGTTTAAATATTTTTTACATGTGTATTTTTTTGTCTTTCTTTGCGCAATAAATTACAAACACTTATATGTATTCATCTAGAGAAAATCTGTATACATATTGCTATTTATACAATCCGAACACAAATCTGTTAAAATCATAATTTATTATAAAAAATATGCCTAATTATTAGTTAAAACCGATAAAATGGCATTAAATTCGCGAACAGATAAAATAATAATTCCTTTTCTCTCGTCTTATTATCGGCTAAATCTGAACGCATTCCTTCTATTTTAATTTATTATATCCTTTTGAACATATTGAAAAAATTGCAAAAAGTGGTTCTTAAACTCAATTAGAGTACACCCCCAAACTAATTGGCCACACTATTTCTTAACCGAGATGCAAACGGCTTTCGCTATCACATTTTTCTGCCGTACATCAACAAATTCGAGCTGATGCAAAATAATGATTTCAACAAAATGAATGGATTTATTGCGAAACTAACACAAGCTGCTACAAAGGGCATGAAACGGGAAACTACTTTCAAAAAAATGACAGCAATACCAACTGCTGAAATGAAAGAGAACTCTCGTGCATTAATGGGCTTTGATAATGGCTTAGGTCAAATCAAAGGAATGGATTAAAACAAAACTTAAACATTAAAAATAAAAATTAAAAAGCTTTCACTCTCGCGAGTGAAAGCTTTTTTCGTTATTGGTTATTGGTAAATATGAATTAGTGAAAGTAGATGTGATTTTGAAAAAAAAGAGACAATTTCAAATTAAAAAGTCACTCTTTGATTAAAATTCAAACTTGCTTTGTAATTTTAGTTTTTAAAAGATAAAGCTTTAACATTGATATCTCTTGTTCTATGAGCAATATTAATTAACCAATAACCAGCTAAATGGAAATAGAATTTAACCTAATAAACATCGTTCTTCTAGTTTGTATCATTCAAGGTACAATAATGGGCATCCGCATTTTTTTCAAAAGAGATGCCAGCAGCTCAGCTAATCGTTTCTTAGGTCTATTCGTCGCTTGTATTTCTTTAGAATTAACACACTTGTTTTTTTCGATTTCTAATATATATAGCCAAAATCCTGACTTGTATATGATGCCGATATACTCTTCATTTGCCTTTGGTCCTTTGCTCTATTGGTATGTGCATTCGCTTACAAAACCCGATATTCCTTTTAATTGGCGCAAACATGGTTGGCATTTTATCCCTGTGCTTATTCAATTTATTTTCTATTGCATTCTTGGCGCGAGTAGCTATGAGACCAAAAATTGGTTTTGGGGAGAATATCATCAGCATTACACTTATCCTTTCGAAAATAACTTTAAGGTATTTTCTTTTTTTGCCTATCTCTCCGCGTCCTTATGGTTGGTCAGACAATATCAAGGACAAATTAAGGAAACTTATGCATTCTTGGACAAGGTTACCTTACAATGGCTTTATCGCCTTTTAATTGTTTTATTCATTGTTTACTTCATTGAATTTGTGGAGAGCTATGTCCATGAATTTTTCGATTATCATCCTTTTCACGCAGCTAATTGGCTGCCTGCAATCACCGTTTATTGGTTGGGCTGGACAGTTTTAACACGAAATTCTCAGGAAAAAGCAGAATTATTACCAACTCAAAATGATACGACTTCACAAAAAACAAATACAGCTTCTACACAATTATTAGATGAAACAACCTTACTGGCAACATCTCAAGAATTAACGCAAAAAATGGAAGCAGAGCAATGGTTTTTAAATCCAACACTCAAACTTAGCGACCTATCCAAAGAAATGAACCTTCCCGTCAAGACACTATCTTATGTCATCAATACAGGCATCGGTAAAAGCTTCTATGATTTTGTAAATACCTATCGCGTAGAGGAATTTCAGAAGCGTGTGAAACAGGACGATTATGCACATTTGAGTCTTTTGGGCGTGGCATACGACTGTGGATTTAATTCAAAGGCAACCTTTAATCGCATTTTTAAAAAATTCACAGGTGTCTCTCCAAGTGTCTACCAACGGGAGAAAAGAACATAAACTATAGTTTTTCCCGTCTCAATTATAGAAAAAAGCCTCAAATCATGCATTAATACGACTCAAATCATGAATTGGGGCGCGAAATCTATCTTTTCCTCGCAAATTTGCATCATCAACTACGAACAACACGAAGTTCTCATTTCAGTAAAAAACCATAATTAAAATACAATGCAAAAATTAATCATCCTATTAGCACTTGCTTTTCCATTCTTATTAAATGCACAAATGCCTACTTTAGAATTTGAAGTAGATGGCAAAAAAATGGGCTTAGAAGAGCGTCTAAAACTAGCTAAAGTAAACGGAGTTAGTACAATAATTATTCGCGACGGAGAAGTATTTGCGACGGAACAATATGGATTTGCTGATGTGGAAAATGATATTTCGGTTACAGAAAATACAGTTTTCCAAGCTGGCACATTAACTCTTCCTTTAACTGCATTTGCCATTTTAAGAACAGTAGAAGCTGGAAAGTTAGACTTAGATAAAGATGTAAATGATTATTTAAAAACGTGGAAATTACCCGTCAATCGCTTCAACAGAAAGAACCCCGTCACGACGCGCGCCCTTTTGCTCAAACAAGTAAAATTTAACTCTCCTTCTAAGCCTCAGGGTTACTCGAACAGTGAAGCGCTCCCTTCTTTCATCCAAATTTTAAATGGAGTAGCACCTGCAAAGAATAAAAAAGTAGCTGTTCATAAAAAGGAAAATAAAAAGGGCAACTATTCTTATTTTGGGGAGCTCATCATGCAGCAAATGTTAGAAGATATTTATCAAATGTCTTTCACTGAAGTGATGCAAGAATTGGTTTTGATGCCATTAAACATGAACGAAAGTTTCATCGCAGCAGAATTACCCGAAGACAAAAGAGCAATCACCGCAACAGGCTACATGAAGGACGGCCCTCGCCTACCAGGCGCGCAGTTTCGCTATCCAGAGTTAGCTTCTTCGGGACTGTGGACGACACCAAGTGATTACGCCAAGTTCATGCTCGAAATCATGGCAGCTTATGAAGGCAAGTCGGATTTACTATCACAAAAAATGACTCAAGCGGCACTTAAAGTAGGAAGTGACAGCAGCCCCAAATGCTTACTGATGAATGCCTTTAGCAAGAACAGTATGATTAACTATGGCGCAGCAAGTATGGGTTTTCGTACACAATTCCACGCTAGCGCAGAAAATAAATGGGCAATTATCACTTTTATGAATTCATGGGAAAACTGGCAGATGATGGCAGAGTTTAATTGGCAAACTATCAATGCTCTGGGCTTGAAAAAAGATTAAATGCAGCTCGGATTTGCTACCTACTTTTCTAGATGTCAGATTATTAGTTTACTAAATTTTTAGACTTTGTACAAACGTTATTCGACCCCCTAACCCCCAACGTGGGGGAACATTCGTCGAATAAAATTTATAGATAATTTGACATTTCAGACTTTCAACCAAACCATGTCTAGACTTACCACAAAATATCTTTAAAAAAAGTTCCCCCACTATGGGGGTTAGGGGGTAATTATCAACACCAAGCTCCATCCAAAACACATCAAATTAAAAAACCAAATGAAGATATACATCACTATAATAATTGTTCTATTTGCTAGTTCACTACTTGCTCAATCGGGGCAACTTATCGTCTTCGTACAACAAGAGTGCGACACATTCTTTGTAAACAATTATTTGAATGAAGTCATCAAAATAGCCAGTGATACGGATTGTGAATTTGTACTGCGAGATGCATCAAAAGGTATACCAGGAGGCATTACGACGACACCTGCGATTATATATCAAAATCACCTTGGGCGTTCACTTTATGCAGCACGCTATGCAGAATTGAATACCATTAAAAACTTCATTAGAACAGCGTGTGCTGTGCCGCAAAAGAAAGGGCTTTTACCAAAAGAGAATATTTTGTACTACACAGAGGGTCGTGCAAAAATCGCAGCACCTATCAAGATAACCGCGCTCAGTGGCGAAGTCCCTAAAGGTTTTGACCAAAACAATTTTGCGGCGAAGGCAAGAGAAGCTATAGAAAAAAGTATGACTGAGTTTCGCATGGCAAAACAAATGGACTTAGCACGTAGTGACCGCCAATTTTACATGGATTTCCATTCTTATGTCGATGAAGACGAAAAGTTGTATTTATCGCTGGCTCTTTTTTCTCAGTTTAATTGCATTATTCCTGTTTTTGAGCAATTTGAAACGCCTTTGATTGGTAAAATAGAAGACTTTTCTCGTCTATTCAACACGGGCGCAGAAATCTTGCAAAAGGAAATATTAAATCAATTAAAGACTTCAAAAATTGGCGATGCGTACGCCCCTATTCCTGTGGATATTTTGATGCCGACGTGGGAAGATTTAGGTTTACCGTTACCACAAAAAGCTGAAAGTGCAATCGCTATTAATGAAAACTTAACACTCCGCACAGGCGACTGGAATGCCGCAGGAGTTATTGACAAGCAAACGCCCTTAATTCAATTTCGCTTTTCAGAACCTTTAGAACGCTATGCGGGCGAGGTACAAAAGATGTCTGGGAAAATGACAATCAATGAGCGTGGAAAAATTACGGCTGGTGATTTTATCGTTCCTGTGAAGAGTTTGACTATGGGGATTGAGTCTTTTGATGCGAAAATCTTCAAAAGTTATTTAAAAGCGGGTCGTTTTCCTAATGCTAGTTTTTCATTTCAAGATATTGGAACACATGAAGCACTTGCTTTTGGACAAACAACTCAAGTAACCATAAATGGGCTTTTTAAATTAAAAAACAAGAAAAAAATCATTCCTGTTCGGGCGCAAATCACGCCAATAGCTGATGCCAACAGTAATGCAAAACTTTCAGTGAATGCTTCTTTTCAATTAAACATAACGGATGATTTTGGAATAGAAGGACCTGACGGTCCGAGTCCAAATCGAAAGTTAATGGAGTTTAATATGAACTTCTTATTGGAGTAAAGAATGTAAAATCTTTGAGTGGTTCTTTATACTATTGGTTGGTAAATCTCATTACCTATTACTCATCAGGTGACTTTGAGTCACCTGATGAGTATGACATCTGATGTTTTATTCGCTAATGTCATAAAGTCCCTTCAAGCTATATTAAAATAATATCTAACATGAAAAAATCAATCCTTCTTTCGGCAATTCTTATTGCGACTCTATCCTTTTTCTCTTCATTCGTAGGTTATGACACCGTCGGTGATGCACCTGGAACACTCCAATTTATTGGCGATGCTGGTGGCGAAAATCTCTTTACATTTCAAAAATGGCAATTCACAAATGTGGAATTACCAGAAGATAATTTTGAAAAAATCAAAGCAACTGTTGAAATCAACGCCAGCTCTTTTACTTGTGATTGGAAAGACTTAGAAGTCAATGTTAAAAAGAAAAAGGATTATTTTTTCGTTAAAAAATTTCCTTCTGTAAATGTGGTGATTGACGGCGCACAAAAACAGGAAGACGGTAGTTATACAACGGATGCATCTTTGACTTTAAAGGGCGTAACGAAAGTTGTTCCTTTGACATTTACAGTTTCAGAGACGGCACCTTATCATGTAACAGGTAGCGGTGTCGTGATGCGTAGCAAATTCAAATTTAATGGTGACGGACCAAAAGAAGAAGTCCCAGTGAAATTTGATTTTACTTTGCCAACGGAGTAATGTTTATTTGCAAACCTCATAATCATCCACACATTGGGAAAATTTTGGAAGAAAATTTTGCCTTTGTGGATGATTTTTGCTAAAACTCTTAGCAAAATCATCCACAAACTCTATTTGACCCCGACAGGTCGGGATAAAATTTTGATACTGACGCACAAGTGTGTGGATGATTAGTAGTCACCATAAAATTTCACCAATCGATTTCATATATAACCAAAAATCCACTCTCCTCTACCAATTCAAACCACCCAAACAATTCAAACAAATCCAATCTTCCCATCCATTCATCCGCTTTTCTCCTTCATTTACTAATTTACCTGACATAAGAAGATGTTTTTTCTCTTTGAGATAAAGAATAGTTCTATTTTTGCGTTTAAGTAACGATAAAACTTAAATCAAGCTATGAATTTCAAAATACAATTATTCGCCTTTGCCCTTTTATCTTTCTTCCTCACAGCCTGTGGAGGAGACTCAAACGCCAATAATACTGGAAACGCACAAGAAGAAACAACTCTCCCTAGCCTAAACCCTGAGATTGATAAATTGAATGTGGCGATTAAAGAAAATCCAAAAGATGCGGCTCTTTACGCGCAGCGAGGACAGGCACTGTGGGATGTGCAAGGCTACGATGAGGCGATACTCGACATGGAAAAAGCAGTAGAATTATCTGCTGACACGCCAGAATATTACCATACTTTGGCAAATTTCTATATGGATTATTTTCGGAGTAGAAGAGCTTTAAAAACTATGGAAACGGCAGGTTTAAAGTTTCCAGAGCGTATTCCTACACTTTTGAAACTATCAGAATTTTACCTTATTTTAAAAGATTATGGCGCAGCCAATAGAACATTAGACCGTATTCAAAAGGTTTCTCCATTAAACGCAGAAATGTTTTACATGCGCGGTACGGTTGCGGCAGAACAAGGAAACTTGGCAGAGGCAGAAAGTGCTTTTAGGTTCGCAACGGAAAACGACCCAGATATGATTGAAGCTTATCTTAAATTGGGTGATTTGACTGCATTGAAAGACCCAAAGACCGCATTACAATATTACAATAATGCCATCCGTATCAATCCAGAGAATACAAATGCGCTGACAATGAAAGCGTGGCACTTGTCAAACATCATGAACAAGTTAGAGGAAGCACAGGACGTATATCGTGATTTGTTAAAAATCGATGCGAAGAATAAAACGGCTTACCATAATTCGGGGCTTTTGTACTTAGATATGGATAGTCTGGACAGAGCTTTTGTAAGATTTACGGAGGCGATAAAAGCTTCTCCTACTGCCGTAGAGAGCATTTATTATCGTGGTGTTACTTCAGAATTAAAAGGAGATGTCTCGGCAGCAAAAGACGATTATGAACGTGCTACAAAGATGAATCCTGGTTTTGTAGTAGGAAAAGAGGCTTTAGCAAGGGTAAGTGCGCAGGTACAGCAATAAAATCGGACGCATTTGCAATAATGGCTTTATAGAAACAGTTTAGACTGGAAATTTAATACTCGAGTCTATGAAAAAGCTATTGCAATTTGCTGTTTTATCTCTCCTCTTATTGTGCGGTACTATTGAAAGTGCTCAAGCGCAATTTACGGCACGAGGAAATTACAACTTTCTTGATTTCCAGCAAAAACCTTATTATTTCGGGATTACATTGGGTTACAATCAATCTAATTATCGTGTATTTCGTTCTGAGGTCTTTGCTGGAAACAAAGAATTTGATACTGTTCAATCTTTCCAAGGTCCAGGTTTCAACATGGGCATTATTTCTAATCTAAAAATTGGAAATTACTTTGATTTGCGTTTCTTACCGACGCTTTCCTTTGCAGAGAGACAGTTAAATTATACGCAGGCAAATAATAATGCTCTCCCAAAAAGAGTCAACATTTCTTCCGTTTTCATAGAAATGCCCTTTCACGCACGTTACAAATCACAACCGTTTAATGATATGCGTTTGTTTGTCATTGGTGGTGTGAAATATGCATTTGATGTGGCCAGTAACTCTAACGTTAGTCCTCAAGATGATTTGGTTCGCGTATCTGCTAATGATTTCGCTCTAGAGGCAGGTTTTGGCGTGCAGTTCTTTCTTCCTTATTTCATTTTTTCGCCAGAGATTAAGTTTTCGCACGGACTTGGCAATGCTCTTATTTTTGACGATAATCTAATCGAAGCCTCCATTATTGATAAAATCAACTCTAGAACATTTACGATTTCGTTGCATTTTGAAGGATAGACTTTATCGTTCCTTGATTTCTAGAATTCCCTTTTTAATGACAAATGGCATTATTTTTTAATAAAAACCCTCAAAACACACATTAAGGTCTTACTTTTGCTACCGTTTTAAAAGACTTATTCGTCTAAACCGATTTTAGATATACACAGTCTAATGACTGACAACGATAAAAGCCCAAGAACAAAAGTATTTTATGAAAAAACTAATTCAATTTACGCTTCTTGCTTTAATTTTGGTTTGTGGTACTACACAAACTGCAGAAGCTCAATATGCAAAAGGAAATTATAATTTCCTCGACTTTCAGCAGAAGCCTTATTACTTTGGTATTACTTTAGGCTACAATAAAGCAAATTTCAAGATTTCTCGGTCTGATATGTTCATCGGAAATGATAGTATCAATGTCGTGAATGCTGTCTCAGGACCAGGTTTCAACTTAGGTATCGTCACTAATCTAAAGATTGGCGACTACTTTGACCTTCGTTTTCTACCGACACTTTCCTTTGCAGGGCGGACTTTGTCTTATACGCCAACGCGTTTTGATGCCAATCCCGTCAATCGAAATATTGAGTCTGTTTTTGTCGAAATGCCTTTTCATGCGCGCTACAAATCTGAACCATTTAACGATATGCGTTTGTTTGTCATTGGTGGTGTGAAATACTCCTTTGATGTCGCGAGTGATGCGCGGTCTCGACAAAAAGATGATTTGGTAAAAGTTGCGCCAACGGATTTTGCCTTTGAGGCGGGTATGGGAGCTCAGTTTTTCTTTCCTTACTTCATCTTTTCACCAGAACTTAAGTTTTCTTACGGCTTAGGAAATACTTTGATTTTTGACGAAAGTTTGGATGAAAGTTCGATTATTGATAAAATCATCTCTCGTGCATTTACAATTTCTTTCCACTTTGAGGGATAATTTTTTGTAACTATGAACCATGAACGGTTTAACTATGAACCCCGTCTCTACGCAATGATGCAGAGACGGGGTTCATAGTTTATAGTTAAATCGTTCATCGTTAATTTGTTTTTCCCTTTCTTTGCAATATGGATTCTACCACATCTAGATATCAATTTTCGTCTCCTCACTTTCGTTGGTTGGGTTATGCCGTTTGGTTTATCATGGCGGTAATATCTATTATCTTTTATAAAGAGCGAGCAACCTTTATGGACGGTGGTTTTCAATTGGTAGAATTAATTAATAGTGGAGAATTTGGCATTTATCATCATCGTTTGAGTAATCCTTTGACGCAAATATTAGCGCTCGCTGCGATAAAGATGAACTTGTCATTGAAAATTGTGATGATTGCTTATTCTCTAAATTTCATTCTTTTCTTTGCGCTTATTTATCATTTTATCGCTGGCTGGTGCAAAAACGACTTTCTAGGCTGGACACAAATAGCTTTTTTTACGCTACTGACGACCGATAGCTTTTACTTTCTTACACCTGAGTTTTATCAAGGAATGTCTTTGCTTTTATTGTGGTTTGCGATGATATTGCGTTTTGATTTTCATCAAAAGTGGTTGTTTCCTGCCTTACTTTTGCTACTCATTCCTATCATTTTTGACCACCTTTTGCTTTCTGTTTTTTTTCTATTTATGTGGTGTTTTTTCTATTTGCATGAAACGAAATTGCACAAATTGGAATATTGGCTATTAGCCGCAGGAATGATTGGGATATTTGTCATTCATCAAGAATTTTTCACTTCATGGTACGATGCAATGAAGACGAAAAACTTTAGAAATAATTTAGAAACCTACTCTCCAAATTTTCTGGACATACCTGCGCATTTGATTTTCTTAAAAAAGTGCGTGACGACTTATTACTTTT
>CALDUB010000200.1 GCA_937923465.1 uncultured Saprospiraceae bacterium
CTTTGTTGCTTGGGTAGTTTTTGACGGGGTCTAAAACCCTTGCACTTACGTACAAGGCTGAAGGCTGCCGTGCCCTTGGCACTATTATGTGTGTTTTAGTGCCAAAGGCACGGCAGCCTTCAGCTTAGTACGTGAGTGCTAAGATTCTTAGGTGAGAGTTTGAATTTCCTTGGTCGATTTCAACTAAACTAAGTGATTAATCGTGAAAAAGGTAACGGGCATTACTCTTTGCTTATGCTATCGTTTTGGATTGACATTTTCGGAGATTCTGAAATTAAAATGACCGTTACCGCGTCATGAATGAAAAGTATTCGGTGTAAGTCAGAGCGGCAACTTTTCAACTATAAAACCTTACAACTCTCCAACTTTTTCACTCTCCTCCGACCAAGGCGGCGAAACCATAGCCAAAAAGACCAAATCAACTTCCCCCACATTCTCAATCCATTGACTCGCACCAGCGCGAATAAAAACAGTATCTCCTTTTTCCATGACCTGCATTTTCTCGTCAATATGCACTTCCCCTTTACCGCTCAAAATGAAATAAACCTCACTACGTCCGTGCAAAACATGCGGTAGCGACTTCTCTCCTACCAAAACGACAGCATGCGCCATACTATAATTCATATCAATCGCATCATTCTTCGGATGCAAAACTTCACGCAAAATCGTCTTATCGCCTGCGATAAATTGTGGGATATCTTTTAACTTTTTCAGTAACATTTTTTTAAATATGAATTATGAAATAGGAAATATGAACTTTGTCTTCTCAAATATGTAGTTATGCAATAATCGGCAAAGTTTTAGTACTTTTCAGTACATACGATTACATTTGAGCTAGAAAGGCTGAATAATCAATAGACAATTAACAATCGACAATAAAATAATGGCAGAAAATAACAAACAAAATAAACTCAACATTGAGTTACCAGAAGAAATAGCGGAAGGAACGTACTCGAATTTGGCAGTTATCTCTCACTCTCAGAGTGAATTTATCGTAGATTTCGTGCGCATGGTGCCTAATGTACCAAAAGCAAAAGTAAAATCACGTGTCATCATGACACCTGAAAATGCAAAACGTCTTTTGGGCGCTTTGGCTGAAAATATTAAGAAATTTGAAAGTCAGCATGGACCAATTAATGGCGGTAAAGGGACGCCTCCTTTTCCGATTGGATTTAATACTACGCCGAAGGCACAAGCTTAAAAAGGGTTGAAAAGGTTGTAAGAGTTTTAAAGGTTGTACCATGCGGTACCTATAAAACTCTTACAACCATACAACTTTTACAACCCTTTAAAGAAACATCTGCCGACTCATCCACATTTTCATGCGGTAAATGGCTTCTTTTGGATTGTCTCCTGCGAGAAAATTATCGTTCATACCCAATAATTCTGTGAGAACTGGGATTTCTGGCTCTGGCTTTAAGTGGTGCGAAAAATACTCTGTAGTATCTTGCAGACCTTGACATGGAATAAAGCGGTATTGCTTTTCCTTTGGGTCAAAGACGTAGTTTAAGTAGCGATAATTGTGAAAATCTGGGTATATCTGCAATACCAGAGGAAAACTTAAATGATACTTAGGCTCTAAATTCCAGAAAACTGTTTCGTACAAAGGATACACACCCAATCGTGTTGGAATACCTCTCCGTCCAAGTTCTTCTTGTAAAGTTCCTAATTTGTCTAACATGACCTTGTGCAATAACTTCTCTTCATCAAAAATTTCCATGGATTTCCATTCCTTCTTACTTGGAACAAAAAACTCCATCACTCCTGCACGTAACTTATAGTCAAATGCTTTATAGCCCGGCACGACATAGCCTGGATAATAATATTCACATCCTTTGTCTATCGCAAATTGCACCTCTTCTAGCATGGTATAATAGCCCAAACTGTACTGTTTGTAATTAGGGTCGTAAACAGCTTTTATGCTTTCGATACTTTTGCTTCCTCTATCAAAAATACTAAATCCAACTAATTTGCCGTCATCGTAAATGCATATTTCCCAGGTGTCAAAAATGTTTTCGGTACCATCATCTAACAGTGAACTGCGCAAAGTTGGTGCGAGTCTTCCTTTAAAATCTTCTCGATAAATTTGATATAACTCCTCCTTTTCAGAGGTAAATTGCTCGGGACGAATGATTATTTCGAAACGTTCTCTATTCTTGCGCAGCAGCTTGCGCTGTCCTTTCCGAAATGCATAATCCACAAGAGGTAGACGTGTCCAAACAACCGTGTAAAGGTCGCCTTGTTTGATAAGGAAGTTACAAGTAAATATAGATTGACCAGAACGATACCAGCCTCCTGCGAGGTAGTCATCCAATTTTTCGGGCGGTAAATTTTGTAAAAGGTGTCGTTCAGTAAACATGATAAATTCTTTGACAAATCTCACAATAAGGACAAATGTCTTGCATTTCTACTCAAAAAAGATAAATTTAAGGTAAAAATCGTGTTTTTTATTAAAAAAAGTGAAATCTTTGGGGAGATAAGGTGATTTCAATGATATGTTAGACTGCTTTGTTAGTAATTAACACGTCTATTACTAGTATTCATTGCAAATTCAATTCCGAATAATCAATTTTAATATATATTTTCAATTGATTATTCATTTATCTTAACAAATTTGTAATTAACACAAATATAAAGAGTATACTTCTCTAAAAGTTAAGGAACTACACTTCTCCCCTTTCTTACATTTGTTATTTATACTCTAAATTGCAATTAAAAAAAATTCACAAACAATGAAATACCTCTTAACTTCTCTCCTCTGTATTTTCCTTTTAAACGTAAATTTTGCGCAGTCTGACCTGTCAACTACCCGTGCCGAAAGAAGTCAATTGGGGCAAATAGAACAAACTAAAAAGTCTGCAACGAAGACTTTTATGGTTTCTCTAGAGCGCTACCGCGAAGCTGTCAAGATTTTAGATGAAGATAGCCAAACGGAGATAAAAAAAGATGTCCTACTGCGGATGACAGAAGTTATTGCTAACAGCGAGAACGTATTGAAGGAAGCACCTCGCTCTGCTGCTAACAAAACACAGCTTGCCAATACCAAGTCTATGATTACTCAGCAAAATTCAATTCTAAAGAAAGTAGAAAAAACTAAAGATGCTCAAGAAACAGAGCGTTTAATGGTGGAATTCGTGGAGACTTTGAAGATGTAATAATTAAAATCGTTCTCCGTCAAATAAGAAGAGCACTACCTATAAGGTTGGCAATTTCTGAAGTTATATGATATAAAAGGAGTCGGGAGAGAAGTGTCAGGAGTCAGGCTGTCCTAACTTGTAAATTAGTTATACAAGTTAACTCCTCGCACCTCTCCTCTGACTCCTTTTATACGCCAATCTAAAATTTCAAAGCCCGCAGCAGTACCTCTGGATTAAACTTATCAATATTAGGAAAATAACTCTCCATGGCTTCATTCTGCAATTTGTCTGCGTAAATATCATGAAAAAAGTATCGTCCTTCTTTCATCACATAATTTAAAATAAAAAAGCGATAAACTTCTTTTAAGGAACGAATTTCTATTTCGGTCAAAGGATATATCGCATGATAGCTTTTTAGAAAGAGTATAAATCTTTCCTCTTGCAAAGGGTCCACATTATATGTCCACACCGTCCTGTCTCCTACGTCGGATACCACCCTACTGAAAAAATAGAAATCCATCATCCTCGAACTCATACGAAACCAATCGTAATCCCAGCGCGAATAAATCTTATGAGTACTCGTCACCGAAAAATTGCCAATATTCCAATCTACAAAAACAGGAATTCGATGCAATTTATCAGAGTTTAATTTAACTGTATTTTCGAGTAAAATGTCTGACTGTCTATTTAGTTCGTCTATTCGTCCTCGATGCTCCTGTTTTCCTTTAGGCGTCTTCATATAGGACTTTAAATGCTCGATATCGGATTTGAAAGTCTTAGATGAGGGCGGCAAAGTATTGCGAACGGAGTGGCAGGCTTTGTGAAAATGAGCGACACTTTCTCCCAGTTTTTGTATTGTACTTACTTCTAATCGAGCAGGCAAACGCTTTCTCACTTTTACTGGACGATAAAAAACAACCCACGCATCCACATTATCTTCTTGATGTCGATAAACATAGGTCGTAGCGCCCAACATCAACGAACGAGAGATTGCATTATCAAACGGATATGGTAAATTATTAGATAAGGAATTAATAATAGTATGGTCTTCTAAAAAATGCTCAAATCTTCCAAAATAAGACAATTTGGCTATCACAAAAGCACGATTTTCGAATTCAATTTTATAGACATAGTTCGTCGATACACGAACGCTGATGTCTGTAATCTTTTTGATTTTGCCCCAAGCATCATAATTAATCCACGCTTGTCGTACAATTTCTGGAAAGTTTATTTGCATTTGATATGATGATAAGATTTAATTGATTGAGTACTAAAACATAAGGTTCTCCGTAAAATATAATACTCCATTTAACGGTAATAGCTTGCACAAAAAAGTCTGCACTTTGTAATTCAATACAAGATGCAGACTTTTCGGGAAAGAAACAATCTTAGTAAATTATAATGCTTTTTCTAACTACTCGCTCCCGCCTGTGCCTGTTGTTTCAATTTAATGAATTCTAAGGGAGTCAGACCTGTTTGTTGCTTAAATACTTTGTAGAAAGTAGATTTATTCTTAAATCCACATTTCATAGCTACACCATATAGTGTCAGATTTGCAAAGCTATTATCTAACATTTTTTCTTTCGCTTCCTTAATTCGGAATTGATTGATAAATACTTGCAGATTTTGCCCCGCATGAAAATTTACTACTTGAGATAAATATTTCGTATTGGTATTTAATCTATCCGCTAATGTCTTTAATGAAAGATTAGCATCTAAAAACAACTGCTCATCTAAGATTAACGTTTTTAAGCGATAAAATAAGACTGCTCCGTCCTCGCCTCTTAAACTACTCGTACGGTATCGCTCCTCCAAATTCATGAGAGGAACTAATTTCTCATCAGTTTGATTGCCATCTATTTCAAAAGCGATAAAATTAACAAGCTGCTTATCGTCATTAAAAATAGGATGAATAACTAATTTACACAGGTATTCTTCTCCATTTTTACGATAATTTATAATTTCGTCTTTAAATGGAACCTGTGACTCTAATGCTTTGCGAAGTCTCTTAATAGAATTAGCATCGGTATCTCTACCTTGTAATAAACTCGGTTTTTGACCGATAACTTCAGAAAGTGTATAACCTGTGATAATGGTGAAATCATCATTAACCCAGAGAATTTTTCGCTGAGCATCTGTAAGAATAACCCCTAAATGGACTGCCATATAAATATAAGTTACGGTTCCTTATGATTTTATATCATCTTAGAGAACCACTTATTCTTTTGAAAACTAAGGCGATGAAGATAGACTAGCTTTACAACAAGTCTACTCATTTTCATAAAAATAATAGTGAGTGGTGGTATAGAAGCAGAAGAAAAGTCTTTATGCTTTTCATAAAGTATGATTTCGTGCTGACTTATTAAGTCTGAAAAAATACTTTATTCTTGTGTTTCCACCAGTAATATCCACAAGATAGGCTATATTATTCTTTTAGTTTCTTTTAAGAGAGCTTAAAAATAATAATAAAGGCAAGAATTCATACTTTAACGGAATATTTCAGACAATTCAACAAAATACATTTTTGAATTTGTAAAAAGTGTCTGAAAAGTTTATTTTTACATTATGAACCAATCTTGTTACAAAGTTATCTTTATACTATTCATTTCCTTGTTTTTGCACAGTCAAACTACGATTGCCCAGAGTTTGCAATCTTACAAAAAGGCAGCAGAGAAAGCCTTAGCCATTAATGACTATAATGCAGCTTTACTCTACCTTAATAAGGCGCTGACTATCGAACCAAATGATGTTGGTTTGCAATATCAATATGCAAAGGTTGCTCAAGAATTTAATGCGTTTGAGCTCGCTGAAGAGTACTACGAGAAGGTTTTGAGTAGCAAAGAAAAACAAAGTTTTCCGACCGCTTATTTTGGTTTAGCATTGGTGAAAAAACAAATGGGTAAATATGAAGAGGCGATTGATAATTTTGCTAAATTCATGTCAATAAAGGCGGTTAATCAGAATAAAAGGCAATTAAAGCAAGCACAAGAAGAAATAAAAGTATGTCAATGGGCTAAGAATTTGCTGATGATTGACACTATTGAAATCTCTCATTTAGACAAAAATGTAAACACCTCCTATTCTGAATTCGCGCCTTTTTTGAGAGGAGATTCTTTATACTATTCTTCTTTTCGATTTCAAAATAAAAAGGACAGCAATGAACCTCCAAGACGCATAACGAAAGTTTTGCTTTCCGAAGAAAATCAAAAAGGGAAAACTTTACGCTATGGTTTTAATGTTCCTGAAAAACATACTGCCAATATTGCCTTTAGTCAAGATGGCAAGCGTGTCTACTTTACCATTTGTGATTTTGTAGTCGGTGCGCAGATTAGTTGTAATATTTACTACCGAGAAAAAGATAAGCGCAATCGTTGGAAAAAAAAGGCGACGGCTCTACCAAAATTCATAAATTCAGACAAATACACTTCGACGCACCCTACGATTGGCTACGATTCTACGCGGCAAAAGGAAATTTTAATCTATTCTTCGACGCGTCCTGGAGGTCAAGGAAAAAGTGATTTATGGCTATCTGAAATTGACGGAAAAGAGTTTGGAAAACCAGTTAATTTAGCAGCAATTAATACTGCAGAAAATGAAATAACTCCCTTTTATCATTCACCAAGTCAGAGCCTATTTTTCAGTACAGATGGTTATCCTTCTTTAGGTGGCTATGATGTCTATCAGAGTCTACAAGATAGTTTAAGTTGGATGCCTCCCAACCACTTGAGCAAACCAATTAATAGTAGCTATAATGACTTGTACTACTTTTTAGATTTAAACGCTCAAAAAGGGTACTTAGCATCCAATAGAATTGGTTCGAATTACCTAGACAGGTCAAATAAGACTTGTTGTAATGATATTTATGAATTGAACTTCATAGATACAAGCCAACCAACAGCGCCAGAACCTCCTGTTGTAATAACAGAAGAGCCTCCCAAAAAGGAAACACCCGCGCCACCAAAAGAACCTACAACACTAGAGGAATTTTCTCCTTTTGCATTGTACTTTGATAATGATGAACCAGATAAAAGAACGCGCAGAACGACGACTAAAAAAGACTACGAAACAACTTACAATACTTACTACGAAAGACGCTCTGAATACATGCAAGAATATGCCGCACCCTTACCCGAAGAAGACAGGTATGAAGCCGAGTTTTTAATGGAAGACTTCTTTGAGTCCGAAGTTAAAAAAGGATACCTAATGCTATTCCGCTTTTCAGACATTTTGCTTAAAAGATTGAAAGGCGGTGACCGTGTGGAGATTTTTGTGACGGGATATACGAGTCCACGGGCGCAATCTGATTATAATGTCAATCTAGGAAAAAGACGGGTTAGCTCGGTCAGAAACCACTTTGCGGCTTATGCTGACGGAGTTCTGTTGGATTATTTGAACGCTGGCAAGTTATTGATAACAGAACGGTCTTATGGGGAGACGACGGCTGCTGCAGGGGTTAGTGATGACTTGGAGGATGTGCGGAACTCTGTTTATGCAATTGGGGCTGCTAAGGAGCGACGTGTGGAGATAGTTGAGGTAGAGGTTGGTTATTAGTTATTGTGTTATTGGTTATTAAGGCTGTACGAAGTTTTCGAGTATAGAGAGTGCTCAGTGAAGAAAGTCTATTGTGCTCAATTATTGTTGAATTAAGAATTTCAAGGACAAGTGCCTCATAACAATCATAGTCAAAAGAATCATAGTCATACTTGAGTGAGTAAACATAAAAAAGCCCTCGCAGAGTAACTCTACGAGGGCTTTTAAGTAATTTTAATCTCTTGTTATTCAAACTCTACCGAAGCAGAGGCTTCATTTAGATTTTGTACGCTCACGTTTTTCGGTGCGTAAACGACGTAAGAGAATGTCTCATTCAATTCTTGTCCGCCAACTGTTACTTTTTTAGCGATGTTAGGCATAGTGATTTCGAAACCGCTAGCACTAGCTGTTCCTTTTAAGTTGTAACGACCAACCTTAATAAGAGACTTTAACATCCCTTCGCTGCCGTTTTCTATTCCGATAGTCATTTGTACACGAACGTAGTTTTCGTTCCATGTCTCAACTTCAGAATTGCCGTCCAAGTTTAGTACGACAGCATTGTTTCCTTGTAGGTTGAAGGCTTTAACCAATATTTTTTCGGCGTTTTGACCGAAAGATATAGTAGTCATAAGCAACATCAACAGAGTTGTTGTAATTGTTTTCATAATGACCTAATTTTGATTTGGTTTTAATGATACTGTAATTTACAAAAAATCTTACTCAATTGCAAATTTACAGTTCTTTATTTTGTCAATTCTACAATTGACCTATCTAATATTGCGAACTATATCGCAAGACTAATCATTTACATTTTTCGACAAACCATTATCTAATAGCTTCTCGAATTCGACAAGCTTTTTCTAGTAATGCCTCTAAAGCGTCTAATTGAAGCATATTTGCTCCGTCTGATTTCGCCACACTAGGATTTGGATGTGTCTCAATGAAAAGACCGTCTACTCCTACTGCTATCCCTGCTTTCACAACCGTTTCAATCATTTTGGGTCTGCCTCCTGTCACGCCGCTATTCTGATTTGGCTGCTGTAGTGAATGTGTACAGTCTAAAATAACTGGAACATTCATTTCTTGCATCGTCGGCAGTCCTCTATAATCAATGACTAAATCCGTATATCCGAAAGTCGTTCCGCGCTCTGTCAGCATCACATTATCGTTACCTGACTGAACAACCTTGTCCACTGCAAATTTCATCGCTTCTGGACTCAAAAATTGCCCTTTCTTGATATTGACGACTTTTCCAGTTTTCGCCGCTGCAACTAACAAGTTGGTCTGACGACACATAAATGCTGGTATTTGCAAAACATCCACATATGCCGCAGCCATTGCCGCTTCTTCCTCTGCATGTATATCTGTCGTCACTGGAATATCAAAGGTTTCTCCGACTTTTCGAAGAATTTTTAAAGCTTTTTCGTCTCCAATTCCTGTAAAGCTATCCAAACGTGAACGGTTTGCTTTGCGATAAGAACCTTTAAAAATAAAAGGTATCTCTAATCGATTCGTCAACTCCGCTACTCTCTCTGCTATCCGCATTGCCATATCCTCTCCTTCTATAGAACAAGGTCCTGCAATTAGGAAAAACTGCCCACTTTCCGTATTTTTTAGCTTCTTTAGTCTTGGCAACATAATTTTATTCGGTTACTTTTCATTAAAAAGACCTAAATTGCTGACTATCAAACTATTAACATTTAAAAATCAAACAAATTACATCATATAAACCCGTAATCGGAGTACAAAGTTCATTCTTTTTCTGATATTTTCAAATTATTTTCAATAAATACAAAATAAAATTTTGTATTTATTTTTTCATCCTTATTTTGGGCATAAAAAAAGCCTGATTAAGTTCCGTTTGAACTCAATCAGGCTTCCTCCCCAAGTATCACGTCCGTTCCACGGCGTGACTCGTCTAAGATGAAACACGCCGTGGAACGAACGTGATACTTTACTCTTTAAACAAAGGTCGCTCGACAGCCTCAACTGCCGTACGATAAGCTTTCCATTCTTCGTCAAAGAAGGCATTGACTCTACCCAATGCAGCATCAATTTTCTCATTGGCTTGAGCGATAACTATTTCAGCTGTTGGATTTGGCGCACCTCCTGAGGCAGATAAATATCCATAAGTCCGCCAAACACTACTCATCAATGCCGTATCATTTCTACGAATACCTTTTTCCTTTTCTGGAGATAAGAAAAGATGTTCTAAGGTTTTCAAGCTATCCGAAACTGCTTTTCCGAGGTCTTTGATTTCCGTTTGAGTGCTATCAGGAATGTTGACCAACGTAGAATTAACGAGTTTAATCGTTTTCTTTGCTTCGAGGATACGATTAAAGCTTTCTGTCGTTCTTTTTATCTGTGCTTCAAAATCGTCGCGCGTTTTGATTTCCGCCTCCATATCTGCCTGAGATTGCGACACACGTGGGTCAGCCAACACTTTTACCTCTGTACTGTCTTTGCTACCCCCATAAGTCATCACCACCTTATAAGTACCTGGGCGCACTTTTCTGCCCGAAGGTATATTTGCGTCTTTCTTAACTTCACGTCGAGAAGGTGAACGAACGCCGTCTTTCCGCAAATTCCAGTAAACACGTTGCATTCCTGTATCTACTTTAGTTGTGTACATCCGCACCGTATCTCCTGCCATATTGATAATTTCTAGTTTCAATTTATCTTTTTTGGCAGCTTTTTTCTCTTCTTTTTCTGGCGCGTCCTCTATTGCGTCTTTTTTCTTCTTCTTTTTCTTAGACGTTTCTACAGGTGCTTCTTTCTTCTCTTTCGCATCGGGCTTCACCCAAATAGTTAGCATCGAGCCATTTCGGCGATTGTCACCGACAAAAGTTCCGTCAGCTACAAAACGTGCGCCTTTTACTGATAAATTGTAATTCAAATAAGCATCTGGCGCAGCGAAAGTCGCAAAGTCTTGTTCTAAAATCTTTCCTTTGGTCTCCGCTATTTTCTGAAATGGTCGCGTATCATCTAATACATAAGCTGCACGTCCATAAGTACCAATTACCAAGTCTTTTTCACGTGGATGTATCTTCAAATCTCGCGTTGGTGCTTGCGGATAGCCATTTGTCCATTTATTCCAATTTGTACCGCCGTCAATCGTGAAATACAAACCATATTCCGTCCCCAACCACAATAAACTCGGGACTTCTGGGTCTTGTGCGATTGCTAAAGCGTGTCCTTCTACCTTATTTTCATCTACGATACGACGGTAAGTTACGCCATAATCTGTCGTGTGGTAAGCCATTGGACGGAAGTCATTTCTACGATAATCATTGACAATTATAAATGCTTCTCCCGCATTTTTTTCACTGGCAACTATCTGTGGAATCCATGAATTCGCACGTGCGCCTGTCAAACGACTGGATGTATTTGTCCAAGTTTTTCCGCCGTCTTTTGTAATTTGCAAATTGCCATCATCCGTTCCTACCCAAATGACATTTTTGTCAACAGAACTTGGTGCGACTGCGATGATAGTCGTGTGATTTTCAGCATTTGTATCATCTATTGTTAGTCCGCCACTTTCATATTGCTTTTGCTTTAAAGTATCGTTGGTAGTTAAATCAGGAGAAATAATTTCCCAACTCTGTCCACAATTTGTACTCTTATGTAAAAACTGGCTACCGAAGTAAAGACCACAATTTTCAAAGGGGTCTTGTGCTAAACCTGCATTCCAGTGAAAACGTAATTTAACGCCCTCAGGATGTACAGGTTTGATATAGCTTTGATTGCCCGTTTCCGTATCAATATAGCTCATATTTCCGCCTTGCGACATCGCATAAACATAACGACTGTCATCTGGTCGCGCCATCACATCAAAACCATCTCCGAAGTACAATTCTTGCCAATCTTGATTGATAATACCACCGCGTTTCCAAACATAAGCGGGTCCACGCCACGAGCCATTATCCTGCATTCCTCCATAAATATTGTAAGGAGTTTCCATATCATAGTTGATGTGATAAAACTGCGCTAAAGGCAGATTCTCCACAAAACGCCAAGTTTTTCCACGGTCACGAGAGATATTTAAACCACCATCATTTCCTTCAATCATATAATCTGGCTGCGTCGGATGTACCCAAAATGCATGGTGGTCAGGGTGTACGCCTGAGTATGGTCGAAATGGCAAAATTGTCTCAAAAGTCTTTCCACCGTCTTCACTCTTACTGACAACTGACCAAAGATTAAAAATGCGATTTTCATTCAAAGGGTCAACAAAAATATCAGAATAATAGAAAGGTCTATTCCCGATATTTTCTTCCGCTACTTGTGTCCATTTATCGCCTCCGTCCGTACTTTTTAATAAGACATTTTTCTTCGCTTCCGTGAGCGCATAGATGATATTAGGTTCGCTTGGCGCAATCGCTAGACCGATACGTCCAAGGTCTCCTTTTGGTAGTCCGTCTTTGTCCGTGCGCTCTTTCCATGTCTCACCACCGTCGTAACTGATATAGAGTCCACTCCCCTCGCCTCCTGAGTTAAATGTCCACGGCTTACGCCCAAATTCCCACATCGCTGCGAGCAATTTGTTTGGATTATTTGGGTCAACAACGAGGTCGCCAATACCTGTTGATTCATTGATATACAAGGTTTTACGCCAGCTTTTACCGCCGTCAGTTGTCTTGTAAAAGCCTCTTTCTTTCGAGTCTCCCCACGCAGAACCCATAGCGCCTACGTAGACAGTATTGGGGTCGTCTTTATGGATAATAATGCGGTGAATCAAGCGGGTATTTTCCAATCCCATACATTCCCAAGTCTTTCCACCGTCGATACTTTTATAAATTCCTTCTCCGTAATCGTGCGAATTTCGCGGATTACCTTCTCCTGTTCCCACCCATATTTCAGCAGGATTGTTTTGATTAATCGTGAGAGCGCCAATAGATGCTGGCGCCTGGTCATCAAAGATTGGTTTCCATGATATTCCGCCATTTTCAGACTGCCAAACTCCGCCCGATGCCGTACCGATAAAGATGCGTTCTGGTTGAGATAAGTCAACATCAATCGTCGTGACACGTCCACTCATACCTGCTGGACCGATACTACGTGGTTTGATTTTTTTGAAAGGGTCTAAGTCTATTTTTTGTGCATTTACTTGAGGAATAATACACAAAAGAGCGAAGAGAAGAAGAATATTTTTCATGCTAAAATTTGGTAAAAAAGTGTGGTATTCTAAAAATGCTAAGGTAGTTAAGATTTGCCGTATCTCGAAACTCCCGTTTCGGTTCTTAATTTTCCGAGACGGGAATTTCGGGATACGGTATATGCTTAATTCCCGTCAAAAGAATTCTAAAATTTAATTTTACCAAATCTACGACTTACATTAGCTTAGTATAGACTTTATTACAAAATATTGTGTACCCTTGAAAATGTCTTTTTACATCACTTTTCGTTAAAAATACTCGCCATAACTGTGGCTATGCCTGCGTTTTTTGCCTCAATTGATGAAAAAATCCAAGTTTCAATGAACACAAAATATTCTACAATAAAGTCCAATTATCAGAACACGCCAAGTCAAAATTTATGAAGTCCTATCTCAATATTTTATTTCCATTCCTCCTCTGCTTTTGCACAAATTCTATCACTGCTAATGAAAACCCAATTGGTCTTCAGCCTGCGCTTTTAGAAGGTGATACGACTATTATGCAGCAGTCGGGATTGCAGATTTTATCGGACTGTGCGGGCGTGATACTAGACCCTGGCGGTTATGGAGATTATCAAAATGGGATTTTTTCAACGATTACGATACTACCGCCTTCTCCTGCCGATGTCACCCTGTTTTTTCCTGAATTTAATGTAGAAAACACTTTCGATGATTTCATTATCTATGACGGACCAGACGCCAGTTCGCCCCTGATTGGTATTTATGACAATATGGATTTATTGGGGCAAACGATAGTTTCGTCGGGGGGAGCATTGACCATAGTTTTTGATACAGATAACTCCGTTGTTAGGAGTGGCTTTGTGATTGATTACTCGGTGGCGGGTGGTTCAGAGACGCCTGTGGCAAATTTTGAAGTGTCTCAAACGACGCCTATTCCGCTTAATTTTCCTGTTTCTTTTACAGATTTATCAGAAAATGCAGGCTCTTGGTTGTATGACTTTGGGGACGGCACGCAATCTACGGAACCTAATACGACGCATGCTTTTGCGACACCTGGCACTTACGAAGTTAGCTTAACAATTAGCAACTGTTCCAATATAGACAGCTATACACAAACTGTAATCGTCCAAGAATCTGGTCAATTAGAAATCAACCCGGCGGAAACCTGCGTGACACTCAACTCATTTATGACGACGACGGTGCAAGTCGCTTTGACGAACACAGGAGTCGGTGACTTGTATTATAACTTTACCGAAATTAGCGATGAAAATCCAAATTCACTAACTGTTATTCTCGGCACAGGCATCATACCGCCCGGAGGCACACAAAGTGTCAACCTTTTCTTCTCTGCGGGTGACCTAGTCGGCGGCACTTATGATTTTGATTTACTTTTAGAAACGGGAGATATTAGTCAACCAGAGTTGATTTACCCCGTCAAAATGATTGTGGTTGGGATTCCTTTGATTTCTATCGCTCCAAATTCTCTAGCCTTTCCTGAAGGATATCTGGGTACTCCACAGGTTGATTCTATTTGCGTCATCAATCTCGGAACAGATACTTTGCGGGTAACGAATATTACTCTAAATACAACTGGTTTTGGAATTAGTCCAACTGAATTTAACGTACCGCCAGGTGGCGAAGCAAAATTCAACCTTAGTTTACTTGCCGAAGAAGTTGGGATTTTCGCTGGGGTTATTTCTATTTTCAGTAATTCAGGAACTGTTGTTACAATTCCCGTATTGGGAGAAGTAATCGACCCACCCGTCGGAGTTTTTACGCCAGATGATATTTGCTTGAATTTGGCTCAAGACGAGAGCACGCTGCTAATTATGGGCGTATCAAATAATGGAGGAGAAAACTTAAATTGGACCTTTGTTTTTCTAGGGACAATACCTGACTGGCTAGAAATCAGCACATTAAGTGGCTCATTAGCTCCTGATGCAACCCAAAGTGTTCCAATCATCGTCAATGCGACAGGGCTTAGCGGAGGCACCTATGAGTACATCGCGACGATTTTCACCAATGACCCCATTCAGACAGAAGCCTATCTAAACGTTAAGCTAAATGTAGCTGCGCCTCCCGTAGCTAACTTTTTCCCGAGTAGTCAAACTAGTTGTAATGGCGTGATTGAATTTACGGATGCTTCACAAGGTGGTGTTACGTCGTGGCAGTGGGACTTTGGAGACGGCAATAGTTCAGAGGAACAAAATCCAACTCACATTTATAATTCATCCGGAATTTACGACGTGTCACTAATCGCCTGTAATCCAGCAGGTTGCGATACTTTAACATTAGAAAATCTAATAAACTACGCAGAAAATCAAAGTTTGTGCGATACCTTAATCATGGGAGTAGTCGGAGACACAACCCTTTTTAATTGCAGCGGATATATTTATGATTCAGGTGGACCAGACGAGGATTATGCGGAAAGTTCAAATTACACTATCACGATTAATTCTCCTAATGCGACAGGTATTCTACTTTCTTTTGATGAGTTTGACTTAGAGAATAATTGGGATTTTTTAAGTTTATATGCAGGTGAAAATACGAGTGCGCCGCTACTCGGAACGTATACTGGGACGGATGCGCCTGGCGGCGGAAGTTTACTCGTTTTTGGGGATGCCGTTACTTTGCTTTTCACATCAGATGGAATAATCGAAAGGTCAGGTTTTGCGATGTCTTACTCTTGTACTTCGCCTACGGCAGTCGCTAATTTTACTACAAGTACGGGTAATCTCTGTTCTAACGAAAGAACATTTACCAATACTTCTCTTAATGCTACGACTTATTCTTGGGATTTTGGAGACGGTAATTTTTCTGATGAAGTTTCTCCTACACATATTTTTAGCTCGATAGGGACTTATTTTGTTTCCTTGACTGCTGAAAATGACTCAGGAAACTCCGTATTCACAGAGGTCGTGGAAATTACGACTCTCCCTTTTGATTTAGACATCACTCCTCCTAATAGTATAAGTGTCAATAATCCTGCTGCCTTTTCCTATGATTGTTCAACTAGTCTATCTGAGGTAGAATGGACAACAAGTACGGGAAATATGACGAGCCTAGACAATCCAAATTTCATTTTTTTCCAAACAGGTGAAATAGAAATAAGCTTAACGGGAATAGATATGAATGGCTGTCAGGTTACAATGAGTGAATTATTTTTTATTGACGAACTAAATAACTTGAGTGATAATCATCAGATTTCTTCTTTTAAGGTCTATCCAAATCCAACAAGTGGCGTTCTTAATATTGACTTATCTTTAAACGAAAATGCTCCGATAGAATGGACTTTGTTTAATACTTTTGGGCAAAAGCTGCGTGAACAAAAATTCCAATCAACTCGCTCTTTGAATGAGGTGATTAGTTTAGATAACTTACCTACAGGAACTTACTATTTAGGTATCTGGATTGACGGTAAATTTGCAGGTCATAGACGAATTATTTTATTGGAATAAAACCAAGTTTATTTAGACTTCTGAAAAATACCAAACAACTCACTTCCCAATCTCGGCTTTATAGAATTATGACATTCTTCAAAAGTCACAACATCAAAATAAGGCAATAAATAAGTTAAGTATTCCGCTTTATCTCCACCAAAAGGACGTTTGACCAAATCGCCTGTAAGTGGAATATTAAACCACAAACCAGCTAATTTTCCTCCTTTTGTCAAGAGAGAAGCCATATGTTTGGCATAATTTACTCTATTCTCTTTCAAGGGAGGAAAAGAGCAAAAGAAAGTTTGTTCAAGTATCAAATCATAGACTCCTTTGTGTTCAAAGAAATTTGCTTGAACCAGTTGCTCCTTAGGAAAATCTGGTACACGCTGAGAAAAAGCCTTTAATGGCGCTTCTGAAATGTCTAAAACGTGCGTATTTTTAAAACCTTGCTGCCATAAATATTC
>CALDUB010000201.1 GCA_937923465.1 uncultured Saprospiraceae bacterium
GTCAGCGCCGCACGAAAATATAACCAATCAACAGGCAATACAGCACTTTCATCAACGACCACAAATTGACTAAAACTCGTGATACCATTATCTGCGCTAAAAGTAACATCACCACTTGCGCCAGCCGTTATTGCATCCGCAAAATCAAGAGAAGTTCCCCAAGTGGCTAAGTCATCATTTGAATTACGTTTGTACAACTTAAATGCAGAAGCATCTTGACCTTCAGTTATCGCTATATCTCCAAATTTAATGCTTTCTAAGGCATCGAAATTCGCATTGTTACCATAGTTATTGACTATCCAATAAGTATCGCCAGCAGGCATGATATTTGGCATTTGGTCAGGGTTTAAGTCAATGCGCGTCGCCACTAACTCTCCGTCAGGATTAGTCCCACCTGTCGGAAAAGTCAAAGTCAAATCTGTATCTGTAAAAACTTTTTCGCCACCTGTCGTGATGTCCATTTTGAAACTTTCACCGCCACCGACAGGAGCAGTTGAAGTACTGCGTGTTGCGTTGCCACCTATTGTTCCATTATTGAATTGACCACGGTCGTAGACAGTTGTACCGTCCTCGTTAAATTGAAAATAACCCACCAAGTCAGTATCTGAAACTTGGTCTAAGGTCAAGTGCCTCATTTGTCTGATTTCATCTTGAGTCAATGCTCGTTTCCAAAACTCTACTTCATCAATAGCGCCCTCAAAAAAATCAGAAATAATCCCGTTTTTATAACGTGCACCAATCAAAATATCTCGATTGCTACTACTTATACTACCTGTCATGTTTACGGTGCTTTCTAATTCTCCATTGAGATAAACTTTCATTTGACTGCCATCATAAGTTCCAACGGCGTGGTACCATTTTCCTGCAACTAAGCTCGTAGTTGTGACAGCATCCCACGGCGAGACTTCGCGGTGCACGACTAGTTTTCCGTCTTCAAGACCCAAGAAAAATTGTCCTGTAACGAAGCGGTCAAATTTGGAAATAATATAGCCATTCATATTGTCAACGGAGGGTTTTATCCAAGCTGAAAAAGTGAAACTTTCTGTCCCGTTAAAATCTAAATTGTCAGGTCTGCCAAGATTGACATAACCCGTCGTACCAGGACTTAATGCCATATCAGGAACATTCTCAGGCGTACAATCCGACGGATGCACGGTGATGAAATTAGTAAGCGTCTGTGTATCTGTTCCATGCGCATCGGTGACGGTTAAAGTCACGTCGTAAGTGCCTTCTATTCCAAAAACGACAGTCGGATTACGGTCTGAAGAGGTCGCTGGCGTAGCACCAGGAAAAGACCAAGCATAAGTCGCGCCTGTCAGTGCCGTCGAGCGGTCATAAAATTGTACAGGTTCACGCGCGCAGTAGACGTCTAATTTGTCCGCAGACATCTGAGCTAGGGTAGAAGAGGTCTCAAATAAATCTACCTCCCAGACAGAACGACTTGTTCCATTACGCAGTTTGTTTTCATTGTAATAAGGAATTAATCTTGTCGAGTAAGTGTATGCAGGCAAACCATTGCTATACAAAGCCCAGTCGGTCATATCGCGATTTCGGTAGTAGACCGTACGACGCGTACCGAGGTAAATACCGCCATTGGTACCGCGTTGTAAAGTTATATTTGTCGCATGTTCTCCGTCTAAAATACTGGTCGTCCAGTTCGTCCAATTTGCGCCACCGTCTTCTGAATAATAGACTTTTGCTCCATCTAAAGAATTATATCCACCACTTTGAGGGGTTCTTGCTATCCATACATTCAAAGGATTTTCGGCATCAACGACAACATCTAATGGTGCCCAAGTCTGACTCGTAAATGGAAAACTTAGCTGAGTCCATGTCGCGCCTGCATCTGTAGTTTTGTAGAGATTTTTTTGGTCCCACCAACCTGGATAAGTGGCGACATACATCACATCTGGGTTTAAGAAACAAATGTCCATTGCCGCTAACTGTTCTCCAAAATCATGAATCATGGTAAATGTCCCACCGTCATCTTCTGTTTTCCAAAGGGCGTTTTCTGTCGAAGTATAAATGATATTTGGATTAGTAGGGTGAAAAAGCATGTCGCTATCCTCTCCAGTAATGTACGATGAATTGGTCTGTTGCGCAAAGGAATAATCTGTGAAACCTATATTTCTATCGCCAGGTAAGACGCGCTTTCCAGCATCCATATAAATCGTTTTTTCCTTGCCTGGATTAATGTATCCACGGACATTATCTCCACCTGCACCACCAATGGCTGTCGAAATCCAGCCATTCGTATAAGTATCTCCGTCTTTTAGTAACGTTGAATTGTGATAAGTCCCTCCAACCATAACATCTCCGTCTTGAAAACCCGCACCAAATCCCCAGAAATCAGTCCCCGCAATGCCATACATACGACGAGAAAAAGAAGCCCCATTATCATCTGAATAATAAATACCACCGTCACAGGCCACCCAAATATCTCCATTAGGCAAGTACCGTAAGTCGTGAATATCAGCGTGAATATAAGTTGATTTGTGAGGGTGACTCCATTTCGCAGGACAACTCCATGTTAGACCGCCGTCTAGCGTTTCCCAACGTTGGACACCAGCTACTGAAATGTGGTCGGCATTCGTTTTAGAAATATCCAGAGCCATGTCATAGTAATATTGACCTCCGTCAGAGTCTCCCGCATCAGAATATCCCATGAAATTAGTATTAGAAGAAGACGCAGGTCCGCCAGGTTGCGTACCACAACAACTGAAAGTCCAAGTCTCCCCAGCATCTATACTTTTGTAAATACCAAACAATCCCGTACCACCATTTACCGCTCCAGAAGCTTGTGCGATAACCAGATTTGGGTCAGCAGGGCTAACCGCTATTTCCGTACGACGTTGGTGTTCATTCGTACCCAAACTCAGTACATTACAAGTCATTATGTTGCCTGTCGTCCATATATTAGAACCGTTAGCTGTTCCATTATTAGAGCCTTTACTATCTGTGATTGTTGTTCCTGTATTTTCGTCGATTTTCCAATAATGGAGCAAGTCAGAATAATTAGGATGCGTATTATCTATAGCAGAACAAGTCTGGTTTTTAATGGTAGCGGCATCCAAAGCAGTTGACCAAATCCGAACATCAGATACCCTCGCATTTAATCCGTCCCCATAACTTAAAGTACCGTCTTGAAGTAGAGCTAAAGCCAGAGTTGTTGCAGTGCTATTTGCCAATACATCTGTGCTCGTACTCACTTGGGCACCGTCTTGATAGAGCGTTTTTGTGCCGTCTTGGTCGTAACTAATCGCGAGGTGGTGCCATTCGTTATCATTGATTGTATTTCCGTCTAAATCAATGCGCGTAGTACCGTCACCAATGTTAAATTTCCAGCCTGAACCATTAGCTGCCACTACGAAACCTGCGTTGCTTCCAGAT
This sequence comes from uncultured Saprospiraceae bacterium, assembly GCA_937923465.1. Lineage (GTDB taxonomy): Bacteria > Bacteroidota > Bacteroidia > Chitinophagales > Saprospiraceae > JAHDCG01. The sequence goes on from CALDUB010000201.1 coordinate 3,391, forward strand.
GCCCAGTTTTTATTAGAAATAATAGACGGGTCGCCAGTCCAACTTGCAGATTTAATCCGAAACTCTATCGTGAAATCAGCATTAGCACCGTCTCCCAAGTTAGGATTAGAGGCAAAAGAAATATAGTCAGAAGTACCTCCTGTATTTTCTAAAGCATTGAAAGTAGTCGAGGAAGAAGATGCGATGCCAGGCCAGCCATTGCCTTTCATTGTCCATGTTATGCCGCTATCTATTGATTTATAAAATTCGGTGTGGTCTCCATTCTGTTTCACGGCGTAAACGATAGTGTTATCTGTTGGGTGAAATTCCATTTCTTGCCACTCGCCGCCTTTTACTTGTGTGAAATTTGCTCCGCTATCTACTGTTCTAAATAAGCCATTATCTGCACAGATGAAGAGTATATTATTTAGAGTAGGATGCATGACAATGTCATTTGCATACCTATCTTCTGAATTGAAAACTGCATCTCCAACAACTGCCCAAGATGCACCTGCATCGGTTGTTTTGTAAAGGTCGCCACTGGCAGAGAAGTAAACAATATTGGCGTTAGTGTGGTCGATTGCTAAGGCTCGGCAGCCTGTCAGGGGTAAGTCGTCCGTTGTAGGAGTCCAATTTAAACCATAGTCTGTCGATTTGTAGACGCCAGCTGTTGCCGTACCTGCCCACATCATATTGGCATCTGTAACAGATTGCTCGACGGTATAAACATGACCTGAACCTGGCGCATAACTACGCCCCGCTGCATCATGGTCATAGTCAATCGGTCCGATACATTCCCAATTTGTTCCTGCCACCGCAGTATTCTTAGCAAAGGCACGGCGTTCCAAGTATTTTGCCTCGTTTTCTAAAATTTTTTCTTTGTTGATATTACCATCATTCCAAAAGAGACCATTGACATCGCGAGCGATATTACGCATCCAATGCTTGTAATATTGCGTGTCTTGATTTTTAACAAAGTCATGAGCAAGATAATATTCATCATACAGTGTTTTAACTTCCCCTGGGTCGGCTTCGTCGGAGTACATTAACTGTACCCAATCTGGCAATTCTGTATTGTCCGAAGTATTGTATTTCGTCTCTTGATGCTGTGCGGATAACGAGCAAAAGCAGAAGACAAAAATGGTCATTAAAAGTAAGTGGGACACTTTCATGAATAATATTTTTTATAGAAATGAAATAAAAATCAGGTAACTTTTGGCTATAATCTAAGCTAATATAACAGTGAGGGTAAAATAGGATGGGGTAGGAGGATACTTTATGTCTGAGACCTTTTTCGGGTATTAGTGCAAAGGTATAAAATTAGTGGTTAAGTATTAAATGTTTTTTAATACGTTTTGCGACAGGGTATTTTAGCTAAAAAATTGGCAGCTATAGGGTAATATGTGCGTGTTTAGAGCAATATATTTATCAAAAAAAATGTTTAACTTTACATCATTATACGTCTGTTTTTTTTCTGAAAAAAGCAGCATTCTTTACACCAGAAAAAAACTAACAAATATGAGAAAACAAATAATATTGGCAGCAGTTGCGCTGTTTTTTGCAATTCCGTCAAATGCACAATGTCCAAGTAATTCACGTGGAAATGTTCACGTCGTTCAATCAGGACAAACGCTTTACAGCATTGCAAAAATGTATGGTACAAGCGTTGCCGAATTAACGCGTGCAAATAATTTGACTGATAATACCTTAATTTCGGTTTGTTCTGAGTTAAACATTCCTCAAGCGGAATTTACCGCACGTAGTACAGCTCCTCAACAAAATAGCAGACCTACTTTCGTACCAACGGGCTATAATAGTACGACAGTAGCACCAGCAAGAACAAATACAAGTAGCTTTGCTTCTCGTCTTGCCGCAAACCGTGGTACACACATCGTAGCACAGGGAGAAACACTACAAAGTATTGCAAACTACTATGGCTATACGCCAGAAAGAATGATAGAAATGAATAGTTTAGCAAACAACTATCAGCCAAATGCAGGTGCTGTTTTAGTTGTAAGCGAGTGTTACTTTACACAAGGTTATAAAGGAGAAGCTGGAAAATTGGGCGACTCTGGTATCGATACAAGACCAATAAATCCAACTACGACAACGTATCCACCTGCTCAACCACAGACTAATAAACCTCAACCAAGAGCAAATACGAACGCTCCACAACCTGCGGCGGCTTCTTACATGAAGTCAGAAGAATTAGCAATGATTGATGAGGTAAATCTAGTTCGTTCGAATCCAGCGGGTTATATTCCTTACATCGAAGAGTATAAAGCAAAAATTCAACGTGGCGAGGGTTTTGGTTCTGCTGCTGTTTGTGATGAGTTGATAGCGGAATTGCGCAATACACCAGCTTTGTCTGTTTTAAAACCAAGAGAATGTTTATACCGTGCAGCTCGTAATCATGGAGAAGACCAACGTCCTACAGGTAGCGTTGACCACGTAGGTACAGACGGTTCTTACCCTTGGGATAGAGTTTTACGGGGCTGTCCAGAGTTGACAGACGGTAATGAAAATCTGGTTGGAGGACCTTCAACTGTACGTGAGTCTGTTATTATTTTACTTATAGATGATGGTATTCCAAATCGCGGTCACCGCAAGACTATGCTACAAAAAGAATGGCAATACTTGGCTTGCTATAAAATCGGCAAAGTAGGAATGATGCCAAATAGTTGGGTGCAGAAATTCGCATATTAAGGGTTTTAGAGTTGTAAAGTTTTAGAGCTTTAAAGTTTCCGTTCTTACTTGTACGCGGAACTTTGCAACTCTAAAACTTTACAACTCTCCAATTCTTAACCTTTAAATAACAAAAGAACGTAGACCTTATACTACTCAAAATCCAAAAGAATACTTTACTTTTACACTTCCTTTTAGCAACACGCCTTTTTTTGAGAACCGCCTTTATTTCATTTTCCAAAACTTACAATATAAACATGAAAAGATTTTTTCTACTCCTCGGCGGCATTCTATTCTTAAATCTTAATATTCTTTCTGCTCAAAAGCTCTTTCTCGGACCAGAGTTAGGTGTTAATTTATCACCAACAGTCGAAACTGGAAACACTCAAAACTACCAATTAGGTGTCAATGGTGGTTTACGTCTAAGCTATGCTTTTAATGACCAATTATCTTTGAGGTCAGGTGTTTACTTTACTCAAAAGCATCAATCATTTGACTCTACCTCGGTTGGGTCCATTTTAGATGTCATCAATGGCGCATTAGGTGGCTTTGGTGGTGGTGGATTTGATGCCGAAGAGTTACTGGAAGGAATAGGAGGTGCAGGCTTTAATTTGGATGTTAATCGTCGGTACGAAGGAATAATTAAAGGTAACTTTATTGAAATTCCGTTGATGATAGAAGCAACAACAGGAAGTGTTACATTCTCTCTTGGAGGATATGCTGCATACATGGTAAGTGCAGAAAGCAATACAACGATAACTGAAACGACACCTTTGTTGCAAGTGGTAGATATAGAAGATTTGTTAGGAGAAGGAGCAGGAGGAATAAGTGGTTTGTTTGATTTGTTCCTACCAAAAGCGAATGGCACATCGACAGAGATAGATGCTTCTTTAAGAAATTATAATACTTTTGATTATGGAATTAAAGGAGGTATTTCTTATACTTCATCAGATAATTTAATCTTTGACTTATCTTATCAGCACGGATTGCGTGATTATCGCGTTAATCGCCCTGTTGATTTAGAAGAGACGACATTTAATGAGAATACTTTTGAGCCATTCAAAAATATAACTTTTACAATGGCTTATCAATTTGGATTAAAGAAAAAAGCAGATAGCGTTTTTATGCCTTAATATTTTGCATGAAATTCAAATAAGAACAGCCCTTCCTTTTTATAAAAGGAAGGGCTGTTTTGGTTATAACGTGAAAGTGCTAAAATTACGGATTACCACAAAAAAAGAAAAGCAGCCGAATGAACGGCTGCTTTATTGCTAACGGGATTAAATTCGAAAAACTGTGAATGCCCGGCTTATAGTTCTTTGCCCGGCAATCTCTATAGAGATGTAATAAATACCATCTTGTAAGTCTGACACATCAATTTCCTCAGGTTCACTCGAAAGACTGTTTACGACGGATGCTCTTATAAGTTGTGCAAAGGTATTATAAATTTTCACATGTGCGGTCTGTCCAGCGTATTTTTGTAAAGGTAAATACAAATTTTGTGAAGAAGGGTTTGGATAAGGGATGAATGCATCCAAATCTATAGCAAAAAACACCTTTTTATTCTCACTGTATTTATAGTCTCCATTACTATATATTTGTTTCACACGATAAATGTTCTCTCCGAGAGGTGGATTTTCGTGTTTTGTTCGATATACATTAGGTAAATATCCGTCTGTAAGACTCTCTTGTTCTTCTAATTCCACAAAATTGATACCATCCAATGAATGTTCAATGATGAAATTTTGATTTTTATATTCTGTATTTGTTACCCAATGCAATTCTACTTCACGCGCAAAAGGCTGAGCTGTTAAATCCAATATTGGACTAAAACGATTACTTCCATTACCACAGCCACTATTATTGATAACGACAGAGTAATCTTCAAATTCTCCTCGAACAACATTAGTACAAGCATTTGAGATGTTGTCTATATTTGTTGCAACGCGCATTCCCGTTGTACCTGCTGGCGCAGAAGAAGGGATTTGTACATCAAAATTTATTTCTGTACCAGACACACCGTCAGCTACTAACTCGCCTGTATCTTCAAAATCGCCGTCTTGATTATAGTCAATCCAAACTTTCCAATTCATATCATAGACTAACCATGAAAAGTCAGGCGTCAAACTTAGTTCGTAAGTATTTCCTGCGTCTACATTGGCAAATTTATCTGTAAAACGACCATATTGTTCTTTATGGCTGCTATTATCTAAGTCCGCAAACTGAACACGAGAAATCCACTGCCACCAAGGTTCTGTTCCTCTAACTGTACAGTAGCTTGGTGCTGTACCTGTTGGTGTCGTTGGGGTAGTCGTTGTACCGCCGCCAGTACCTGCTTCACTACCTAAAATGATAGTGTAATCTTCTACTTCACCTTCTGCATAAGAATAGCAGGGCGCGGGGAAACTACCACCTCGCAATGCAATCCTCATACGGGTAGCACCTAGCTCTACGTTGGCAGGAACTTCAAAAAAGGCATTCACTGTAGTATTGCTATTTTTAAAGATAATTAACTCTCTATCATCATTAAAATCTCCGTCTCGATTATAGTCAATCCAACCTACCCAGTTATTCATAACCGCTTCATTTCCAGGAGTTAAATTTGCTATGTAAACACTACCTGGCGCAAGAGTTGCGGACTGTGAAGTAAAGTCGGCATAGCCTTCTTTTGCGGAGCTATTAGATAAGTTTTCTAATCCTATACTACTAATCCAGAAATTATTTGGATTATCTCCGCGCATCTCACAATAGTCCGTTGGTGCATCTGATACAGGTGTATCTTGCTCTATTATTTCTTTAACAATCGCATTACTTATGCCTTCAAAATTATCACAGTTTGCGCGGCGTGCCAGACGTCGGAAATAAGTCGTCTCGCTTAAAAATGGAGGGTCAAAAGTAGCTGCATTTGCATTCGGAATATTTGTCCAAGCAGCTGATAATGAAGGCGCAGATTGCCATTGATATTCTAAATTTCCTGTTCCGCCTGTTGGCAAAGCATTATTACCTAAAATATTAGCATTAAAAGCTTCGCAATTGCTTTCATCACCATTAATTTCTCCTCCAGATGTTACATTGTCACACGAATTTGCTGTAGGAGGATTGCTGATATAGATGCTGACTTGATTAGAAGGAAGATTAGAATTTCCTGCAATATCTATTGCTTGTGCAAAAGGTAAATTAACGCGCACATTACCAACCGCAAGAGGAGTAACATTCAGTATATAATTTGCGCCATTACCGCTGAATGAAGCTACAGTACCATTGATGACTGAAAAGTCATTTGCCGTTAAGCCAGTAACAATTTCACTGAAGTTAACTGAAATCTGTAAACTACCATCAGGGTTAAAGCCTATAAAATTCAATTGAGTACTTGGCAGAGTCGTATCTGTACTTTGTCCCTGAGCTTCGACTTCTACATACATATAGTCTGAAATTTCGTGAAAAATTCCGTCATTCATTAATGTACCATAATCATAAGCAGTGAATTTCATTAAATAAACACCTGGAGTATCAAATTGAGCAGTAGTATTAGCGATATTCTCATTACTAAAAGAGACATTACCGTTAGTTGGAGCATTTACAACATCCCATTTGACAGGGAAACTAGAATTGATTGCTCCATTTTGAAATATTTGCCCATTTAAATTTAATGTCGTATTCGTCGCGATTTCTCTATCATTTCCAGCTTCTGGCCAATATCCTGTGTTGATGTGATAAGGAGCTTGGACAGTCGCAGGAAACTCATGGCGCCATAAATTGAAGCGTCCGTCCCAATATTCTGTTGGGTGATTATGACCTAAGTCGCGTGCATGAATAATAATTTTTTTGCCAGACAATTCGTTCAGAGCTGCAAAACTTGTCGCTGCAGGAGTCACGTCATCTGCATAGCTAACTACAGCCAAGGTAGGACCCGTGTATCTGCGCGCAAAGTATGCCGCGTCATAGTAACGAGACGCAGAGAGCGTCTGTTGGTAGTGGGTTGCTTCGTTTACTAAATAATCAGAACGTTGCACATAATAAGGAAAACCACTTGCTGTACCTTGGTCATAAGCTGCATGTCTACACATCGCAGGATTACTAATAGATAGGGACTTGATGCGGTCATCTAGTCCTGCTGCAATGAGAGCTAGACCTCCACCTTGGCTTACACCTGTCACACCAATATTTTGTCCATCAAAATCAGACCTTGTGTACAAATAGTCAATCATTCTTAGCGTACCCAAAATAGCATAACGATAATAGTAATTGTTTCTATCATTGATAATATTTGGCTCGTAAGCAAGAGGGTCTTGTGCATCTGGCTCGGCATTATGAATAGAAATAGAGACAGAAAGAACTTTTGCCCGATTAGCTATAAAGTCTTGCGGACTAGCTGTATTCGCATCGCTGCTATAAGGAGGAAGAGTAATAATCGCAGGAAAATTACCGCCACCATTAGGCACACTGATGTAAGCGTAAAGGCGTCGATTGTCAACATTTGCTAAGCTGAGGCGATAGTTCGTCACTTCCGAGTCACCTGATAGGTAAGTTAACTGAGGGTCAAGAGGAATCGCCGCAGATATGTTTTTTTGATTATTCCAAAATTGGTCAAAATCAGCAGGCTCATCGCTAAATAGTTCGATATTTTCACTTTCAAAAACGGCTGCTGCAGTTTTTGTCACTCCATTCAGACTAAGTTCACACAATATAACTTCCGCACTCGTTCCTTGAAAAGGAATAGAGGTTGGAACATTTGCAATCACAGAAATACTACCAGTTGTAATAGCAGGTGTGATATTGTCGTATTTTATTTTATAAGTTGCGGTTCCACTTTGTGTAGATATCAGAACGAATTCTGCCGTTTCTCCTATACTATAATTTGCTTTTGTGCGGTCTGCTTTTAGACTAAATTGAGCAAAAATAGAAACAGTTAAAAATAAAAAAGCAAAACAGAGTAACCCCCTCAAATGGTGTTGAGTGTTGAAGAACATAGTCGTTGTTTTTTGCTGACACAACATAGATGTACTTAACGCCTATATCGTACTAACATTTAAAATTGAATCTAACTAAAGAAAGGGGGGAGGCTCTTTAATCTTTAAGTAACGTGAGTCTGAAAATAAAGGGGGGAATGTTTTGAGAGTGGAGGGGATTTCTCAAAGCAATAGATTTATTGTATTCAAACAAATCTATTAATTAGTAAAAATAATGAATTGTTGTCCAAGAGTCTTATTTTTGAGAAAATTTTATCAAAAATACATATAAACAGTGAGTGTAATGGACATGAAAACTCAATTATTGGTAGAGCATTCAAGAGCTAATGCTGATTTGATAAAGGAATGGGTCGGCACAGATGAAAGTCGTTTTGCTCTATTAGTTAGTCTATTTTTAGAAAATGAATATAGAGTTTCACAGCGCGCTGCTATGGTCTTGGGACACATTCATGACACACATCCACACTTGTTACAGCCATTCTTGCCACAGGTAATTCAGCACTTACATAAACCTGACATTCATGATGCAGTGAAACGCAATATCGTTCGTATTTTGCAAAATGTAGAAATTCCAGAAGAACATTATGGAGAAGTAGCAGATGTCTGTTTTACATGGTTAGAAGACCCCAACGTAGCCGTAGCTATCCGAGTCTTTTCTATGTCTGTATTATGGAATATTTGTCAAAAAGAACCAGAGTTAATGCCAGAATTGAGAGCAACTATAGAAGATTGGATAGACTATAGTTCGACTGGATTTAAAAGCCGAGGGAATAAAGTGTTAAAAATGATAACAAAGTATGAAAATCAGAATAGGGTACGATGAATCCCCTAGAAAAGGTGACTTTTACGATTTCTAACTGAAAAAGATTGAAATTATTGCAAGTTTTTGAATTGAATTAAGTTTCTTTGCATCCTTATACGAGACAACTGGTTTTTTTGTTATATGTTGTCTTAACATTTTGTTAGAGAATCTACCAATTCATACATCTTGAGAAAAATCGTAATTCTGCAATGTCAGCCGGCTGACTTATAGCTACTGAAAGAACAATACTTCTTATAGTCAGGATTTCGAAAAATACACATCACACCCTTTAATCATCACAAAGAAATTTTTCTTTTAGAATGCTGGTATTCAGTGTTTTATGAGAAATTTGTTGAACAGTAATATTATCAATTTGAGAATTGAATAACTTTATTGCTAAAACAGAAACCTGATTATTCAAATATTTCGGTGCAAAAAAAAGTGCTTGAAACTCTAATTTTGAGCAATGGAAAGGAAATAGGGCTGAAAATGTCCGAAGCCTACCGTTTTTTGCAGAGATTCAATCATGGTTGGTCAGTTTGCTGACATGACAGGTTGAATCGTTACAACGAAGCATTTAATAATTATTAATATTGCACGTTTTTACCCCTGCCGGGTGAAAATTTTGGACCATAATATTTTAGGCTTGATTATTCTCAAAAACAAGCCTATTCATAAAATCGGACTTTATGGCACGTTATCTACTTATTTTTTCTTTTTTACTAATGGGACTGGTGTCTGCTACCGCTCAGTCCGCCCTGTCGGGTAAAGTAACCGACGCTGATACGGGAGAACCAGTTCTTTTCGGTGATGTAGTAGTTTATCGGAACGGTGCTCTCATCACAGGAGAGCAAACTGACTTTGATGGAAATTACATTATTTCTCCAATCGACCCAGGTACTTATGAAATTGTTTTCAAGTACGTTGGTTATGATGATGTGAAATACGATGGAGTTTTAATCAATGCTGATAAGGAAACAAACTTAGATGCTGTAATGGCATCAGGAGTTACTCTTGAAGGAGCTGTAGTCATTGAGTACAAGATTCCTTTAATTGAACAAGACAACACCACACAAGGTGCGTCTTTAACGAGTAAGGATATTGCTAATCTTCCTTCTAAGAACATTAACGGTATTATCTCGCAAGTAGCGGGTGCTGGTTCTGCGGATGAGGGAGACGCGGTATCTATTCGTGGTTCTCGTTCGGATGGTACTTACTACTACATTGACGGTATCCGTGTATCTGGTAACTTGATTCCTCAGTCAGAGATTGAGCAACTACAGGTTATCACAGGTGGTATCGGTGCAAAGTATGGTGATGTAACGGGTGGAGTTATCTCTATCACGACTAAAGGTCCTTCTGCCAAGTTTGGTGGTGGATTTGATGCGGAGACGTCAAGATACTTAGACCCTTATGGCTACAACTTGGTATCTGCATATTTAAACGGTCCTATTATTAAGACTAGCGAGGGTAATGCATTATTGGGTTACCGTATCTCTGGTCAGTACCGTTACTTAGAAGATGATGACCCGTCTGCGGTTGACATTTTCCGTGTTAATGATGAGGCTTTGGCTAGATTGGAGCAAAGACCAACTTACGTTGGTGGTGCTACAGCTGATTTCTTAACAGAAGACGATGTAGATGTTTTAGATGTTCAGCCATTTGAGCAAAACGAACGTTTAGATTTAACAGCAAAAATAGATGCACGTTTGAGTGATGCAATCGATGTTGCAGTGACAGGTACTTACTCTGGTGAGACTGACTTTTTTACTCCAAACGAAACAAGTGCAACATTGGATAACTGGCGTTTATTGAACGCACATAATAATCCTTTCTTAGACGAAAAGCGTTACCGTGGTAACTTCCGTTTCCGTCACCGTTTAGGAAAATCTCCTGAGAGTGGCAGTGCAGATGATGCTCAAGCAGCTAAAGGAAATGCTATTCGTAATGCTTCTTATACTATTCAAGTTGGTTTGGAGCAATATGATTATAAATTAGGAGACCCTAAGCATGGTGAGAATCTATTTGATTATGGTTATGTTGGTTCTTTTGATGCATCTTATGAACCAGAGTTTGGTTTTTTACGTGATGATGCAGGTGTTCAAATTTTAGATGAATTTGGTAATCCTGTTATTGCACACCAAGGTTATCGTACAGAGGCAGGCGAAGCAGGTTTCGTACCTGGTGATGTTAATCCTGTCTTAGCAAACTACAACTTTTTCAATACGCCTATCGACGGTCCTCAAGTAGTATTTGGTAACTTAGAAGGTTTGCCAGCACAAAACGGACGTACTTCGGATTTATTTACGGATAGTTATAACTTCCACACTAACGTGGGTTCTGTTTATAACCGTTACGAAATTCAAGACCAACAAACGTTGACTGCTCAAGTAAACGCTGGTTTTGATTTATTACCAGGTGGTTCAGAAAACGGTAAGCACAGTATAGAATTAGGTTTCTTGTACGAGCAAAGAACTAACCGTTCTTACTTCCTTAGACCACGTGAATTATGGACAGTTGCAAGACAAGCCGCAAATGGTTTTGATGGTGTTGACCAAAGCAATGTTCTTAACGAAGTTTACGTTAATCCAGATAATTTCAATGATTATTCAAACGAGCCTGTTGCAGGTTGGACACCAGTACAATTATATGGTGCAGGTGGTGGTGTGTTAGGAAATGATGATTTCTTTGAAAATATTAGAGAGTCTTTAGGTGTAGACAGATTTACAAATGTAAATACAGATGCTTTGACACCAGACCAGTTGTCTTTAGATATGTTCACGGCATCTGAGTTAAATACACAGTCTGCATTACAGTTTGATTACTACGGATATGATTACTTAGGTAATGATTTTGACGGTACATTTGAGGATTTCTTTACAAGAAAAGACGAAGCAGGAAACTTAACGCGTCCTGTTGCACCTTTCCGTCCTACTTATACTGCTGGATATATTCAAGATAAATTCAAATTTAGAGATATCATCATTCGTGCAGGTGTACGTGCTGATATTTATGATGCGAATACGAAAGTATTGAAAGACCCTTACTCTTTATATGAGTTGGAGACAGCATCTTCTTTCCAAGAAAAATTTGGTACAGCTTACCCAAGTACAATTGGTGACGATTTCGCAGTATATGTGGATGGTCAAGAAAGTACTTCAGTAAAAGCATATCGTGACGGAGATACTTGGTATTTTCCTACAGGTGTACAAGCAAATAGCTCGACAGAAATCTTTGGAGGTACAATAGCTCCGGGTAAGAGAGTAGACCCTGATGTGAATATTAGAGATGAAGACTTTGATGTCAATACTTCTTTTGAAGATTACAAACCACAAGTTAACATCATGCCTCGTATCGCATTCTCGTTTCCGATTAGTGAGGACGCAAACTTTTTTGCGCACTATGATATCTTAGTTCAACGTCCACCAAATAACAACGTGGCAAGTCCTTATGAGTACTTGAACTTTGATAGCCGTAATACTACAGCAAACTTTCCTAAGGCGAATGCTAACTTGAAGCCAGAGAAAACGATTGACTATGAAGTTGGTTTCCAACAAAAATTGAGTAACAGCTCTTCTTTGAAGATTGCAGCTTACTACAAGGAGTTGAGAGATATGATTCAGATTCGTATTTACCAAAATATTGAATTTATCTCGAATTACTATTCATATGATAACATAGATTTTGGTACTGTAAAAGGTTTCTCTTTCCAATACGATTTGCGTAGAACAGGTAACGTTAGTTTGAATGCTTCTTATACATTGCAATTCGCAGACGGTACAGGTTCTGATGCCAACTCTTCTCGTGGATTAGGTTCTCGTGAAATTTTACGTGCATTGTATCCATTATCATTTGATGAGCGTCACCGTGTTAATCTTAACATGGATTACCGTTATTCTTCTGGTAAGAAATATAACGGACCTGTGTTATTTGGAAAGCAAATTTTTGCTAATGCAGGAGCTAACATCCAAGTAGTAGCTGTATCTGGTCGTCCTTATACTGCAACGACAACTCCTGAGGTATTATCAGGAAGTCAGACAAAAGGTGGATTGAACAGTTCTCGTTTGCCATGGAGAAATACGGTTAACTTCCGTGTTGACAAAGACTTCTCTTTACGTCAAGGAAAAGAGGGAAGTAATGGATTAAACTTAAACGTTTACTTCCGTGTAGCTAACTTGTTAAATACAGGTAACATTATCCAAGTTTATTCTGCTACAGGTTCACCTTCTACGGACGGTTACTTAGAGACGGAGCAAGGACAGGTAAATGCTGCTGGTTTGGCTGCTACTCAAAGTTATTTGAGTTCTTACCAATGGCGTTTGTTAAACCCGAACTTTTTGAGCTTACCGCGCAGAATGTACATCGGTGCAAGAGTAGACTTCTAAGAAGGACATCTTGATAAGTAGAGACTTTAGATGTTAGGTATTAGATTATAAACTCTTTGTTTGTATTTAATGTCTAACATCTAAAATCCAAAAAAATATATAATTAGAAATTTTTTAAAACTCGGAGCTATGAATTTTAGAAAGTGGTATTTAATGAGTTTGTTGGCTTTGTTCTTCGCCTTTTCGGCGAATGCACACATTAGCCCTTTAAACAACTCACCGAATAACTCGACACCGAATGAGGGGAACAATAGTAACCCTGAGAGTGTCGCTTCCTTCCGGAATGACTGTGTGAAGCCGGTGGAACAAATTGACCAAGATATAAACAACGTACGTGCACGTCTAACGACTGGTGGTGATGTATGGTGGGACCGTTCTGAAGGAAAGTATATCGTCCCAAAACCACTAGAAGCTGGTGATAAAGAGGTATCGGCTATCTTTGCTGGTGGTGTATGGTTAGGTGGTATCCAAGAAGGTGGATACAAAGTAGCTGCACAGCAGTATGGTAATGGTAACGCGGATTCGCGTGACTTCTGGACTGGACCATTGAACCCAAGTGAAGACCCTGTATTACGTGGTACTACAGCAGATTCTATTTGTGCTGATTGGGACCGTTTTTGGGTAGTAACTGGTGCTGAGATTGATGAGCATATTGGTAACTACAATACAGCTGTGAGTCAAGGTACAGATTATGACCCATCTGATATTCCATTAGGAGTAAAAGGATGGCCTGGTAAAGGAAATCCTTACTTTGTGCAAATCAATAACTTTGATTTGCCTAATACAACGCAAGGTTTGGGTGCATTTTGGGATGCAGATGGTGACGAAAAGTACAACCCTGCAATGGGAGATTTTCCAATCATTGAGATTGAAGGATGTACAGCTCCTCAATATCCTGACCAAATGTTTTACTGGATTTACAATGATGCAGGTAATGTTCACACAGAGTCTAACGGAGATAGAATTAGAATGGAAATCCAAGTTCAATCATTTGCATACGAAACAAATGATGCCTTGAACGATATGACTTTCCAACGTTATAAGTTGATTAATCGTGCTTCTAACAAAATTGACTCTACATTCTTTGCAATGTGGGTAGATGCCGATTTAGGATGTTTTACAGATGATTATATCGGTTGTGATACAACACGTAGTTTAGCGTACTACTACAATGTTGACCCAGAAGATGGTGATGTTGGTACACAATGTGGTGCTGTTGAAACTTACGGTACAACAATCCCAGCTTTGGGTATTGATTATTTCCGTGGACCAAAAGAGCCTTTATTTGATGATAACGGCAATCCAATTGTAGATGAGTTGGGTGACCAAATAGAGAGAGAGTTAGGAATGTCATCATTTACTTACTTCAATAACCCAGGGGAAGGACCACCTCCAGGTGCAGAAACTGACCCTAATACTGTTATTGAGTACTACCGTTACATGAGTGGATTGTGGCGTGATGGTTCACCATTTACAGAAGGTGGAAATGGATACGGAGGTACAACTCCAGTTAAGTACGTATTCCCTGATGCACCAGATAACCAAGCAGGTTGGTCAATGTGTACAGCGGCAGCGGCTAATAACCCTGAGTATGACCGTCGTACAGTACAAGCATCAGGACCATTTACACTTTTACCAGGTGCGGTAAATGAGTTAATCGTAGGTGCTGTATGGGTGCCAGACTTTGATTATCCATGTCCAGATATGTCTCGTTTATTCAATGCAGATGATTTGGCTCAAAACCTTTTCAACTCTTGTTTTGATATTTTGGATGGTCCAGATGCTCCAGACATGGACATCATCGAGCTAGACCGTGAAGTTGTATTAGTTTTAACGAATAATGAAGACCCTTTCGTTAATAATAATGCAAACGAATTGTATGCAGAGGTAGATATTAATGCGCCAATTGGTGCAGATACATTGTATAATTTCCAAGGTTACATTATCTATCAATTGATTGATGGTTTTGTCTCTACAGGTGATTATAATGACCCTGATAAAGCGCGTATTATTGGACAAGTAGATGTGAAAGACGATGTTTCTACAATATACAATTGGAGTGCTTTAGCTGATACACCAGACTTTATTGGCGACCCAGTATTTACTGCAACAAAAGAAGTAGAAGGTGCCAATACAGGTATTCGTCACACATTTGTTGTCAGCAAAGACCAATTTGCAGGTGGTAATAATGCGACTTTAGTTAACCATAAGAAGTACTTCTTCTCTGTAGTTGCTTATGGATACAACAACTGGCAAAACTTTGACCCTGCCTTAGGTGAAGGTCAAGCATTACCTTTTGTTGCTGGTCGTAAAAATATCAGTACATATATTGGTATTCCACGTCCAATTACAGATAGAAACTTAAACGCTGCTTACGGCGACGGTGCTCAAATTACACGTCTAGACGGTAAAGGTAATGGAGGTAACTTCTTAGCTGTTACTGACGAAACGTTAGAAAATATCAAAAATTCTGCTTCTTTTGGAATCGACGGAGGTCGCTTTGACCAGCCAATCGTTTATCAAGGAGGATTAGGACCAATCGATGTAAAAGTTTACAATCCACTAGAGGTTAAAAATGGTCAATTTAAGTTGGACATTTTAGATGAAAACTTTGCTAGTGATGGTGATTTGAAGAAATGGAGAATGACAACAGAAGCAAATGTTGTTGTTGATTCTGAAAAAACAATAGATGCTCTTAACGAGCAAATTATTGGAGAGTACGGATTTACAGTATCTATTGGTCAGGCTTCAGAGCCAGGCTCACAGACGGAAGATGAAAATGGTGCTATTGGCGCAGTAGAAGAGTATACAAACGAAGCAGCAGACCCTTGGTATATTGGTATCCCTAATACAGGAGGTGATCTTATTGGTGGTGCGCAGTTTTTATCTATTGGATTAAACTTTGCGGCTCCAAATGATATTGCTACAGAAGACCCGAAAATGTCTCTTGTAAATATTGGAAGTGGATTTTTCCCTTACAAATTAGCAGAATATCGTACAGCTCCTTACTTATTTGGTAATGTATCTCCAGCATGGCAAAACAACAGTAACAACTTAGTAAGAAATACAACATCTTACGGAGATTTGAATAACGTAAACATTGTCTTTACTTCTGATAAATCTCTTTGGTCTCGTTGTGTTGTTGTTGAAACTGCAGGTTACTCATCAAACGTAATTCCAGCTATTGGCGGTGCGAATAGTTTAGACCCTCGTGAATCTCCAGGTGTAGGTACAGAAGATAGTAACGGTGACGGTTTACCTGATCCAGACGGTAGCGAAATGGGTATGGGATATTTCCCAGGTTATGCAGTTGATGTAGAAACAGGACAACGTGTGAATATTTTCTTTGGAGAAAATTCATCTTATGATTGTGCTTCTAACCCAAGCTTCTGTGATTTCTACACTGATGGCAAGCCAACAGGTGGAGACATGATGTTCAATCCAACTTCTCAGTTCTTTTCTCCATTTGGAGATGCACAAAACCCTACAGCTTTTAATTTAGTATTGGGTGGTCAGCACTTTGTTTATGTAACTAAGCAACCTTATGACGGATGTGCAGCTATTTATGAAGGCTTGAACGGTAACTCTTTAGCTAGAGTAAATGCATTGAAAGAAGTTACTTGGACAGGAGTTTCATTCTTGAATCCTGATACGGAAATGAAGTCTTATGCAGACGGTTTGATACCAACTGATTTGACTATCAAGTTGCGTGTTAATAGTACTTATGAGTACGAACAAGGAACAGAAGCAGAAGAGGGAACTAACCCTGCATATGAGTTTTCTATCGACGGAAAACAAGCAGAAGATTTAGATGCTGTAGGCGTTGAAAATCAATTAGACCTCATCAATGTTGTTCCAAATCCTTACTATGGTTTTTCTGACTACAACGGTAATAATACTGATAACGTAGTTAAGATTACGAATTTGCCAGCTAAGTGTGTCGTTTCAATATATACTTTGGACGGTAAATTTATCCGTAGATATGATCGTGATGAAACAGGTCAAGCTCCTGTTGGTTCAGGTATTGCGAAGACTCAAGTAATCACAAGTATCGATTGGAATATGAAGAATAATAAAAATATTCCGATTGCTGGTGGAGTTTATTTGATTCATATAAATGCAGAAGGATTAGGTGAGCGTGTGCTCAAATGGTTCGGTACTAACCGTGCTCTTGACCCGTCTAACTTATAAGCTGTTCGTAAGAACGACTTAGAAATAAATTTTTAGCAGATACTCTTTTGCAAAAAGGAGTATCTGCTTCATAAATAAAAATAACTGACAAGATATAAGCTAGAAGTATAGCAGTTGTTAGTGGAGACGTTTTAAAAAAAAAGACGAATTTTCTAACATCCAATATCTTAGTGGTTATATTAAAGTAACAGCATAAACATGACTAAATATATTTACTTCATTTTGTCTTTTGCATTAATTTGTACGCTGACAGAGACTGCTCAAGCAGGTAACCCTGACCGTCAAGGTGAGGCGGGGGCATTTGAGTTGTTAATGATGCCATGGGCACGTAGTGCCGGTTTACACAGTATGAACACTTCAAGTGTATCTGGTGTAGACGCTCTTAGATTAAACATCGCTGGAGCTGCGCGTATCAACAAAACTCAAGTAAACTTGGGGCACGCAAAATACTTGCAAGGCTCAGGCATTGACATGAATTCATTTGGCTTATCTCAACGAGTAGGTGAGAATGGGGCTATTGCATTCAGTGTTATGTCTTTAGATTTTGGTGATATTCCCGTTACAACAACGAATCAACCAGAAGGAACAGGAGCGACTTTCTCTCCAAGTTTCATTAATATTGGAGTTGGTTACTCTCACGTTTTCGAAAACAAAGTATCTGTTGGTGTTTTGTTTCGTGGTGTGTCTGAAGGCGTTGCCGATTTAAGAGCAAGTACATTTGCTGTAGATGCAGGTGTTCAGTACGTAACTGGTGAAGATGACAACTTTAAATTAGGTATCTCTTTACGTAACGTAGGTGGTACTTTACGTTTCCAAGGTGAAGGTATCGTTCGTAGTGTAGAGATTCCAACTGGAGGCGCTACTTACAACTTAGCTATCGAGGAACGTACAGCAGAGTTTGAATTACAATCTCAGTTAAATATTGGAGCTTCTTACGACTTCCGTTTCACAGATGTACACCGTGTAACAATACTTGGTAACTTTACTTCGAATGCTTTCTCTCAAGACCAATTTGGTGCTGGTGTAGAGTATTCGTTAAGAGATATTTTTGTCTTACGTGGTGCATACCGCTACGAGGTAGGTTCTTCAAATATCAATGAAGCGCCACTTTATTCAGGTTTAGCAGGAGGTTTTTCTCTTCAATTGCCATTGAATAAAGAAGCTAAAGATGAAGGTCTTTTTGGTACTCAAGTTAGTATTGACTATGGTTACCGTGCTTCTAAAATCTTAGGTGGTACGCACAACATTGGTTTGCGTTTTGACCTCTAAGAAACTAGAGTAGAGTATTTATTGCTCTCTAAATGTCGCATATTTTCTTTATGAAAATATGCGGCATTTTTTTTGCAAACAAATTTGTGATATACAATATTAGATTTTTTCTTAAAATGTCTGTATATTTGACCTTACGAAAGGCAGAAACACTCTAATTATCAAGTGTCTCTGCCTTTCGTCTGTTTTGTTACACGGTACTAAGACTCAATAAAGTCTTACTTTTCCGACCTTCATTAACTTTCAATAGCACATTCAGGTCAATTTTTCTTTCTGCCTCGTAGCGGAACGATAGAACTGATTGCTTATTTTTATTGTTAGTGACTGTGCAAGAAACATTTGTAAAAAAAAACTAAAAGCCAAAAAATATGTCACAATATTCTTACATGACTCCTGGGGGTTATGAAAAACTAAAAAGTGAGCTAGAACACCTCAAAACAAAAGGACGCGCAGAGGCTGCTGCAGCTATTGCCGAAGCACGCGATAAAGGAGATTTGTCAGAAAATGCAGAGTATGATGCTGCAAAGAATGCTCAAGGTTACTTAGAGGCTAAAATTAATGACTTAGAAAAGCATTTTGCAAATGCACGTGTCTTGGACGCTTCACAGTTAGATAATAGCGAGGTGCGTGTACTATCAAGTGTTACAATTAAAAACACAAAGGTAAAACGCGAGATGACTTATACTTTAGTAAGTGGAGCAGAAGCGGATTTGAAATTGAAAAAGATTTCTGTAGACTCTCCAATGGGGAAGGGATTGTTGGGTAAGAAAGTAGGAGAAATTGCAGAAGTTAGTACACCTAATGGTGTGATGCAATTTGAAATCATAAAAATCGAAATAGGTTAGATTATGTCGAGTATCTTCACTAAAATCATCAAGGGTGATATCCCTTGTTACAAAATAGCTGAAACGGAGCACTATTTCGCATTTTTGGATATCCGTCCACTAGCGAAAGGACATACTTTGTGTATTCCAAAGCAAGAAACAGACTATATTTTTGATTTAGAAGATGATACACTTTCTGGACTGAGTGTCTTCTCTAAAAGAGTAGCAAAAGCTATAGAAGCTATTGTACCCTGTAAGAGGGTAGGAGTTTTAGTCGTAGGAACAGAAGTTCCTCACGCGCATATTCATCTTATTCCTTTTCAGCAAGAAGGACAAATGAGTATCAAATCTAAGCCAATCAAAATGGAAAAGGAAGAAATGCAAGAGTTAGCAGTAGCTATCTCTGCAAAATTCTGATTCAAGTCTAACATCTAATATCTAACATCTTTTCAAAATGAAACTATCATTCACACTCTTATTACTTTCTTTTTTGTTTGTAGCTTGTCAAAATGCAAGTACAACAACAGCAGTACAAGGCGAAAATTCTGCCTACACACAGTTGTCAGCAGCAGATTTTAAAGCAAAACTAGCAACGGTTGAGAATCCTCAACTTATTGATGTGCGCACACCACGAGAATTTGAAAAGGGAAATATATCTGGTTCAAAAATGATTAATTTTAAAGATAGAACTTTTGCCGTAGAGATGGCAAAATTAGATAAGAACCGCCCTTTATTCATCTATTGTCAATCAGGAGGAAGAAGTTTGAATGCTTGCAATCAAGCTGTAACTGACGGATTTACAGAGGTTTATGAACTAGATGGTGGCTATGGAGATTGGAAGTAAAGTGCTGTTTTTTATATTCGTGCAAAAATAAAGCCCTCTCGAATTAAGTATTCGAGAGGGTTTTATTTTTATTATCATACTCATTTCACAAAGATATACTTCAACATATTTTGAAATATTCTGTTAAACAAATTATCTTGAAAGTTAAACAGAGTTGACAGTTAGTTAATAGCTAATAATCAGTAACTAATAATCAAAACAAAGGACGTGTCAAAAAAAGTAATAGTAATAGGTTCTGGATTCGCTGGTTTAGCATCAGCATGTTGCTTAGCTAAAGAGGGCTATGATGTGACGATATTGGAGAAAAATAGCGTGGCAGGCGGTCGTGCGCGAAAGTTTGAAAAAGACGGATACGTTTTTGACATGGGACCGAGTTGGTATTGGATGCCCGATGTATTTGACGACTTTTTTGAACTATTCGGAAAAAAGTCTTCTGACTATTACGATTTGGTACGTTTGGACCCTTCTTATCAAGTTATCTTCGAGAAAGATGAGTTTATGCAAGTGCCTGCCAAGTGGGAGGAATTGCTGGCTATGTTTGAGCATTACGAACCTGGCAGTGGAAAGAAGTTAGAGAAATTTTTGGCAGAGGCAGAATATAAGTATAAAGTAGGTATCGAAGAATTTGTCCACAAACCTGGACATTCTATTTTCGAATTCGCTGATATGCGTGTAGTTTCCAGTCTATTCAAGCTACAGATGTTTTCTTCTGTATCTTCTCAGATTAGAAAACTCTTCACAAATAAACGTCTAGTTGAGCTTTTAGAGTTCCCTGTTTTGTTTCTCGGTGCAACTCCTCAAAAAACTCCTGCTCTTTATAGTCTAATGAACTATGCGGATATGGTCGGCGGAACTTGGTATCCAATGGGAGGTATGCACAAAATTATAGAAGGCATGGTGAGTCTAGCAGAAGAACTAGGCGTGACAATTCTTTTAAATCAAGAGGTTAGGTCAATTAAAACGACTAACGGCACCGCTTCTGAAATCATAACAGATACCAAAACTTATCATCCAGATGTCGTCGTCGGTAGCGCGGATTACCATCATGTTGAGCAGCATCTTCTAGAAGAGAAAGACCGTCAATACACGGAGGCTTATTGGGACAAACGGACAATGGCGCCTTCGTCATTACTGTTCTATCTAGGAGTCAATAAAAGATTGAAAAATTTGCGTCACCATAATCTGTTCTTTGATACAGACTTTGAGTTGCACGCACACGAGATTTATACAGAACCAAAATGGCCAACAGAACCATTATTTTACGTCTGCGCGCCTTCTATTACAGATGATAGTGTCGCACCAGAAGGTTGTGAAAACGTTTTCGTTTTGATACCTCTAGCACCTGATTTAGAAGATACAGAAGCATTGCGTGAGCAGTATTTTGATATGGTTATGAAACGCTTAGAAAACCTAACAGGGCAAGAAATTCGTAGTTCTATTACTTACAAACGTTCTTTTGCCCACAAGGATTTTAAAGAAGACTACCATGCTTATAAAGGAAATGCATACGGTTTGGCGAATACTTTGCTACAAACAGCATTTTTAAAGCCAAAGTTAAAGAACCCAAAGGTAGATAATCTCTATTATGCAGGACAATTGACAACTCCTGGGCCAGGTATGCCGCCGTCGTTAATCTCAGGACAAGTAGTGGCTAAGGAGATTACAAAGAAATTTCCTGCCCAAAATAAACACGACATTCCTGCTGTAACCATTTAAAAACAATGTGCTTCGATAAATTCGTTGATTGCAAATTTATCGAAGCATCAAAACTAATACTATGCTTTCCTTATATAATGAAGTTTGTAATGAATGTAGTAAGTTAATTACTAATCGCTATAGTACCTCTTTTTCTATGGGTATTAAGGTGTTTGACTCTAAGTATCAGATGCCGATTTATGGAATTTATGGTTTCGTGCGTTTTGCAGACGAAATTGTAGATACTTTTCATGGCTTTGATAAGGGGGATTTGTTGCGTCGGTTTCGCGAAGATACTTTTACTGCCATTGAAGAAAAAATTAGTTTAAATCCTGTTTTACATTCTTTTCAAGAAGTTGTACACAAATATGGTATTGAGCGTGAGTTGATTGATGCTTTTTTGGATAGTATGGAAATGGATTTGTATCATGAACGTTACCACGATAGCTTATATAAGAAGTATATTTACGGCTCGGCAGAGGTTGTTGGTCTGATGTGCTTGCGTGTCTTTACAAATGGAGATACAGAAGAGTATGAGCGCTTAAAAGCGCCAGCGTGTAGCCTCGGTTCTGCATTCCAAAAGATAAATTTCTTACGCGATATGAAGAGTGATTTTGATGAGCGTGGACGGGTTTATTTTCCAGGAGTAGATTTTGTCAATTTTACGAATGAAGACAAAATTACCATTGAAGCCGACATCAAAAAAGATTTTGATGATGCTTATCAAGGGATTATAAAACTACCAACTGGCGCCAGATTGGGCGTGATGTTAGCTTATGTTTACTACACTAAGTTATTTGCTAAAATCAAAAAAGCAACAGCTGCTCATGTAAAAGAGGAGCGCATCAGAGTACCAAATGGACGTAAAATGACCTTGTTATTTAGTACGGCAGTGAGACATCAACTAAACTTATTATAATTTTAGCTGATTGATAAGAAACAACAAATAAACATGGAGAAACATTATGATTATATCATCACTGGTGGCGGTTTGGCAGGCATCAGTTTGGTGCACTTCCTTCAGCAATCTTCTTTGCAAGATAAGCGGGTATTAATCATAGATAAATCCAAAAAATCTGAAAACGACCGAACTTGGTGTTTTTGGGAGCGCGAAAGGAGCCCTTTCGAGTTTTTAGTCTATCATCGTTGGCAGCATTTAGATTTTCATACGCCAAGTTTTTCACAAACACTTAACATTGAGCCTTATACATATAAGATGATTCGTGGTATTGATTTTTACCAATACGGAGAAGAAATGTTAATAAGTCACGTAAATGTTGATAAGTCTGTGGAAAACGTGCATGAAATTGTGAATACGGACTCTGGAGTGTTAGTAACTACCGAGCGAAATAGCTATACCGCAAGCTTTTGCTTCAATAGTATTCGCTTTGAAAAGATAAATAAAAAAGAAAATCATTATCTCGATCAGCACTTCAAAGGCTGGACAATTCGGACAAAAAAACCTTACTTTAGTCCAGATAAGGCGACACTCATGGATTTTCGAGTGCCACATCAGGGGGAAACACGCTTTGTTTACGTACTTCCAACAAGTGAAAATGAAGCCTTAATCGAAGCAACACTTTTCTCACCAGACTTACTTCAATCCGAAGAATACGACCGCATTATTACTGATTACATCAAAGAATATTTGCCAGAAATAGGGGAATATGAGGTCACGCATGAGGAGTTTGGAGTTATTCCAATGACAGATTTTAAATTTTCTGCGGGGGAAAACAATATCGTTAATATTGGCACCGCTGGTGGTAACACTAAAGCTTCTTCAGGTTATACTTTTTGTTATTTGCAAAAGCATCTGCAAAAAATGGTAGCACAGTTAGAAAAGACTGGAAATCCACATGTTAAGAAGAGTATTAGACAGAGGCGTTCGGCTTGGTTAGACCGCATTTTTTTAAACGTTTTACAAAATCACCGTGTACCACCACCGAAGGTATTTGGTACTTTGTTTGAAAATAATAAACCGTCTCAGGTTTTGAAATTTATGTCAGAAGAAACCTCCTTTCCTGAGGAGCTTCGAATTATGAGTACGATGCAAATCGTTCCGTTTTTCCGTGCTATGCTCAGCACAATGCTTCCTATCTAAAGTATCACGGTCGTTCCACGTCGTGCCTATACATTCAAAATTCATTTGAGTAGTAATCCACTCTACTGAAACACGGCGTAGAACGACCGTGATACTTTAAAACGAGAACAATTATCACCTTTTTCGTCTTTTTAGAAAAATCCCCGTAAATTTGCAGGACGACAATTTTACAACTCTATCACTTTTCAATTTTTTTCCTTGTCAAAACAGAAAAATATCCTTGACGGACAGTCTATAAACCTGCGCGCACGCCAAACAGTGTACGCTCTCGCTGCACTTATTGATAAGGCAAATCCTTCGTCAGAAATCGTCGTTAATGCGGATGATTTACTGCGCTTCATTAATAATACACCAGGTGAAAAATGGTCAAATATTTACGAACCTATTAATCAAATATTTATTCACCTAAATCAACATCCGTTAAAAATAGAAAGTACTGATAATCAGGATTTTGTGCGGGTTAATTGGTTGGGGCATCTGGAAGTAAAAGCAGGACAAATACATGCACAATTTACGCCACGCGTCATTGAGTATTTTATGCGCAATCAAGGTTTGCCGCATGCGCAATTGTTAGAAGATTTGCGCCCGTATAAATCAAAGTTTACAGCTAAGATTATTCGTCTTTTTCAAAAGCATTCTAAAGGGAAAAACTCAGAAATCGAGTTTGCTTTCAAGCACGATTTAAATGAATTAAAGCATTATTTTCAAGTAGAGGAGAAGTATTTGCGCTTTTTTGATTTTGAAAGATTCGTATTGTTGATAGCACAAAAAGAGCTAGAAGAAAATGACATTTTACCATTTTGGTTTTCATTTGAAAAAATCAAACAAGGTCGGAATATCAAAGACATTAGTTTCACTGTTTATGTGCGTCCAAAGGTACTTTTAGACCTGCGTCCACAGTTACGTGCCACTCAAATAGGGGAGACGGGGCAACGTGATATTTTTGATGAACAGAGGGCAGGAATTTTTGATGCAGAACAGCAGCAAATTTTCGAAAAACTCACAAAGGAATACAATATAGGAAAGGCATTTGCTCAAAAAACCTTGCTCAATTTAACACTTGGGCAGGCAAAAGCCTATGAACGATTGATTGAATTTGGAATCAACAAAACAACAGCTTTTTCGCTCTTGAAAAAATATTGTAATCGTAAAGAAATAGCAGAAAAAGAAGAGGCGTATATCAATAGTCTGATAAAGGAAGTTCGAGAAAAAGAGGAGCATTCGAAAGGTTCGAGCACACGGACGAGTTTATTGGAGAAGGAACTGCGTTCTAACTATGAATTATGAACGGTTTAACGATGAACCTCGTCTCATCAAAATTACTATTGCTGAGACGAGGTTCATCATTATTTCCTTCTTTCTACCACGAAATTTACTAGGTCTTCTAAAGACTCGCGCACTTCTGAGTTAGGAAAAGTATGTAGTATTTTAAAAGCCTCATCACGGTATTCGTGCATGGCTTTTTTAGCGTATTCCATGCCGCCACTTTGTAGTACAAAATCAATGACTTCGCGGACTTTATCTTTCTTTTCGTTGTGTCGTTTGATATTAGTAATCATTCGACGGCGGGTGCTTCTATCCGTATTCTCCAAGGCATAAATCAATGGCAGGGTCATTTTTTTTTCCTTGATATCAATTCCCAAAGGCTTACCAACATCATCTGAACCGAAGTCAAATAAATCATCTCTAATCTGAAAAGCGATACCAATTTTTTCTCCGAAAAGACGCATTTTTTCGATAACTTCCTCGTCTTCCGTTACCGCAGCGGCACCCGTAGAACAAGCTGCCGCAAAGAGCGAAGCCGTTTTTCCACGGATAACTTCATAGTAGATTTCTTCTTTGATATCTAGGCGGCGCGCCTTTTCCATTTGTAGTAATTCTCCCTCAGCCATGACTTGCACCGCATCAGAAAGAATATGTAGAAGGCGGTATTTTTTATGCTTTAAAGCTAAGGAAAGACCCTGTGTCAAAAGATAATCACCCACTAAAACGGCAATCTTATTTTTCCACAAAGCATTAATCGAAAAGAAGCTGCGACGCTCATAACTATCATCCACGACATCATCATGTACCAAACTCGCGGTATGCATGATTTCGACTAAACTGGCTCCGATAAAACTAACTTTTTCGGTATCATCACCACACAATTTTGCACACAAAAATACAAACATCGGGCGCACTTGTTTTCCCTTGCGTTTGACGATGTAATAGGTAATCCTATCCAATAATGGCACTTTACTGCGCATCAATTCGCGGAAGTGTTTCTCAAAGTCGCGTAACTCTTCCGCTATTGGTTGTTTTATGCTATTGAGCGTTTTGACCATTTAATTGAATGATGAATTAATTTTCTTTTTGGAAGTTTACGTTATTTGAAAAAACTAGAGTTTGTCAAATAACCAAAATTTATAGTGTTAGTATTACACCTTGCTGACTATAAATACCTTTAAAACACAAATTTGTTTACCAACTTTCAATTATTTTTGAAAGTATTGTAATTAGGGTGCAAGTTAAGTTAAAAAAGTTGATTCTATAGGGAGAAAATGGATTTTTAGTAAGGATAAAATATTTACCTTTACGAATAGATAAGTAAGTGACCTCACTTACTCAATTTTAAAAATCTGTATATCAAATACGGAGTGACTACATAAAAAAAGAGAAAATGCTCGAAACTGCATATTACCCCTCACCCTTTGGAGTCTTTGAAATCAAAGGCAGTAAACACGGTATCCAATCAGTACAGTTAAAGCCTGATTTGAAAGACCCTGGCGTTCCTGCTCCACCTGCTTTGGCGGACTGCGTACGTCAACTCAGCGAATATTTCTCTCGTCAACGGGATACTTTTGATTTGAAATTAGACTTGTCAGACGGCTCTGCATTTTTTCAATCTGTCTGGGCTGAGCTCTTAAAAGTCCCTTATGGACACACGACTACTTATTCCGCATTAGCAGCGAAAATTGGTGATTTAAAAGCAGTACGCGCCGTAGGAATGGCAAATAAGCATAATCCAATCGCTATCATCGTTCCGTGTCATCGCTGTATCGCTAAGAGTGGCGAACTGCAAGGTTATTTCTATGGATTGGATATGAAAAGAAAGTTATTAGAATTGGAAAATCCGATGAGTTTTGCGGAGCAGGGGAGTTTGTTTTAAAGGTACTGGGAACTTTAGTTGCCAAGACGAGAGTGTGGAAAAATATAAATAGTCATTTCTAAATAAAGAAACATGGGTCTTGAAATTGAAAGAAAATTTTTATTGAAGAATGCAAAATGGCGAAAAAAGGTTAAGCAAGAAATTCAAATTAAGCAAGGATATTTAAACTCGAATAAGAAAAGAACAGTTCGAATTCGGATTGCTGATAATACTGGATTTATCACAGTAAAAGGTAAAACAAAGCAAGCAACCCGGAAGGAATTTGAGTACGAAATACCAATAGAAGACGCCAAAGAGTTATTGAAGTTATGCAAGAAACCTATCGTAGAGAAAACGAGATATTTAATAGAATATAAAAAGAAGACTTGGGAAATTGATGAATTTTATGGAGTGAATCAAGGGCTTGTTGTTGCTGAAATAGAGTTAGAAGATGAGAATGAAGAAATCTCAATTCCTAAGTGGATAGGAAAGGAAGTAACCTTAGATGCTAGATATTATAATTCTAGTTTAATTGAGAATCCATTTTTGAAATGGGGAGATAATAATAGCAACGAATAAATAACTTATAATTAAAAAAGTGGCAATAATCTAAAAACAAATAAGCGTGTAAACAGGCATCATCCAATTCTATCTTCGAATACTATGTATATCGGAATTGGCGAGGCGAGGATATAACAAGAAAGTATGAACACTGAAAAAATAAAAACTCAGCTAGGACTCTTTCAATCAAAGGATAAATTTTCAGACGAAGAATGGAAAAGGAGAGGATTAAATCCTTCAGCAAATGAAATATCTTTCAAATTGAATGCAATGTTTAATAAACTCGCAGCCGATTTAGTGCAAGCAATAGGAGACGGAAAAAGGGCAAGAGAATTATCATCAATTTTGAAAAAGGGTTTAAAGAATTTTTCTAAATCGGATTACGATACAGAAGAAAGAGAGTTTATCTGTGATTACTTTTTTGAACTTAGCGAAATCATTAATATTGATTTTAAAGAGAATTTAAATAAGTGGATGTATGGTTCTGCTCTTATTTATTTTTTGAAAGTAGCTACCTTTTTGAAAAGTATTGGAAATAGAACAGAGACCTTAACACAAGATTGTACGAAATGTGAAGCAAAATTAGAAAGCTTCATTACTGCAAAACAGAAAGATATAGTCAGTGTTTCCTATAAAATTGTGAAATGTAAATCGTGCAATGAGTTCAATTTAATGGATTGGGGAGATGGTGTTAAAAGCTTAAGTTTTGGAGAATACGAGATAGTGGAACAATTATTTAAAGATAATTATACTTTGGAAAAAGCAAATTTACGTTTAGAACAACTGAAGAATTAGCGATGACTTAAAAGCAAAAAAATAAAATGAATTCGCATAATCTGTATTTTGGAGAAAACAGGATTAGAAAATAACAAGAAGAAAGTGAAAATTGACAAAAGCCCATCAGCTAAAATATCATCCAACCCAAACATCAATTCTTCTTCCCCAACAGCACAGGCAAACAAACAGACTCCGGACAAGCCACTTGCAACAAATAATCTTCCACTTCCCCGTCCGAGGCACAATCACCTGTCCCACAAGGAGTAGCGGAGTTCAAATCATCCGTACTCAAGCGCGCACGTAAGGCAATCTCCCTATCTTGAGCAGCATTTACAGGTACATTAACTGTTAAATGTATTTTCTCTATTACACCTGTAGACGCATAAATATTATCCCAGATTTGCTCATTAGTATCTTCAAAATCTCCGTCACCATTCCAGTCTATCCAAACGCGTAAATAAGCATCCATACCTCTCTCATTGTAAAAAGATACGGGGATATTCACAGTATTTCCTGGGACAAACTGCATATTTGGGAGGATACTGATACCGTCATCCGTGTCCATGTCTGCATTTGTATCTCCTCCAGTTGGAATATCTGATGAGACGGCTGCGCCTAAAAATAAATTAGGAACGACAATATGACAAGCAGGGTTTGGACAAGGTCTAAGACTATTAGAGTAGTCTTGATAGTCTGGACAAAAGTCAAAAATTTGATACTCAAATCTTAATTCCGTTGTTTCACAAACACAGTTAAGGTCATTTTCAATAAGTCCAATTATTCCATTGGTAATATCACAACCATTGGTGTTAATTACTTTATCGAATACTAAAGTACTACCAACAGTTGCTGGACCTTGTACAAGCACAGAATCAAGAGCAACTCCAGTTGCTTGACCCATATTATTCACACAGAAAAACCTTACTTTTAGACTTTCATCTGCGGGTATCGGTGTATCTGTAATATTTATCATGACATCAGACAAATCTAAACTAGCATCAATAGGACAATAAATAGCATTGTAGCTGGTTAGTGTTGTAGCTGGTTTGTTAATTGATACTTCCAAATTTGTGCTACCAGTTGCTACTACTGTATTTCCACAGCTCGCTCCGTCACAAAGTAAGCCAGTGATAATCGCAGTAGATAAAATCTCTACATCTTCATCGCCACAAGCCATATTGTTACTGGATGTAACATCAAAATTAATATTAAAAGTCGGATTTGTAATACCTGCTGGATAAATGAAAATTACACTTTGTCCGTCAGAATTTTCATCCGTGCGCACATAAATAGGACAGTCCATTGAGGTGCAATTTACACCTCCGTCTAGGCTGATTCCTACAGGTAAATTAATGTATAAACTATCATTTCCACCTGTCGTTCCTCCTGATAAGATAAGGTCAATTGCTACATTTTTTGTTTGTGAGCAATCGGTAAATAAATCATCTGGTGTTATATCAGAAGAAATAGAAGTACTATAAGGCAAAGTGATACCATTCAAATTATAATTTGAACTCTTGATTCTTTCTCCATTTCCTGTTACTCCTTCTCCACACAATTCGGTGGCATAAACAATCGTCCGCAACGGGAAGCCACTTGTTAGACTACAGCTAGATTTCATTTTCCAACGCAAAATAAGCTCGTTCATTGTTGGGTCTTGACCTGCACCAGCTAATCCTTTTCCGTCAAAATTAGTAGCATCTAAATCTGCTAAAAGAATATTAAAACTACCTCCTGTACCATTAGTAAAAGCCATTTCTCCCAATGCATCCCATGAGCGAGGAGTATTTGTAGCGTCTACACCTTCGACCTCAATTGTTCCCGAGCCAGCCACATATTTCAAACCAGAACCTGCATTAGGAATTAACATGTCAAAATTAATATCATACAAACTCCCTGCATCAGAACTAACAAAGCGCATCTCCACTGGGAATTCTTCACACATATCAATGAGGTTACTATTAAAATTGCCAGCTGCTGGATTACTGGGCTCGGTTGGTGTATCTTGTAATGGCGTAATAGTAGCTGAAACTGCTGCCGCTAGGTCATGAACCTCTAATCTAGTATCTTGCATGCAGTCCACGACTTCCTCCAATGTCGTCGGATATCCAACACACGAGTAACTATATTGCACATCCAATACTTCATCAATACAACTATTATAAACTGAATAAATTCTAACGGTCTTACAGGCTGCACCTGCTACTTCTCCCAATTGCACTAAGGTATTACTTCCTCCAAAATCTATTAAAGTAGTTGCTACCTCCATACCTGAGGAAATATCCATTACTCTGTCTATTGTCAAACCAGCAGTAGAGTCCTTAAGTATCAGATAACCATAATCCGTACCAAGCGTTGCTGTCTGATTACAAACTTCCACGTCCCATGCAATGGTATCTGTTAGACCTTGTACGACCTGATTGAGAGGAGTCAGTACAAAGGAAGTTCCTTCATAATCGTTGCTATAAATACCTGATAAAGAACCCATTTTTATAGAGTCTGAATAGAGATATTCGCTGTAATAAACAGTTGAGGGAAATTGCTTTACACCTGGGTCTACTGTACAGCTGCCTGTAAAGCCAGCTAGAAATCTTGGGTAATGGGTCCCTCGAGTATCAGATAGATTATAGTTTATTGATTTTAAGACTAAGTCTCCAGCATCATTATAATAAGTTGTATCTCCCGAAGAAAGACTTACTGCTTGGGTATTTCCTGTAAATTCAAAACCTAGAGGAATTTGATAGATAGTTGAATCTATGCGATAAACGGGTCTAAATTCATCTGGAAATGGGTCGTCTGTTGCTGAACTGACGGTAGGAATAATTCCTGCAGATATTTCTTCACACCCTCTTTTGATGGGACCCAATCTATTCGATGACCTAATTAAAGGATACTCGTAAAACATAACAGCACCGTAATTATTACAAGATTGCTCTACGTTAAAAGCATCTAGAAAAAAATGCTGTCCACGCATATTTAGACTATGTACGGCGGATTTTGTAAAATCATTTTTTAGTGAAAAGGTTAAATCTAGATTAACAGAATCTGCATCAAAGGTACCTATTCCGCCTGCTCCTCTACCTAATACAAAAGTAGGGTCGATTAAATCCATTGTAGAAGTAAGATTAAAAAGTGCCTCAAAGGAGCCATTCCCCAAATCGGTAATCGTGGGTGTAGGAACAGGGAAAGTATAATAATTACTACCAAACTGACCATCTACATCATAAAAAGTAACCTCGCCGTCTTCAAAATTGGTGACATCTGTTCCGCTTTGTGGCGTATAGCTTAATCTAAAATATACATTTTCGGTTTCGGCATTACTCATCACTCCTGGGGTCTGTATATTGTAATTATCGAAAGGTAAAAGCCAATTAAGAGCATGAGTACCCTCTTCTAAATCAACTAATTGAGTCAAAGAGCTGTCGGTATATCCTGCTGAAGTCCTTTTACTTGTCAAAGACCTTGTGCTTATTGCTCCAGCACAACCAGGGCAATGTGGAACCATTTCGATAGTAGAGCAATGAACATCCTTATCTTCGTAACAATCTGCACATTTGGCAGATGTGGTATAGGGGAAAACAAGAGGTGTCGTATTATCCCACAAATCGCAATCAAAGGCTAAGTCAAAATGAAATTCGGTAGTTGTATAAGAAGTTCTATTGATAGTATAAAAAACAGTGTCTGCTGCTGCATTTGTCGTGATGAGAGAATTAAAGGTCGTAGTATTTAAATTGGGAGTCGTGCTCGTCAGTGAAATTCCTGAGGGTAAGGCTACAGCAACTGTAAATTCGAAGTCAGTATTTAAGCTATTTAAACCTGTTCCGTTACAATTAATAGTAGTACCATAAGCTTGAAAATTAGGATTGATGACAAGCTGAAAACTATCTTTGTCATTTATGTCTGTAGGTCCTAATCCTGTTGTGCTAATAAAGTAATCTCTAATAATGTTGTTGTAAGATAAATCAACTCTACTTCCAGACCTTTCGACACCACATTGGTTTTTATGATTTACATCAAAGTAGTCGTGTTCCCACTTTAAAGCATCGCCTCTTCCTGTACTACAAGCTAGGTCATTGGGAGTTAAATCTATATCGTAACAGACCGTTATCTCAACCCCCGCACCTAAATCATCAAAGAAGCCGTCATTGTCTAAATCATCTAAGCCTCCAGGTCCGTCTACATCTGTACCATGGACATCAAATCCTATATAAGAAATACTTGCCACCCCCGAAGGAGGAGTAGTTAGTGTAATTAAAGAATCATTTATAGTATAGTTCTCCCTCGTCAAGACAGTAGATGCATTTAAAACATTATTAGAAGGCGTAGAGACTGGAGTGTCATTCCCTCCTGAGCCATTTAAAATACTTAAATCCATTGCAAAATCTTCTACTCCTGTAGCCAGATTTCTGATTCGGACACATTTTCTAACGGCATTACAAAGGTCAACTGCTGGATTGGTTACAATGGTTACTTGAATTTCAGGAACACCATTCTTGATACTTACACTTGTTGTATTTGTTCCATTTGGAGGACATGGATTATCTATATTTAATCCATAAAAAGCTGTAATATTCGAAGATGTAGAATTGCCAACTCCGCATTCTAGCATCATTACATCATAAGAAAGTGTAAAGAATTCATCTTTTTCAAAAAGAATATCCCCATTACCAGAGGTACCAACAGAACCGTTGATACTTGATATAACTGTGTCGTCAAAATGTACTAAATATCCTTCTGTATTGACCGTGATATTTCCTGCAGGAATAGCGACTCCATTCACATTGAAATTTGTAAATAGTAGCTCGCTGGTATTGACGTAATCTGTTAACCAAAATTCGTTTAAACTGCCAAAACTACCATTAGTAATATTGTAACTTCGGGTCACAGTCTCACCAATAGCCATTGCGGCACTCGGAGCGTGTGTTATTGCGCCTACTACCAAGTTTCCATAAGTAACATCATAGGTTGCAGCATAAGCGTCGCTACTGTTATTAGAGTATGTCACCTCTGTTCCTCCTACTAAAACATGCAGCGTATCGGCGAATGTGCCTCCCATTATTTTATGGTCTCTGGCAGTACAAGTGGCTTTTCGAGAAAAAGTGAAACTAATCTGTTCTCCCGCAGCAATATTATCAATATTAAATAATGCAGGACTATCTCCTATAGATGAAATCGCAGTGATAGTGGCCGTTCCGCTTGGCGTGGCGATTAATCCACCATCATACACAACTCCAACTCCCATATCTACTTGAAGCATGACATTACTCATTGGCGTACCATTATTGGTAAACTCAAAAGTAACAGTACTGTTTCCGTTATAAAGCTCCAAAGCATTAGCAGAACCAGCCGGAATAGCTGGACCCCATGTAATCGACTGTCCGAAAGCACTGTTTATTAAAAAAAATAAAATAAAAATAGAGTAATAATACTTATTTGTCATAGTGTTTGATAAATTAGCAACTTCACTATTTTAGCGAAACTGTCTACTTGTCTTTATACAAATACCGTACTATATTATTTAAATCAATAGTAATGGGGGATAAGTAACTTATAAGGGAAGGAGTAGAAATAGTCTTCAAACTTAAATAATCAAAGCTTGCAAACAGGAATCATTCAATTCTACCTCAAAGACCGAGGTTTCGGATACATACGTATTCTCGAGACAGGCGAAGAATACCATTTCGCCGAAAAAAATTTAATGGAAAAAATAAAAGACAAAGACCAAGTACAGTTTGAATTAAAGAAAACGAAACACGGATTTTATGCCGCAAATATAAAGAAAGTGTAGTAAGAGACTCATCATTAAACCGTTCATAGTTCATCGTTAAAAAAAGATATGATTTACGAATTTGAGGGCTTTCGCCCAGTCATCCACGAAAGTTCATTTATCCACCCGCAGGCGGCAGTTACGGGCAATGTCATCATTGGCAAGAACGTGTACGTCGGACCAGGTGCAGCCATACGTGGCGATTGGGGTGGTATCGTCATAGAGGACGGCTGTAATGTTCAAGAAAATTGCACGATACACATGTTCCCAGGGGTGACGGTATTGTTGAAGGAAGGAGCTCATATTGGACATGGTGCGATTGTGCACGGAGGTACTATCGGGCGAAATGTGTTGATAGGGATGAATACCGTT
This sequence comes from uncultured Saprospiraceae bacterium, assembly GCA_937923465.1. Lineage (GTDB taxonomy): Bacteria > Bacteroidota > Bacteroidia > Chitinophagales > Saprospiraceae > JAHDCG01. The sequence goes on from CALDUB010000201.1 coordinate 37,740, forward strand.
ATCATGGACGATTGTGAGATAGGAGATGAGTCGATTATTGGCGCACTCTGTTTTATTAAGGCAAAATCGATTATTCCACCGCGTAGTTTGGTCGTCGGCAATCCTGCTAAAGTTATTAAACAAGTCAGTGATGAAATGATAGCTTGGAAAACGAAAGGGACGCAGTTGTATCAGGGTTTGCCAAAACAATGCTATGAAACTTTGAAAGAATGTGAGCCATTGAGGGAGATACCTGTGGATAGACCGCCGCAAGAAAAACTATTTGAAGTTTGGAACAAAATTAAGAACGCTTGACGGACTCTGATAGCTTATCGGGATTGACGGTGGACGGAGTGTTGTTTGAATATTTAAAAAGCAAAAGGTATTTACAGAACATGTCTGTAAATACCTTTTGCTTTTTTAGAGTAGTCTAAGTCACACGCCGTCCACCGTCAAGTCAAGCGCAGCGACCGTATACCGTCCACCATTTTAATTCAAAGAAAACTGTAGTACCTGCTCCGAAGAGTTGTGAAACATTAGTTCTGTCAAATGAGGAACTAAGTAGTCCGCCAATGGCATAGAGGCGATAATTTCCATGACTTCAAATTCGTTTTCTGCCATGAAGATAGCCCACAAACCTGAACGGTCCATAGCAAGGGCGTAAGACTTCAACTTGCCTTCTGCGAGTAGGAAGTTAATATGATTTCTATGTGCTGGGATAAGTCTTGCGAAATCTTCCGTAATTTCTTGCGGAACTTCGAATTCGACCATAAATTGCTTTTTCATATATCGTATTTTTCGTGTTATCGTACACTCCTCATTATCAAGCATTCAAAATTCGTGCACAAATTGAAAGAACGGTTCTAAAACGCATTTTACTCTAAAATAGTTTTATTTTAAATGTCAAGATTTTGTTTAAAACCGAAAACAAAGATGTCGTTTATATAAGTATAGACTTATTTTGTCAGCAAAAGTTACAGATATACTTGATTTTTCTACGATTTCATGAAATGTTAAATAAATACGAATTTATCCAATTTCGGAAAATAAATCTAATTCCTCTGGCACTTCCTCATGCAAATGCGGTGAATTATTATGGACAGAATTAACCATTTCTGACACCCGATAAATATCAAAAAAGTCATTTTTGACAGGTTGCAACAGAGAGTTGATATCTTCTAATGAATTATTATCTAACCACAATTGACATTCCAAGGCATCTGTAAAAACGACTGGTGCACGATTATGCAAATTTGCCATTTCGGCATTAGGAGTGGTCGTGATGATAGAAAAACTTAGTTTGGTAACACCATAACTTTTCCACTCTTCCCAAATTCCTCCCATGATGAGTAAAGAACCGTCTTTTGGACGAATACGATAAGGTAATTTGCGGGTACCACTGCGTCGCCATTCATAAAAACTATCGGCGAGCACCAAACAGCGTTTTTGACGGATAGGAACACGAAAAGAAGGTTTGGTAAAGATGCCTTCGGCGCGGGCGTTGATGAGTTTTCCTTGATTTTTGCCGTCATTTGACCAAGAGGGGATAAGCCCCCATTTCAAATATTGTAGCCCAAACGGCTGTTCATTAGTGACAACAAGGGCAGATTGCGTTGGTGCAATATTGTAACTTTCGTGTAAACTGACACTGACATCCTCTACGAATGGAAGTTGTGATTGGATTTGCTCTTTTGTAGCAATCATGGAATAGCGACCGCACATAGTTTTTCGTTTTCTCTTAGATTTGTGTAATTTATTGTCGGTTCTCGCTGTAAATTTAGTGAAAAATGGTGAGAATGTGTTATCAGACCAAATTTGAACTTTTAATTCAAAAAAAAATCAGATGATATGAGGCTACACATCATCTGATTTTGATTTTATTCATCATCCACACATCGGAAAATTTTTGCGGATGATTACAGCTTGTCTTTAAAATCTAACTTTTACACCCAACAAATAATTCACTCCAGCCTGCGGATACAAACCAGTCAAATTATATGCGCCTTCACCACTCTCGCTACGCGCATATGGGTCATCTGCAATCGGATTGTAAGACGGTGAATTGAAACGATAAATCCAACCAGCAGTACTAAACTGAGCATTCGTCAAGTTGCGCACCATGAAGTTAAAAGCAATCTCTTGTACCACTTTTTTCGGACGCAAAGTATAGCGAAGACCACTATTCAAAAACCAGTAAGAAGGCAATGTCGCACTCTCGTTAGAAGTATTATCTAAGTATTGCTTCCCGACTAATTTATCAGAAATAGAGAAACTCAAATCGTGATTTTCTGTATTTGGTAAAATGTGGAAAGTCAACTCTGTTGCTTTGATTAGATTTGGAGAAAGCGCCAAATCAGTATCTGTGTGACTAATCGTATCTTTGCCCCAAGTATCCCAGTTGTCTACAAATTCATCGAACGCTTCAACACGGTTTTGACTAAGTGTCAAATTGGTGTTTAACTCAATAAAATCATTGAATTTAATACCACCGACCAACTCAATACCTGCGCGGTAAGCTTTTGGTGTATTAGTACGAATAGACGCGCCAACATCATTTAACTCACCCGTTGGGATGAGCGCATTTTTGTAATCCATGTAGTAAAAATTCGCGCTAATAGCTGCATTGCGCCAAGATTTTTTGACCCCAAGTTCTGTGTCGTAAAGTGTCTCATGCATCGGTACTGTTCTATTTCCATCCGCGTCGATTGGCGCATCTGTAAAGTCACCACGATTTGGTTCACGATTACCGACTGCGAAAGAAGCATAAGCTGAGAGGTTCTTTTCTGTTTCAAAAAACAAACCTGCTTTTGGATTGAAAAAACCGTATTCGTGCGCTTGTGTAATGTCCCGACCGTTATTATCACGACCGTCGATGCTGTAATCTAATGCACGGTATTGTAAATCAACAAAAGCATTTAATTTGTCAGAAAGAACGTAGTTCGTTTTCAAATAAATATTAAAATCTGTCTTTTCTCCTCTGTTCTCATAGTAGCGGCTGCCTTGTTCGGATGTGCTGGCAAAGCGTGACCAAATAACCTCTCCAAAGTGGTCACCAAGGTATTGATTCCAGGCACCACCTAATGTCATTTGCAATTTATCATCTGTGCTCGTGTAGCCTAAACTGTAAGTCGTTCCGTAGAAATGATTATCCAACCAACGACGTTGTATGAGGTCAGAAGAATTGATAGTTGTAGAGTCAATTCTGAACTCCTCTAAGCCATATTCTGCAAAGTCTGCCTCGCCTTCATAGTTTTCAAAAAATCCAAAACCACGCGTATAATGTCCTGCTAAACTCAAGTCAAAATTATCAGTCAATTCACGGCTGTACAACATTTGGTAGTGACTTTGCGTGTAATCATCTACCTCGTTATTGTGTGGTTCTCCAGGTCGTGCAGTACCTGCGGAGTTGAATTTTCTTAACTCATCATCATCGCCATATTGGACAGGCACGCCGTTCCACGCTTGATAAGTGACCTCGTGACCAGAGAAGGCATTGATGCGCAACATACTGCGTTTGCCATGATAAGCACCCGTTAAAAAGTAGGAATTTAAGTCCACCGATGCACGGTCGATATATCCGTCAGAAGTCAAACTAGATACACGTCCACCGAACGAAAATTTATCATTCAACATACCTGTTCCAAATTGGACATTACCTTTCATAGTCCCAAAAGAACCGACCGTACCGTTTACTTCTGTAAAGGCTTTTTGTGTGTCTTTAGCTGTATTTATATTAATGGATGCACCAAATGCACCTGCGCCGTTAGTTGATGTACCAACACCCCGTTGTACTTGCACGCTACTCGTCGAGGAACTAAAATCTGGCATATTCACCCAAAAAACGCCTTGTGACTCGCTATCATTTAAAGGAATACCGTTAATCGTTACATTGATACCATTTGGCTCGACACCACGAATACGAATGCCCGTGTAGCCAATACCTGTACCCGCATCAGAGGACACAACCGCCGAAGGTGTCCAACGTAGCAAGAAAGGAATGTCTTGACCGAGATTAATTTTCTCGATTTCCTCTTCGCTTACATTCGTGTATGTGAATGGAGCATCGTCGGCTGCGCGAGTAGATTTGACGATAATCTCATCAAAATTGAAAGCTGCTTCTTTCATTCGTAATGAAAAAGAAGTCACTTTGTTGTCGGTTGTTTTTACCGTTTGAGTATTATTTTCGTAGCCGAGGTACGAGAAAAATAACTCATAATCTGTGTTTATATTCAGATTGTTGAGACTGTAGGTACCGTCCATTTCGGTTACCGTTCCGTTGGTGGTGCCATTGATTAAAACGGTTACACCAATTAAAGGATTTCCATTTTGGTTGGTGACTGTACCAACAATGGAGGCGTCTTGTGCGCAGGCAAGTGCTGGCAGCAAGAGGATTGCAAATAGTAAATTTAAAAATTTCATGTAAAAAAAATAAAGGAAAAATGTCTACACAAACAGGGATTGCCTGTGTTATTTCTCAAAGCCTTCGCAGGAAGCGGAATCTGAATTACGAATGACGAATCACGTCTTACGAAGTGGGACTTAGTAAGACGAGGGAACGTTTCTCGTTTTTAAGAAAGCATCCTCATTTCCCTTCCCGGAATTATCCGGGCAGGTTCGAAGGGTATTATCTCAGGAACATTTTTAAATTCAAATGCAAGTATCAAATTCAAATAGTCGAAGACCGTTTTGAATTTGAGTTTTGAGATTGAATTTGAACTTAGAAGGTTCCACCCCTAATGAGCGCCACAAAAGTAGAGATTAGTTATTAAATGAGATATTTTTTTTGGGAGTTTTACATTTCTTTGATAAAGGCAGAAGCTTTTACTTTGGTTCTTTCTGAAATCGGTTGGTAGCATTTGACATTAGACTTGTTACTCAAATCGTAACTTTCCTTATGGACACGTGAGTCTAATGTCGTCAACTTACATATCCGCATGGAGGGGAGGAAGCATCTTGTTTTTATTTACCAAGTATGGCTTTCAACGAAGGCATGATTGAGAAGCGGATGATGCTGATTTGGCGGATTAAGGCGGATTTTTATCTATACAAAAAAGTAAATCCGCCCAAATCCGCATTATCCGCTAAATCCGCTTTTCTATCATACATTCGTTGCTACTACAAGACAGTACGCTTCCACTCCATACGGACACGTAAGTTGACGACATTCGACTTACGTGTCACCTTTTGAGTAGCGTCTTGCGATTTACCAACCAAAATCATAAAGAACCTTTACTTTGTATTTTTTATTAAATTGTGTTTGAAAAAAAACTTCGCGCCTTTACGTTCAATCTTTAAGCGGCTAATTCTGCAAATGCCTTTGTAAACCGATTAATCGCCTCCTGTATAATTCCTTCTGTCTGCATAAAATTAATACGATAGTGAAAAGGCATTCCAAAAGTAGCACCGTCAGCGATATTTAAATTATAATTTTCGGCTAAGAAAAGAGGCAATTCTGCACTATGGGTAAATCCTGCAACATCACAGAGTTTCTTTAGATTTGGGAAAAGAAAATAAGCACCGTCGGGTAAAAAGACTTCTGAATGGGCATTTTGCTCAAAGAAACTAAACAACTGCTGGCGACGAGGCATGCCCATTTGCTGCCAAATTAAAGCATAAAGGCGTTCTTTTTGAATAGCGGTCCATGCTATTCTCTGAGTCGCAACAGGAAGTCCGTAGGTTATAAGTCTTTGGAATTCTGTCAGTTGATTAATGAATTCTTGATTGTGAGAATAGGCGTAAGCTATACGCCAACTCGTCAAGCCGAATGATTTTGAAAAGCCATTAACAGTGACTATTTGCTTGGCTATCGAAGGGAAAAAAGAGAGAGAATAGAATGGTTTGTCTGTATCAAAAATTAATAACTCATAAACTTCATCAGAGAGTATAATCAGCTTAGGAAATTTTCTGATGACCTTTGTTATTGCTGCAAGTTCTTCATGTGTATAGACGCCGCCGCCAGGATTGCCCGGATGTGTGAATATCAACATTTTTGTCTCTTGAGTTAGGTTTTTTTCTAACTCACTAGCAGTAACTTTATATTGATTTTTAACATCGGTTTGTACGCCTTTGATGCTTACATTTTTAGCCTTTAGCACATCGTTAAAATAGCTCCATGTAGGTATTGGAAGAAGAACTTCGTCGCCTTCTTTGAGTAGCTTATTAACGATAAGATATATCGCTTGTGTGGCACCTTGGGTGACTAAAATATTTTCTTCAGTTAGGGTCTGTATGCCGTTTTCAATCTGCAATTTTGCTGAAATCGCTTCCCTAAATCCCTCCAAACCTTGAAAAGGAGAAGGAACATGATATTCCGCATCCGTTAATTGGTCAGTCAGAGACAAATTAAGGTGATGAAAATTGGGAATATTGTGATAACCTACTGCGAGGTTTATGTTTTGCATGAATGAAATTTAATAGCTTTTCTAAGTCCTAGTATAGGAAATGATTTGCTTGGGTTGTCAAACAAAATATACATAGTTTTGGTTGCAAAAGTAGTGCGAGAAGAGGTGTGTTTTTACGCATAATTGGTTCATTATCAGGCATAAATGAAAAAGAGTAGTTTTAATCTATGTTTTTATATTTTTAATGAGTGAAGAATGGCTTTAAACGTAAAAAGGGTTTCTGGATTAAATATCCAGAAACCCTCTTTACGTTTAAAAGAAGTTAGGTTTTAGGTAATGTGTCAAAACGGTGGATACTCACTACCAGGTTTTATAGGTTATAAGCTTTTGTAATTAATAACCAATAACTCAATCATCATCTACTTCTTCCACTTAATATTACAACCCGCACTTGGATATTGAACATCAGAAACTTCTCCACCTGCCAAAATCGTATCCAAAGCTTCGCGTAAATCTTTACCCGTTAATGCTTCTCCATTACTTGGACGAGAAGTATCAATACGACCACGATAAGCCAATTTACTCTCTGCATCAAAAACATAGAAATCAGGCGTACAAGCAGCATCGTATGCTTTTGCAATATCTTGTGACTCGTCATATAAATAAGGGAAATTAAAGCCTTCTTGCTTTACTAACTTTGTCATTAAATGTGGTGCATCTTGTGGGTAATTAACGACATCATTCGAGCTAATGGCAACGAACCCGATACCTTTCGCATTATACTCATCAGAGATACGTTTAATTTCTGCATTCACATGGATGACGTAAGGACAGTGATTGCAAATAAACATCACGACGGTTCCTCTTTCTCCTTTGACGTCGTTAAACGTTAAATTTTCACCTGAAACTGTGTCTGGTAAATTAAAATCTGGGGCAGCAATTCCCAGGTCTAACATATTTGATTCTACTAAAGACATAAATCATTTTTTTTGGTTCTTCACTAAAAGAATGTTCTTTTTGCAAAGTTACTTTTATTCTAAACATCTTGATGCTTACATGGTTTGATTTTTGCGCATAGAAGAAAGAATTATCTTCCGTGATTATTGCCCTATATGTGACTTCTGAACTAATTATCGTTAAAAGACATATAGTTTTTATCTCTTTTGCAAACAAGTCTTGTATTCCTTATTTACAAACGAGTCTATTACCCTTCTGTAGAGTCCTCGCGTCAACATTCTGACCTAGGTACAATATTTTACTCAACTCCCTCATACTTAATTTCTTTTCCAACGTATAAAAACAATTGCAATGCATAAACTATTTTCACTTTTTACCATACTGCTAATTGTCTCTGGATTGTCTGCACAAGTATCTATGAATATGACCTTGTTAGATAATTGGGATGACCCTTCTTTACCTATTCATTCTGGATTAAGATATAATGATTGTTGGGGATATACTGCTCCTGATGGTAGAGAATATGGTATTATAGGCTCTGCCGGGAAAATACACTTCATTGATATTACCGACCCGACAGATATTGTAGAGGTAGCAAGTTTTGGTAATTTGAATGCAAATGGCGACAATACACTTTCTCTTTGGCGAGACTTTAAGACTTATGGTAATTATGCTTATGCTGTTGCGGACCAAGGTACTACAAATGAGGGACTGATAGTTTTTGACCTGAGTGGATTACCCGCTACTGTCTCAAAAGTACATCAATCGACGACAAGTTTTAATAGAGCGCACAATGTATTTATAGATGAGGCAAAAGCTAAAATGTATATCCCTGGTTCGAATACACATAATGGAGGCATCATTGTTTTTGACCTGACAAATCCTGCCGTACCTGTAGAGATTGGTTCTCCAAATATGAATGGTGGTTACTCACATGATATATATGTGCGTAATGATACGGCTTATTGTTTTCACGGAGTTTCTGACATGTATGTTTATGATTTTGCAGACCCTACTGCCCCTGTGGAGCTGGGGTCTTTGACAGTTTACAACAATAGTGGATACAATCATAGTGGTTGGTTGACGGAAGACAGTAAGAACCTTATTTTTTGTGATGAGAGCACAGGTAGGAAAGTTAAAGTAGCCAACTTGCAAGATTTAAGCGAAATCAGTGCGCCAGACTCTTCTTACTTTTTCGCCAATCTAGATAATCAAAGCTCACTTGCTAATATCGCTCACAATCCTTTTGTTAAAGGCGATTACGTTTACGTAGCATACTACCGAGAAGGCGTGCAAGTGTGGAATATTAGTGACCCGACAAAGCCAGTTTTAGAAGGTTACTACGATACAAATACAAACACAAATGCGGGTGTCTTTGACGGTGTATGGGGTGTTTTTCCTTATTTTAATTCAGGTTCAGTTATTGGTTCTGATACCGATACGGGTTTATATGTTTTTAGTGTGAATAGTATTTTACCAGTAGAGTTAAAAGAGTTTACGGCAACTAAAAATGGGAAGCAAACGGAATTAAATTGGATAACTGCTTTTGAAAGAAATAATGAAGAATTTGAAGTGCAGCGCAGCACTGACAAAGAGAATTATACAGTTATTACTACAGTAAGAGGACAAGGGAATAGTGAAGGTGATGTGTTTTACAAAGCCTTCGATGATAGTCCTGTAGCAGGTGTAAACTATTACCGTTTAAAGCAAATAGATACAGACGGAAAGTTTGAATATTCAGATGTTAAATCTGTTGAGTTCTCGCCAGAAATTAGCGTCAATATTTATCCTTCTTTAGTCCAAAATGGAGAGCAAATTACTTTTGAAATCAAAGGTATTTCCAATACTGATTTTACTTTTAGTGTGACAGATATTGCAGGAAAGTTAATTGAGAAAGGAACAGTTTCTCGCTTTTCTGACAGTTATGTTTTTTCTACAACTGATTTATCTTCAGGCGTTTATATTGTAGACTTGAGTGATAAAACACAGACCTTTAGTCAGAAGGTGGTGGTAGAGTAGGGTTTTACCGCAGAGGCACAGAGACGCTGAGTTTTCTCTCTGCGTCTTCGTGTCTCCGCGGTAAAAATATTCTTCTTAAAATCGCTTCAAGTCCTCCACTCTAAATCCCCATTCAGGTGTCCCCACATCTCCTTCCGATAAATTACTATACCAAGGGCTTCCGTCCGCATTTGACATGTTTTTTAGCACATGAATTTCTTGTGCTGGCATGTAACTTTGTGCCAACAAAAAACGACGTTCGCTCGTCTCCTTATTCTCTACCACATCCACGACAACGACCGCATGACCAGGACTGCCACCTTGGATAAAAACGTCTCCAACTTGAATGTTTTCCATAGAAACTGGGTTTAATTCTTTCGCCAAAGAAAGCGTTCCTGCATAAGAGAAAATGATATTCATATACTTGCGAAAAGATTTGTAATCATTGCTAGCCTCCGCAGACTTTACCCACGAAACCTTATTCCCAGATACTTTTACCCGATAGCCTTTCCGCCATTTATCGTAGTCAATCCTATCGCCACTCACAAAATTAAAGTGAATATTTTCATAATCCTGCTGTGCGTACAAATGTTCTGCACGCAAACGCATAATGGCATCTGCACACTGCTGCAAGTCTCGTTTTCCGACGTCTATGTTAATAACTGCCTCGTAAACATCATTGTACTTTTCTTGACCGTTGTAATAATGTACTTTTGCGCCATGTGGATGTAATGGTAGATTTTGTAAGTAGGCTTCATAAGAATTTTCTGGTGAAGTGCTACGTGTAAAACCTGTAGGCGGCAAGAAACGCGTTTGTATCGTCTGACCTATTGGGTCAATAAATGTGTCTTCTGGAATGGGACTCGGTACAGCAATCGTCACAGCAGGAGAGGAGGATTGACTTTCTCCCGTCTGACAAGAGCCGAATAGTAGAAGAAGGAATAAAAAAGAATAGATTTTCATTTGATTTTTTTGGTTCTTTCACAATTACCGCTTGTCGCATCGCGCGCAGGTGACAAAGAACGATTTTTTAATAAAAATGCCAGATTAAGATTCTCGCATTCAAAATTCATCATTCAAAATTCAAAATTTAACAAAATATATAAACGGTACTACAGCCTTGCAATATTTCAATTTGCTGCGCTTTGGAACGACCATTTTGCTGATGATTATTTTGGCAAAATTCCTCCCGCAAGAGGACATCGCCGTTTATGAGATGTTCTGGTTTACGGCGAGTATGCTTAGCTTTTTTTGGGTAGCAAGTAGCATCAATGCTGCATTGACTTATCTGCCAAAATTAAATGAACAAGAAAGTAAAAAAGCCTTGTTCAATATCTTTCTGTTTTTTACCGTTGTGAGTATCGTGATGTCGGGCATTCTTTATTTGTCTGCGGGCTGGTTTACTCAAACGTTTGGGATGGAGGAAGAATTGCCTTACATCCCCTTGTTGTGTCTTTTTTTAGTCTTTCAATCGCCGTCTTGGTTGGTACAGATTTTTTATCTCCTTTTGAAGAAATACAAAGAGATATTCGTCTATGGAACGATAGCTTTTAGCTTGCAATTAGTTGCAGTTCTCGTTCCTCTTTTAATGGGCTGGGGCTTAGAAGAAATCTTTGTTGGGCTGATTCTTATGTCTGCTGTGAAGTTTGTTTGGTTACTCGTTTTGATATTCAGGCATACGACCTTTTCTATTGATTTTCAGATGCTTGCGCCGTTTTATGCTTTGGCGCTACCTTTGGTTTTAAAAGCATTTTTAAATAGAGGTTATGAGTCAATAGACGGCTTGATTGTTAATTCATATTTTCAAGATGAAAGTGCCTTTGCAGTCTTTCGATATGGTGCAAGGGAGATGCCTTATGTTGCACTTTTTATTGGTGCAATAGTGACAGCTTTGTTACCTAAAATGGCAAGTAATCTGGAGGTAGGAATGGAGAACTTAAAGAAGCAAACTTTTAATTTATCTAAATGGATGTTTCCGCTTTCTGCGATATTTATGTTGGTGAGCCCTTGGATTTTTGAATGGGCATTTAGTCCAGAGTTTCGAGACTCTGCTTACGTTTTTAATGTCTATTTATTGATGTTGTCCAGCCGAATATTGTTACCACAAACGGTCGTTATGGCAAAAGAGAAAAGCTACTTTTTACTCTTTTCTGCTGCCATTGAAATTATAGTAAACGTATCGCTGAGTTTGATTTTTGTCCATGTTTTTGGATTATTGGGAATTGCTTTTGCTTCAGTCATTGCATTTTATGTCAATAAAATAAATCAGATGGTTTATCTGAAAACGAAACACGGTATTTCGCCGCATAAATATATCTCAGTGCGTCCGCATTTTGCATTTAGTGCTTTGTTGTATGGGAGTTTTGTGCTTTCTTTGTTTTTGCATGGGCAAGTTTAGAAAGGTTGTAAAGTTGCTGAAAGCAAAAACATTTCCCTTCAAATCAAATCTAATCCAGAAAAAATACGTTATTGTAAAATAATACTTGACAAAATTTTAGCAAAACGTGTGATTCGCAAAACGTGACTCGGATTTTGACTCAATACCAATAACTATCGGGACTGGGTCAAAACAAAGTCACACGACAAGTCATATTCGTACTTCGTAAATCGTAAATCATATCTCATATGTCTCAATACTTAGATAATATAGATGTCCGCAACCTTGGAAATTTAGACCTTTTGGCGAAACAAGTCGTCGAGGGTTTTATCATTGGTTTGCACAAAAGTCCGTTTCACGGATTTAGTGTAGAGTTTGCCGAGCATCGTATTTATAATCCAGGTGAGCCAACCAAAAATATTGATTGGAAGGTATTCGCGCGGACGGATAAGATGTATACGAAGCGATATGAAGAGGAGACGAATTTGCGTTGTCAAATCGTGATAGATTCGTCAAGTTCAATGTACTTTCCTGAAGTGTCGAAAGAGACAGATACTTACATGAATAAGTTGCGTTTTTCTTCTTTGGCAGCGGCGGCATTAATGAATTTATTGAAGAAGCAACGCGATGCATTCGGTTTGTCTATCTTCGATGAAGCGGTGAATACGCATACCCGTGCGCGCGTGAGTACAAAGCATTACCAATTACTATTGGGGCATTTGGATAATTTGATTCATAATCCAGTACGTGATAGGAAAACCTCTGCAGCAGAGGCTTTGCACCAAATTGCAGATAGTATTCATAAGCGTTCGATGGTGATTATCTTTAGCGATATGCTGGAACAATCAGAAGAGAGTGAAAAGCTTTTCGCGGCATTACAACACCTCAAGCATGCCAAGCATGAAGTTGTGCTTTTTCATGTAGTTGATAAGTCAAAGGAGATGGATTTTGAATTTCAAAATCGCCCATATCTATTCGTTGATATGGAAACAGGAGAGCAAGTTCGTTTACAGTCTAATCAAGTAAAAGAACAGTATGTAACGCAGATGAAAGCGTTTAAAGAAGAGTTGAAAATGAAATGCTTGCAGTATAGGATTGACTTTGTAGAGGCGGATATTAATGCTGGTTTTAAGCCAATTTTGCAGCAGTATTTGGTGAAACGGTCTAAGATGCGCGGATGATTTGAAGTACGATTTACGAATTACGAAGTACGACTGCTCTTACCTTTTATATGACTTGGTTTTCTAAGTCAGAACTGCCGTACTTCGTAAAGTATACTTCGTAAATCATATCTCGTAAATTATTCAACTATTCCTACTCCCATACAATTTAAACATCCAAGTTAGAACGGTCGTACTTCGTAAATCGTACCTCGTACTTCTATTGATTTTCCTCCACAAAAAGCGCCCAGTCACTCACTTCCTTCTTTCCACGTTTCGCAAATTCTCGCGAAAGCGAACTCGGTACACCAAATCTATTTTCTAATTCATTATAAAAATCATCGCCGTCCTCGGGTTGTTCTTCCTGAAAAATACCTTGCATAGTTTTGTAAGTACTTCCTGCTGCTTTTAAAACTGAAAACCAGTTTTGTGCAGAGCTAATTTCGTCGCTAAAACCAAAGTTCTCCCTTATATTTTTGTAGTAATTGCGCTCATCTTTCGTTAAGCCGATACGTTGCATTCCGCCTTCTGTGCGAACATCATTTTTACCTTTGTTATTTGCGAAAAGCCTTGCTAATTCACGTACTGTTGACTCAGTTTCCTTATCAATCTGAGTCGCTTCTTTTGGTTTTTCTGGACGTTTTAAGTTGTCGTGAGAACTCCCATCCGTCCATTCTACATCGGTAACAGATTTATTAACCATAAAACAGCCATACTTTCCGACGATGAAATAAGCCATAATTAAAATGGAAAGGACGCCAAGAACGACTTCGTATTTCTTGATGATTTTTTTCTTTTCTTTAGCTGGTGGTACTTCTGACATTAAGTTGATTTTTAATATTTTAAAACATCGAAACAAAAAATTCGTTACATTTGCTAGCAGGGGACTTAAAAATAATGAATACGAACACATATATGGATACTATAAAAAACCTTACTAAAAGTTACTACAGTATTAGTGAAGTCGCGTCAATGTTTGACGTGAAAAGCTCGTTAATTCGGTATTACGAAACTGAATTTACTTTCTTTAAACCGCACAAACGCAACGGAGAACGCCGTTTCACGCCCAAAAATATTGAAGATTTTGGAATGATTCACAATTTAGTAAAAGAAAGAGGATTTACTCTTGATGGCGCAGCAAATGAGATTAAGAATATGCGCGCTCAAAAGAAGCAAAAACATTTAATGTTACGCAAGTTACAGAGTCTTAGGACGAAGTTAATTAAAATGAAAGAGGAGGTGTGAAGTACGATTTACGATTTACGAAGTACGACTGCTCTTACTTTTATATGGCTTGGTTTTTCAAGTCAGAACTGTCATACTTCGTAAATTATACCTCATACCTCGTAAATCATTCAACTATTCCTACTCCCATACAATTTAAACATCCAAGTCAGAGCAGTCGTAAATCGTACTTCGTAAATCGTACTTCGTAAATCGTACCTCGTAACTACCTCGCGACTAAGCCCAAAACATCCTCCGCAAACTTAAAAGTCTCTTTCCTTACTGCATCGAGATTCGTGCTTTGCAAAGGCGACAACATCACATGCGCCCCATTTGGAAAAGCATGCAAAACCTTTTTTTCATCTGGCGTATTGACTTCCTCAAAAAACGTTTTCATCGCAGGAATAGAAACCGTTTTATCTCTATGTGTCTCATCTTTATAATAATATCCCACAAAAAGTGGCTGGGTTATTTTCTGAGAAATCTCCGAAGACATTGTCTCTTCAATCAAAGCTTTTAGAGCGACAATTCCTTCTAGACGGTAGTCCATAGTCCAATAAGGCGCGCAGCTTTCAGGAATCGGAACATGGCGATATTTACTACCAGATACTTGTTGAGCTATTTCTAATCCCCAGGGCAAAGTTAGCATGTCTGAAGTTGGATTAGCCAAGTCAATATTAGGGGAAAAAGCCATTTGGGCATTAATCATCTCTGGGTTTTCCGCTGCCAAATAAGCGGACAAAGTCCCACCCGTCGAACAAGAAATCACAATCACTTTTTCTCCCAAAACATTCCCAATAGCAATGGCTTCTTTCGCACTATCCACTAAGTCTTTTGGAGTCAAATCTTTGAAACTTTCCTTATCCAAAATGCCATGTTTTGCCAAACAAGGAACATACAGATTCGCACCATATCGCTGCGCAAATTCCTTATGAATTGGGTCGCCTTCCATTGGACTCGCCGAAAATCCATGTAAATAAACGACGCTATGTTCCGTTTTTTGCTTTGTGCTATCTGCCCAAAGAATGTAACTTTCATTGCCTGCTTTGAAATTTTTAACGCTGATGTGCTTTTTAGAAACGAAGTCTTCTGTTTCAGTCAGAGACATGTTTATTTTCTCAATTTTGCTTGTGAAAGCAGGATAGTCAGGTTTTGGTCCTGCAAAGAATGCGATTGCCAAAAGACCAAGAGAAACCATAGGAATAAGATAGCGTTTTTTCATTTTGATATTTTTTATTCACAAAAAATACTCATCAGGTGACTCAAAGTCATTTGATGAGTATAATAATTTATGGATAACTGAATAAAGAAAACTATTAAGTTTCCAGAAATATTTTACCGTCACCTGACAGCAGCCAATCGACAACTAATTTACACAAATTTACTACCTTAGCAGCGAAAATTCGCTATATATGAAAAACAAGTCAATACAAATTCGTTCAGAGCATTTAGACGGTGCCGAAATCTCTTGGTTTGCGCCCATTTGTAACGGTGATACGGAATTCCTAGGAGAGATGCCCGACCAGTACAAGAGTAATTGGAAAAATGCTTCTGAGATATTGTTAACCGCTGATAAATTGGGTTATAGAAATATTCTTTGCCCGTCTTCTTATCAGGTCGGACAAGATACGATGACCTTTGCTTCTGCGGTAGCGCCATTGACAAAAAATATTAATCTTTTAGCCGCGATACGTTGTGGGGAAGTGCATCCGCCGATGTTGGCGCGTGCGATTGCGACGCTTGACCACATCTTAGAAGGACGTTTGACGATAAATATCATCTCCTCTAATCTGCCAGGGACAGAGGAAACATCCGAGACCCGCTACAAGCGTTCACGTGAGGTTATCGAGATTTTAAAACAAGCTTGGACAAAGGCAGAAATCGATTTTAAAGGCGATTTTTACAATATTAAATTACCAACTGCGCCTGTCAAACCTTATCAACAAAACGGAGGACCTTTGCTTTATTTTGGTGGTTATTCTCCTCCTGGAGTTGATTTGTGTGCAGAGCATTGTGATGTGTATTTGATGTGGCCAGAAACGGAAGAACGTTTGGGAGGCTTGATGCAAAATATGAGCAACAAAGCAGCTGAATATGGGCGAAAAGTAGATTTTGGTTTACGTATCCACATGATAGTCCGCGAGACGGAAGAGGAAGCGCGCGCACACGCTAGAAAACTCATGTCAAAATTAGAACCTGAAAAAGGAAAAGAAATTCGCGAACGCGCCTTAGATGCAAAATCTTACGGCGTATCTCGTCAGGCAGATATGCGTACTCTAGCAGATGAAGAAGGATATGCAGAGCCAAATTTATGGACAGGAATCGGTCGCGCTCGCTCGGGTTGTGGCGCCGCTTTAGTTGGGAATCCACAGCAAATTATAGCAAAATTGCAAAGGTACATGGACATGGGCATTCGTTCTTTCATTTTTTCAGGTTATCCGCACTTGGAAGAATGTGAGATTTTCGCTAAATTAGTACTGCCGCATTTGAAAACAGTTTCTTTGCCAGAGGTGCAGGGACGCAGACCGAAAGAAACGCCTGCTACACCTTTGGGGGTAGGGAAGAGGGTTTAAATTCAAATTCAAGTATCAAATTCAAAATTAAACTATGAATCTTAATCCCGTCGTCTTATCCATTCCTATTTTCTTCACGCTCATGGCGGTGGAACTCATCTACGAGCGCATCACAAAAAAGCATACCTATCGCCTACATGATGCCGTGACGAACATCAGCACGGGCACACTTTCACAAGTATCAGGCGTATTTCAAAAGATAATAAAAATTGGAATTTACGTTTTTGTCTTTGAGCATTTTCGCTTGTTTGATTTGCCTTCTAATGGCTGGACTTTTGCGGCAATTTGGGTTTTGTATGACTTAGGATATTACTGGGAACATCGTATGGCGCATACGGTTAGCCTGTTTTGGGGCGGTCATGTGGTGCATCATCAGAGTGAAGATTACAACCTATCAGTGGCATTGCGACAGACATCGACGGGAGCGCTGTGGGGCTTTTTCTTTTACTTGCCTTTAGCTTTAGTTGGATTTGACCCGACGCAGTTGGTCTTGGTGGCAGGCTTTAATTTGTTGTATCAATTTTGGATACATACCGAGCATATTCAAAAGATGCCTGTCTGGTTTGAAGCCGTTTTAAATACACCTTCTCATCATCGCGTACACCACGGTCGCGACCCAAAATACATCGACAAAAACTACGCTGGAGTCTTCATTACTTGGGATAAAATGTTTGGGACATTTAAGGAAGAAGAAGAACGTCCAAACTATGGTGTGACAGTTCCTATTAAATCTTGGAATCCACTTTTTGCTAATTTTTCGCACTATATCGACCTGTTTGCCGTGGTGAAAGAAGCGCGAACTTTTAAAGATAAATTAAAGATTTTATTTTACCCTCCAGGTTGGTTGCCAGACTATATGGGTGGACATCAAAAGCCCAAAGTCGTAGCCTCTGACTATCAAAAATATGATGCGACAGTTTCGAAAGGGATGAAAGTGTATATCTTTTTGCAGTTCTTTATTTTGTCTCAAATTACCACACTTTTTCTTTTTGAAAATGAGAATTTTACGACTCCCTTAATTGTTGCTTTTTCTCTTTGGATTGGCTGGACGACGGTGATGTTTGGTTTTTTTGCGGAGAAGAAAAATACTTGGGTACATGTGATTGAAGTGTTGCGATTATTGGCTTTGCCTGTCTTAATGTTGGGACTGATAAACATAGAATTTGAACTGCCAAGTTTTATTTTGGCTCTTACTATTGGGCTTGTTTTACTTAGTTTTATAGGTTATTGGCTTGTGAATAAATATGAAAAATAACAATTTTCTTACTTATTTGCGCGTTTGTTCCTTCCAAAGAAAAGACCAAAGTCGAATGTTGTCAATTTAGGAAGCATTTTGCTATGATTCTCTAAGTGTGACTTTCTAAGAAGACATGATTGTTAAACAGATGATGCGGATTTGGCAGATTAGGGCGGATTTTATTGAACTGAAAATAATGGATCCGCCCAAATCCGCATCATCTGCCAAATCCGCTTTTCTATCATCCATGGGGACACGTAAGTTGATTACATTCGACTCACGTGTCCATAAGGAAAGTCACCGTTTGAGTAATTAAAATCAAACTTTATCAATCTATTTCATAAAGAACTTCTCATTTTAACAGCCCCACATTACTTCCACTTCATAGTTTTGTAAAAAGTAATCCCTATCCACCATTATAAAAATAATCTCGTCGCCGACTTCACATTCTTGCATAATATCTTCAAAATTAACCTCTTCAAATACTTCATCAGAATACATCCACAACGAACGCATGTATTTTTTCTT